>DATADL010000040.1:0-2246 GCA_036258555.1 Actinomycetota bacterium | reverse complement strand
CGAGTCGACGGCCGTGCGCAGCCTCGCCGCCGAGGGGATCAAACGGTGGACCCGCCGCGTCGGGCTCGTCATCGGCCTGATGTGCTGCGAGACGTTCGACTACGACGCGTTCATGGTCGGCAAGGTCGAGCGCGACCTCGGGATCCCGCTGGCCGACGTGAAGAAGGTCAACGTCAAGGGCAAGGTCATCGTGACCCTGAACGACGGCCGCGACGTCGACATCCCGCTCAAGCACGCGCGCCCGTTCGCGAACGAGTGGTGCCACCATTGCCCGGACTTCGCAGCGGAGCACGCGGACCTGTCGTGCGGCGGCCTCGGCATGGAAGGCTGGACGATGATCCTCGTGCGGTCCGAGAGGGGGGAGGACTACCTGCGGAGGGCGGTCGACGCCGGCGTCCTCGAGCTCCGGGACGCGGAGGAAGAGCCGGGGGCCCTGGCGGTCATGGACCGGCTGGCCCGCAAGCAGAGGGCAAGGGTGGGCCCGGACGATCCGCATGCTTCGGCCGCGTACGCGACCGAACAGGCGCTTGCGGCAGCGAGGGCCGAGGCCTAGCGGGCTACGACCGAACGGGTAGCACGCCGCTCCTCACGAGCCCACGCGCCGAGCCCTAGCGGCACGCGCGGCGATCGTCGCGCTCGCGGCTTCGAACGCCTCTTGGATCTCTCGCCGCACCGATTCCTTTCGCTCGTGCGGGCGCTCCCGCACGCGCGGCTCCAGAACGACCCTGCATTCTTGGAAGAGCCGGTCGGCCGTGTCTCGCACGTCCGCCCAGGGGGCGCTGCGCGCTAGCGGTGCAGCGTCTTCGAGGAGGTCGACCACGTCTCCCTCGGTGGGGTGCTCACCGGCATATACGTCCAGGTGCTCGAGGGCGGCGGATTTCACTTTCCGGAGGCTCTCGTGTAGACGCAGAAGCGAATCGGCTCTCCGCCACCGCCAGCTCAACAAGACGGCCGCCGCCGATGCGACGAAGCTGGCGCCGGCCAGCCCCAGTGCCCCCCACTCCGCGGCGTCCATCCCGGCGGGAGCCTAACCAAGACGGCGACGACACTTAGCGGCAAGATGGTCGAGATACCAGTTGAGAAGGCGGCCATGCGCCGAAAGTTAGGGGCGAACGCGCGTTCGGAGGCGAGCGCTTGGCGTCGTGATGGCGAGTGGGTGGCGTATCTCGCCTAGGGCGACTCGAAGTGCCTGACTATCGGCGTCTGCTGGAACAGCTTCCGGAACTCCGCCAGGGCCCCCACGTAAGCGTCGCTCCCTATCGCCGCATCGATCGACTCGCGCGATTCCCAGCGCGAGATCGCGCACACCTCGACCAGGTCGCCCGAGTGCTCGTCCACGCCCACCAGCAGCTCGATGCCGTGGCAGCCGTCGAATGCGTCGAACGCCGGCGCGACCTCCTCGCGGAACAGCGCGATGCCGCGCTCGACGTCGCCCGGATCCACCGCGGTGTCGAAGATGCGAATGATCATCGCTCTCACCCTTCCATGCGCGACGCCGTCATACGTTCCAGGCCCCCCGGTTGAACATCCCCTCGAGCTGCGGGTTCAGCTTCAGCCTGCGCTCCTGGTGCGAGTAGGTCGCGGCGACGGCCTCGCCCAGACCCGGATAGCGCTGGACGATCCGGACCCGCTCCTCGTCGATCTCGATCACGTTGTACGAGGGCCGCGTGTAGCCGCGCACGCGGTGGCTCGACGCCGTCCCCGAGTTCACCAGCAGCATCTCCCCGAACTGCCACACGTTCGGGACGTGCTTGTGCCCCGCGAGCACGAGGCTCACGTCCAGCTCGGTGAGGAGCGCGAGGACGTCTCCGGCGTCCCACACGATGTTGCGCTCGCGGCCGGTCCCGGGCACCGACACGAGATGGTGGTGGAGGACGAAGATCCGGTAGTCGTCGGG
The DNA here is from genome assembly GCA_036258555.1 of Actinomycetota bacterium. Classification (GTDB taxonomy): domain Bacteria; phylum Actinomycetota; class CADDZG01; order CADDZG01; family WHSQ01; genus JALZEG01. The sequence continues at coordinate 349 of DATADL010000040.1, read as the reverse complement.
CCACTCGTAGCCGGCGCGGATCCAGTCGTAGCGGATGTGCCCGACCTCACCCTCGGCGAGGTCGGGCTTCGAGGAGTTCACCGCCACGACCGTCGCCCATCGCCGGGACTCGCCTCCGTCCGGCGGTGTCATCGGCAGCCGCATCACCCGGTCGCTCTTCCCGAACGCGTCGCGGAAGTGGAGGAACCCCACGTTCATCAGATCGTGATTGCCGGGGATCACGAGCATCTCGAGGCCCTCGAGCCGGTCGAGGTATCGCTTCGCCTGACGGAACTGCGGCCCGTACCCCTCGGAGGTGAGGTCGCCGACCACGGCGACGAGGTTCGGCTTCAGGTCGACGATCTCGTCG
>DATADL010000039.1:0-4213 GCA_036258555.1 Actinomycetota bacterium | reverse complement strand
CCCCCCCCCCCCCCCCCCCCCCCCGCCCATTCCCGTGTCCTGCTAGCCTTGCTTCCAGGAACTAGCAGAGGGGGTACTCGAATGAAGCGGATTCTCCTCGCGGGCATCGCCGCCGCGTTGCTCGTCGCCGCACCCGCGGGCGCCATCACGAACGGGACTCCGGACGGGAGCGCACACCCGAACGTAGGGGGGCTCGTCGCCGACGAGGCGTACTCCGACGGGACGTGGATCTACTGCTCGGGGACTCTGATCTCACCGACGATCTTCCTCACCGCGGCGCACTGCGCCGACGACGGCGCGACGGTGCGCGTCACCTTCGACACCGCGTACGTCGACGGTGACAAGGTCTACACCGGGACGTTCGAGGCGGACCCGGCGTACAACCAGGCGCAGAGCGACACGCACGACATCGCGGTGGTCGTCCTCGACAAGGCGGTCAAGGGGATAGCTCCCGCGAAGCTCCCGTCCGCGGGGTCGCTCTCGAACCTGACGGGATCGCAGAAGTTCGTCTCGGTCGGCTACGGCGCCTACGAGGTGACGAACGGGCCCGGAGGACACGAGTACCTCTACAACGACGTCCGCATGAAGGCGACGGGAACGCTCAACTCCATCAACGCGACGTGGCTCCGCATCTCGATGAACCCGTCCCGTGACGACGGAGGGACGTGCTACGGCGACTCGGGGGGGCCGAACTTCCTCGGGACGACGAACGTGATCGCGTCGATAACGATCACCGGAGACGCGGTGTGCCGAGCGACGAACGTCACGTACCGGCTGGACACCGAGTCGGCCCGCGCGTTCTTGTCGCAGTACGTCACGCTGCCGTAACGCCGGCCGGATGGCCGAGCGCGTAGCGCGGATCGAGCTCTTCCACTACTCCTCGCCTCTGCCGGCGACGTTCCGGCCTGCGTGGATCCCGGGGTTCCCGCAGAACGAGAACCGCGCCACGCTCGTCCGCGTCGTCACGGAGAGCGGCGTCGAGGGGTGGAGCGCCGGCCCGGCGATCGGCCGCGAGCGCGAGGGCCTCGGCAACCTGCTCGGTCCGTACCTGATCGGCGAGGACGCGACCGACATCGGCCTCGTCCAGCAGCGCCTGCGCGAGATGTCGTACCTCGGGTGGCGGAACTGGTGGATCGAGCCGGCGTTCTGGGACGTCAAGGGGAAGGTCGAGGGCAAGCCCCTGTGCACGATGCTCGGCGGCGCGCCGCGCGAGGTGCGGCTCTACGCGTCGACGGGCGAGGTGCGCGACCCGGGCGCCCGCGTCGACGAGGCCGCGGCCCGCTTCGACGAGGGCTTCCGCACGGTCAAGCTCCGCGTCCACGAGGACTTCGACAGCGACCGGCTGCAGGTCGAGACCGTGGCCGCCGAGGTCGGCGGCCGCATGGCGATCGGCGTCGACGCCAACCAGGGCTGGCGCGTGACCGCGGTCGCCGACGCCCCGCTGTGGGACCTGGAACGAGCGCGCAGGTTCGCCGCGGTCTGCGCCGACGCAGGCGTCGCGTGGCTCGAGGAGCCGCTGCCGATGGACTCGTACGACGACCTCGCGCGGCTGACCGCCGAGGCTCGGGTCCCCGTCGCGGGCGGCGAGCTCCACACCTCGGGCCTGCCCGAGCTGAGGACGATGATCGAGCGCAGGTGCTACTCGATCTTCCAGCCGGACGCCATGTTCACGGGCGGCGTCGCGCAGACGATCGAGGTCGTCCGGCTCTGCCGGGAGCACGGGCTCGCCTACACGCCGCACACGTGGACGAACGGGATCGGGTTCGCCGTGAACCTCCACCTGATGGCGGCCTCCGGTTACGCGGACGAGAAGGAGCTCGAGTACCCGCTCGATCCTCCGGGCTGGGTCCCGGAGGCGCGCGACTCGATGCTCACGGCCCCCTTCCTCCACGACAAGGGCGCGCTGCGGGTCCCCGACGCACCGGGGCTGGGGATCGAGATCGACCGGACGGCGCTTCGCAAGCACGCGCGCCGGTTCTTCGTGATGGACCGCAAGCGGCTGGTGTGGTTCGCCCTGCGCGACCGCGGCATCAAGGCGGCACGCGAGATGGACGCAGCGAAGAGGAAGAGGCTCGAGGGCGGGGGCTAGGCGAGGCGTTCGAGCACGCGGCCCCCGTCCGACACGCGCAGCGCCAGCGGCACGACGTCGACGTGGTACTTGCGGGCGAGGTCCGGGCTGCGCGTGACGTCGACCAGCACGACGTCCTCGCCGGCCGCCCGCAGCTCGCGCTCGAGCTCGCCGCAGTCGCTGCACAGCGGGTGCGTGAACTGGACGACGGATTCGGACGTGACGCCGAAGTCGCCGGCGTCGACGTGGTCGTGGTGGCCGGGACGGATGCCCCTCACCCGGGAAGCGAGCCGGTACATGCTGCAACCCGCACAGAAGCCCGTCACGACCGCCAGCGTCGCCAGCGCGGCGACCATCCCGACGAGCGTCCAGCCCACCGCGGTGAGCCCTGCCAGGTGCGCCGCCGCGGAGCCGAGCAGGAACGCCGCCCCCAGGACGTTCGCGAAGCGCGGGGGCCGCGCGTCCTCGACCGGCCCCTCTCCGACGCGGGGCTGGACGACTTCGAAGTAGAAGAGGCACGGCAGGCAGTACCGGCGGCCGAAGACGAGCCCGACCGCCAGCTGCACGCCCATGAGACCGGCGATCCACCACTCCCCGGTGAGGAGCGCAAGCGCGCTGGTCGCCGCCACCGCGCCCTGGTTGAAGCGCGGCGCGCGGGCGTCGACGACGTCGAGGTCCCGATAGGGGTCCGCCGTGGGGGCGTGACGCCTTTGCACCATTTCCACGGGTGAAATAGTATCACCGTCGTGCGCCGTCGGGTCGTGGTGGTGGGGGCCGCGGGCGCGGTCGCGGCGGCCGCCGCGACGTGGTGGCTCTGGTGGGTCCCCGCATGGCGGCCCCCGCTCCAGGAGGGCGAGCGCTACGGGATCGACGTCTCGTCGCACCAGGGGCGCGTCGACTGGGCCCGAGTGGCGGCCGACGGCATCGAGTTCGCATACTTGAAGGCCTCCGAAGGCGGCGACTTCGTCGACGAGCGGTTCGCCGAGAACTGGGAGGGCGCGGCCGCGGCAGGGCTCGACCGGGGCGCCTACCACTTCTTCACGCTGTGCACCGCCGGGGACGTGCAGGCCCGGCACTTCCTGGCCGTGGCGCCGCCGGAGGAGGGCGCGCTCCCACCGGCCGTCGACCTCGAGCTGGCCGGCAACTGCGGCGCGCGGCCCCCGGCGGTGGCCGTCCGCGCCGAGCTCGACCGGTTCCTGTCGCTCGTCGAGACCGCGTGGGGGCAGGAGATCGTGCTGTACGTCGGGGAGGACTTCGAGGAGAGGTATCCGGGACGGGATCGCCTCGGCCGCCCGCTGTGGCTGCGGAGGTTCCTGGTGCGCCCCGACGGGGACTGGTGGATCTGGCAGCTGCACGGGCGCGCCCGCGTCGACGGCGTCGAGGGGGGCGTCGATCTGGACGTGATGAGAGGAACCGCTCGGGGTAGTGGATAGAGACCAACCACGCGGAAACGCATCCCGAGGAGGACCGATGGCCGACGACAAGGCACAGGCGCGACAGGAGATGGCCGACGAGCTGGAAGGCGTCGTCGCGGCCCCCGGCGTCGTCGCGTCCAAGAGCCAGACCCAGGGCGGGCTCGGCGGGATGCTCGGCCTCGGCTTCGTCGGGCTCGTCCTCGGCGCGCTGCTCGGATGGATCGTGTTCGGCGGCTCGCCCCAGGCGATCGTGATCAGCGCGGTGGCGTTTGCGTTCGCCGGAGGAACGGCGGGCGTGCTCATCGGAGGCTTCGTCGCGCCGCGCAAGAAGCTGCCGGACGCCGGCGCCGACAAGTAGCTAGCGCGGGCGCGGCGCGGGGTAGCGCGATCGCAGCAGAACGTCGAACGCCCGGTCGGGCAGCAGCCGGCGGGCGGTGATCAGCGCCCTGCCCATCGCGGGGTACACGTAGCGCGTCTTCGGCCGGCGCGCCGATATCGCCCGTTCGATCACGGCCGCGACCCCCTCGCTCGTCCCCATGCCGCGCGCCTTCGGCGCGTACGCACCGGCCACAACGCGGGCGACGCCCGTGTTGAAGTCGGCGTAGGGACCCTCGGGGTCGCCGAGGTCGATCGATCCGACGTTGACGTCGCCGAAGTTCGTCTTGATCACGCCGGGCTCGATCACGATCACGTCGATGCCGAAGCCCTTGACCTCGAAGCGCAGCGCGTC
>DATADL010000038.1:0-2088 GCA_036258555.1 Actinomycetota bacterium | reverse complement strand
CCGCCGTCTTCCCCACCTCTGCGTTGACTTCCGCGACGACGCCCGCCGCAGTAGCCGCGATCGCGTTCTCCATCTTCATCGCCTCCAGGACGACGAGCGTCTGCCCGGCCTCGACCCGGTCGCCGGGCGACACCAGCACCTCGAGGATCGTCCCCTGCATCGGCGAGACGAGGTCGCCTCCGGCGACGGTCCCGTGGGTCGCGGCCGCAGCCGACGCTGCCATCGCGGGGTTCCACAGGCGCACGGGCTTCCCACCGACGAGCAGGACGTCGCGCATCTCCTCGGCGGAGACCGCGAGGTCGTCGAGGACCGAGCCCGATTCGACCGTCGTCGTGTCGTGCGTCCCCGCGACGAACGACTCCTCTTCGAGCAGCAGCACGTGAGCCGGGATCGTCGTCTCGACTCCCTCTATCACGTACTCCTCCAGGGCGCGCAGCATCCGCGCCCGCGCTTCGTCGCGGTCGGCTCCGTGCGTCACCAGCTTCGCGATCAACGAGTCGTACGCGCCCGGGATCTCGTCGCCCTCCGCGTACCCCGAGTCGACCCGGACGCCGGGGCCGGCCGGCTCCCGGTAGCGCACGAGACGGCCCGGCGTCGGAGCGAAGCCGCGCGCAGGGTCCTCTGCATTTATGCGGCACTCGATCGCGTGGCCTCGTGGGACGAGGTCGGCCTGCGAGAACGGCAGCCGCTCGCCCGCGGCGATGCGTAGCTGGCACTCGACGAGATCGAGCCCGAGGACCTCCTCCGTCACCGTGTGCTCGACCTGCAAGCGCGCGTTGACCTCGAGGAAGTAGAACTCGCCGGCGCGGTCGACGAGCATCTCGACCGTCCCCGCGTTGACGTACCCGCAGGCCTTCGAGAGCGCGACCGCGGCCTCGCCCATCTCGGGGACGCGTTCGGCCCACCGCGGCGGCGGGGTCTCCTCGATCAGCTTCTGGTGACGGCGCTGCAGCGAGCAGTCGCGGACGCCAAGCCACAGGGCCTCGTCGGGACCCGGCGCGAGCAGCTGAACCTCGAGGTGCTTGGGGCCGTCGAGGTAGCGCTCGACGAACACGTCGCGGGACCCGAAGTAAGCGACCGCTTCGCGGCGCGCCGCGGACCACGCCGGCTCGAGCTCGGCCTCCGAGCGCGCGACCTTCAGCCCCCGTCCACCGCCGCCCCCCGACGCCTTGATCGCGACGGGATAGCCGTGCTCGGACGCGAACGCCTCGAGCACGGCCACGTCTTCGACGGGGTCGGTGATACCCGGGACGACCGGCACACCTGCCTCCACGGCGAGCCGTCTCGCCGAGATCTTGTCGCCGACCGCGCGGATGGCCGGCGGTGGCGGCCCCACCCAGACCAGACCCGCGTCGACGACGGCCTCCGCGAACGCGGCGCTCTCAGACAGGAACCCGTAGCCCGGATGCACGGCCTCGGCTCCCGTGTCTCGCGCCGCGGCGAGGATCGCCTCGACGTTCAGGTACGTGTCGACGGGCGCGACGCCCGGAAGCCGGACCGCGTGGGACGCCGCCTGTACGTGTCGGGCCGAGGCGTCGACGTCGGAGTGAACGGCGACGGCCTCGACGCCGAGGGCCCGGCACGTCCTCGCGATCCGGACCGCGATCTCGCCGCGGTTCGCGATCAGGATGCGCTCGAACATCAGGGGCTCCCCGACACGGCCCAGCGCGGGCCGGCCTTCAGCACCTTGCTCGGCAGCTCGCCCTCGATGAAGCCCTGTGCGAGCCGCGCCGCGGCGAGGAGCCGGTCGAGGTCGATGCCGGTCTCGATCTCCATGTCCGCAAGCATATGGACGAGATCCTCGGTCGCGACGTTGCCGGTGGCTCCGGCCGCGTAGGGGCTGCCCCCCATGCCTCCGACCGAGGCGTCGAAGTAGTCGACGCCGAGGTCGAGCGCCGTCAGCACGTTCGCGAGGGCCGTTCCCCTCGTGTCGTGGAAGTGCATGTTGAGCGTGAGCCCCGGGAGCTCCTCCCGGAGCGCGGTGACGACGTCCGCGACGCGGCGCGGCGTCGCCATCCCGGTCGTGTCGCCGTACGAGATGCAGTCGATGCCCGTGTCCATCATCCAGCGCGAGACCTCGACGACCCG
>DATADL010000037.1:0-1539 GCA_036258555.1 Actinomycetota bacterium | reverse complement strand
GCGTCCTCGTCCAGCGACGCGTTCAGCGCGGGGTACTGCTTCAGCCCCGCGACGACGGCCTTCACGATGAACGGCATGTAGGTCAGCCGCAGCTGGTCAGGGTTGCGTTCGTTCACCAGCTTGCGCGTCGCGTCGAGCTCGGTGACGTCGCACTCCTCGACGTGCGTGACCGGCGGCACGGTCCGGTGCGCAGCCGACATCCTCTCGGCGATCAGCCTGCGGACGCCGCGCAAGGGCTCGCGGCGTCCACCCGCCGGAAGAGGCTTGGCCCGCGCGGGCTCCACAGCGCGCCCGGGACCGGCAGCGGCCTCCACGTCCTCGCGCAGGATCCGGCCCTCTGGCCCGCTTCCCCGGACCGTCGTGATGTCGACGCCGAGGTCGCGGGCGAGCTTGCGCACCGGCGGCATCGCCTTCACGGACCCGTTGGAGGACGTCACCTCCGAGGGAGCGGACGGAGACTCGGCTGCCGGGGGAGGCGGCGGGGGCGGGGGCGCCGGCCCGGAGCCGTCGCCGGCGACCGGCTCGCCGATGGTGATCAGGACCGTTCCGACGGGGACGACCTCGCCCGCCTTCACGTGGATGCGCGACACGACGCCCTCGTACGGCGACGGGATCTCGGCCGTCGCCTTGTCGGTGATGAGCTCGACGATCGGGTCGTCCTCGCCGACGACGTCTCCTTCGGAGACGAGCCAGCGGTCGACCTCCGCCTCGGTGACGCCCTCGCCGAGATCGGGGAGCTTGAAGTCGGGCACTAGCGGGGACCCACTAGAAGTCCAGCACCTTGTTCGCGCCGAGCACGATCCGGTCGACCGACGGCAGGTAGTCGTCCTCGTTCGCGAACTGCGGGAACGGCACGTCGTACCCCGTGACCCGCCCGACCGGCGCCTCGAGGTCGAGCATCGCGCGCTCGTGGATCAGCGACGACACCTCGGCTCCGATCCCGTTCATGCGCGGCGCCTCGTGCACCACGAGGGCACGCCCGCACTCGGACGCCGCCTTCACGATCGCGTCGACGTCGAGCGGGAACAGCGAGCGCAGGTCGACGACCCGGACGCTCACGCCGCGCTCGGCCGAGAGCCTCTCCGCCGCCTGCAACGACAGGGGAACGGTGGCGCCGTAGGTGAGGATCGCCAGGTCGTCGCCGTCGCGGGCCACGCGCGCCTTCGTGAGGTAGTCGTTGTACACGCCGTTCCCGCGTGCGATCGGGAACGGCGGCGCGTCGGGGACCTCCTCGCGCCCCGCGCGGTAGATGCGCTTGGGCTCCATGAAGATCACGGGATCGGGGTCCTGTATCGCGGCGAGCAGCATCGTCCGTGCATCCGTCGGTGTCGTCGGGCACACGACCTTGAGCCCCGGCACGTGCGTGAACAGACCCTCGGGCGAGTCGGAGTGCAGCTCCGGCGCGCGCACGCCGCCGCCGTACGGGATGCGCACGACGATCGACGCGGGCACCTCGCCCCTCGTCCTCCACGCGAGCCTCGCCGCATGCACGACGATCTGCTCGAAGCCGGGGTACACGAACACGTCGAACTGGATCTC
>DATADL010000036.1:0-11770 GCA_036258555.1 Actinomycetota bacterium | reverse complement strand
GTCGTGCGCGACCGACGCTGCCCGCTCGGACTCGACTATCCGGCTGTGAGCGAACCCGCCCGCCGGCGGCAGCGTGAGGTTCTGCTCGTGCACGAGGCGCGCGCGGTGTACCGGGACCGCGACGTCGTCCGGCACCGACAGGGACAGCACGCGCGTCCCGAAGGCCACGTCCTCCCGGGCCAGCACGCCGTGCAGCTCGGAAGACGGCGACAGCTGGCCCACCACCTCTGCGCGCGGGTCCGGGAACCAACCCGTGCGGCGCGCCACGGCCGAGACGGCGTCGTTGATCGCGTTGCCGGCGAACGACTCGTCCATGCGACCGACGACGTCGGCGACCGGTGCGCCGGTGTGCGGGGTCGCGAACGTGACGAGATGGTCCACCCGCGGGAGCCCCGGCGCCCATGACGTCTGCAGCTCCTGGAGGAAGAGGCGCGCGACCAGACCCCCCTGCGAGTGCGCGAGCAGGTCCACGTCCGCGCCGGGGTGGCGCGCGGCGACCGCGCGCAGCAACCCGTGCAGCTTCGAAGCCGCGACGCGGAGGTCGCCGAACGTCGCGGAGGGCTCGTACGGCTCGTGGAGGCGCGGCCCCTCCATCCCCGCATAGGAGAACGTGTAGACGCGCTCCGCCGGATACCCGAGGAGCTCGACCGCGTGACGGTACAGCGGCGTGTGCGCCGGTCCCGCCGAGCGACTGGCCAGACCGCTGAGGACGACGACGACGTTCTCGTTCGGCGCGGTCGAAGCCGGGGAGACGTCGCTCCGGTCGACGCAGTCCTCGGCGTGGTCTCCCGCGGTGAGCGGGATCGGCCGCAGCGGCTCCGGGAGCGCCTCCCAGCTGGTGCGATCGATCACCGGCGCCAGGTAGATCGCGGCAGAGGCGTCGACCGGGCCGAGGAACAGCGCGGGATCGAGGTACCCGTCGCCGGTCTTGACGCCGAGGTGCAGGCCACCCGCGCCGCCGGCGTGCGCCTCGCCGGCCGTCCCGATCCAGTGGCCCCGCTCGACGAAGTCCCCGCTGCCCACGTCGATCGTGGCGAGCGCGGAGTACGTCGTGTCGAAAGGGCCGTGGTCGATCGTGACCGCGAGCGTGCCCGCGACGGACCCTGCGAAGGAGACCGTGCCGGACGCGGCGGCGCGCACCGCGGCCCCGCGCGGCGCCGCGAAGTCGACGCCCCGGTGGCCGCTGCCCCACTTGCGCGCGGGAGGGTCGAACCGGGCGACGATTGCACCGTCGACCGGAGGCGTGAGCCACAGCTCCGGCTCCTGGGCCCCCGCGGGCGGGCACCAAGTCACGACGAGGGACGCGACGAGCGCGAGCGTTGTCTTCATGGCGGCCACGTTCGGCGACGCGGTCGCATCGGGCGGCGGCGGCCGCCACCGCTACCGGACTATCCGCGTCCCCGCGCGCCCGTAGACCCCGTCGACGCACCGGTCGATCGAGGTGATCACGCCGGTCCCGCCACAGGCCTCCACGAACCGGCACACCGCCTCGACCTTCGGTCCCATGCTCCCCGCCGGGAACTCGCCGCGCTCGAGGTAGCGCCGGGCGTCGCGGACCGTCATGCGGTCGATCGGCCGTTCGCCGGGCGTGCCGAACCCGAGCGCCACCTGCGCGACGTCGGTGAGGATGACGAGCCCGGCCGCCTGCAGGTCGGCCGCGAGGAGGGCCGAGGCGAGGTCCTTGTCGACGACGGCGGCAACCCCCTCCAACGATCCGTCGGAGCGCTGGACGACGGGCACGCCTCCGCCGCCTGCGGCCACCACGGTCACGCCCGCCGCGACGAGCGCGCGCACGGCTTCGGCCTCGACGACCTCGACCGGGTCGGGAGAGGGCACGACGCGCCTCCATCCGTGATGCCGGTCCTCCACGAGCGTCCAGCCGCGGGACTCGAGCTCGGCGACGCGCTCCTCGGGAACGCTCTCGCCCACCGGCTTGGAGGGGCGGTCGAACGCGGGGTCGCGGACGTCGACGAGCACCTGCGTGACGAGCGACGCGACGACCGCCGGGACGTCCGCCGCCGCGAGCTCGTTCGCAAGCGACTGCTGGATCATGTAGCCCATGCCCCCCTGCGTGTCGGCGACGCACACGTCGAGCGGCAGCAAGGGCGTCGCGCCGTGCTCGTAGCCGAGCTCCCCGCGCAACAGGTGGTTGCCCACCTGAGGGCCGTTCCCGTGCGTGACGACGACGCGCCATTCGCCCGAGGCGATCAGCGGGCGGAGGTGCCGCGCGGTCTCGGCGGTGCGGTCGAAGTCTCCCGCGACCGAGTCGTCGTCCTCCGGGCGCTGGAGCGCGTTGCCGCCGAGCGCGACCACGAGGACCCGGGGGGCCGGGGTATCCGAAGGCGTCACCCGGTAATGCTAGGTGAGGATGTCGCGCACGTAGAAGATGGCGAAGTAGACGACGAACGCCCCGGCGGCCACCCACATCATCGGCGCGACGTCGTTCGGTCGGCCGCGCGTCAGCTTGATGAACACGTAGGAGATGAAGCCCGCGCCGATCCCGTTCGTGATCGAGTACGTGAACGGCATCAGCACGATCGTGAGGAACGCCGGCAGCGCGAGGTCGAAGTCCTCCCACGGGATCTCACGCACGGCCGTCATCATCAAGAAGCCCACGACGACGAGAGCGGGGGCCGCGGCCTCGAGCGGGATGATCTCGGCAAGCGGCGAGAACATGATCGAGAGCAGGAAGAGGCCGCCTACGACGACGGCAGTGAGACCCGTCCGCCCCCCCTCTGCGATCCCCGAGGCGCTCTCGATGTACGTCGTGTTCGACGACGCCGAGAACGCGCCGCCGATCGCCGCCGCGGCCGAGTCGACGACGAGCACCTTGTCCACGTCCGGGAGGCGGCCCTCCCGGTCGAGCAGACCCGCCTCGCGCCCCAGGCCGACCGCGGTGCCCATCGTGTCGAAGAAGTCCGACAGCATGATCGTGAAGATCGCCAGCACGGCGGCGATCACGCCCATCTCCGCGAAGAACCCGAAAGAGAAGTCGCCGATCAGCGCGAAGTCGCTGCCGGACGGGAAGTCGAACGGCGTGGCGAGCTTGGCCTTCTCACCCTCCAGACCGAAGCCCGCGCCGTCCAGGAACAGCTCGTTGACTATGACGGCGACGACCGTCGTGCTGAGGATGCCGATCAACAGCGCGCCGCGCACGCGCCGGATGAAGAGGAAGATCGTGATCAGCAGCCCGATCACGAAGACCGTGACGGGCCATCCCTGCAGCTCTCCGCCCGTCCCCAGCTGGAGCGGCGCCCCCCCACCGGTCGTGACGAACCCCGCGTCGACGAGGCCGATGATCGTGATGAACAGGCCGATGCCGACGGCGATCGCCTGCTTGAGCGGCATCGGCACGGCCTCCATGACGGCCTGCCGGAACTTCGTCAGGACGAGGATCAGGATGATGATCCCCTCCGTGACCACGACGCCCATCGCCTCCGGCCACGTCAGCTGGTTGCCGCCGACGAGCTGGAACGCGACGACCGCGTTGAGCCCGAGGCCCGCCGCGATCGCGAACGGGTAGTTCGCGTAGGCGCCCATCGCGATCGTCGTGATGCCGGCCGCGAGCGCGGTGACGGTCAGGACGGCGGTGGCGCTGAGCGTGTCGCCGTTGCGGTCCGGGAGGCTCAGGATCGCGGGGTTGAGGAACAGGATGTAGGCCATCGTCATGAACGTCGTGACGCCCGCGATGACCTCCGTGCGCACGGTCGAACCGCGCTCTGTGATCCTGAAGAACCCGTCCAGCCCGCGCCCTCGCGTCGCCGCCGGCGTTGCCATGTGGTTGCCACCCCTTCCGCGTCGCCGTTCGTGGCCCGGCCTCGCCGGGCAGCGGATTCATACCAGAGCGACCCCGGGGAACCGGTGCGGTCGCCGGCGGCGAGCTAGGGGGCCCGCTCGATGGCGAGCGCGGCTATCCGGCGACCGAGCGCGAGGCCGGCGTCGTTGTCCGACCGGAAGTGGATCCCGCCCAGGAGCCGGGAGTACGCGGCCTGCTCCGCGAGCTCGTCGATGCTCCCCGCCGGGCCCGGCTCGGCGGCGATCGCCTTCGACGGGTCGCCCGAGTCGGGCATGAGGTACTGGAGCACGCGTGCCGCCGCTGCGGACTCCGCCGAGTGGCCCGACGGATACGCGGGGAAGGGCGGCGTCGACAGGTTCGGGAGCCACCCCGGGTCGTAGTGGGGATTCGGGGCCCCCGCGATCGTCTCCCTCCGTATCGCCGTCACCGGCCGGATGCTCCAGTAGTGGTACTTCGCGTGCCACGTCGCGACGAAGGCGTCGCGTATGGCTGCGTTCATCAGCGCGAACGTCCGCGCCGTCTCCATCGTGTCGAACCCGCGGTTGCGGACGAGGTCGATCGCGATGTCGTTCCAGTGCCCCGCGGGCGAGTACGTCCCCGGTCCGTCGTCCCAGAAGAACGCGAGCTCCCGCTCGTCCTCGGTGGCGTCGTTCGACAGGCGCTTCACCTCGCCCAGCTCCGCCATGAACTCCTCGGACCCGTACGCCGGCGGAGGAGGGGGCAGGAACTGCCCGGGCTCGTCCATGAGGTACGTCTCCCACTTCGAGGCCATCGGGTCCGAGGGCGGGTACTGGAAGCCCGTCGGCGTGGGCACCCAATAGGCCTCGTCCGGACCTTCGCACCGCTCGGTCGAGCAGAGCCGCTGGTCCGCGAAGTCCCACGGCGTCCTGTGCCCGTCCGCGTCCGCGCGCTCGATGGTGACGGCGGCGACCCGGCGGCCGAGGGCGAGGCCTTCTACGACGTCGCTGCGGTAGCTCACCCCGCCCCACAGCCGCGACTCGGCCGCCTGCTCGGCGAGCCGTTCGAAGCTCCCCTCCGGAGCGTCCGGGAAGAGGTAGCGGAGCAGCGCCCCCGCCGCCCCTGCGGCCGCCGCGCGCTCGTCCGGGTACGACGTCCCGCCCGGGCGTACGACCGGGTCGATCCGGTCGTCGAGCCTCCTCGGGCGCTTGCGGAAGTACTCCGCGCGCGCGTCGGTCGCAGCCTCGAGCGCGTCGTGCAACCCGAGGTGGAGGATCGCGAGCGCCCGCGCCGAGCGCGTGGGGAACGCGGCCGCGCGCTGCGTCCGGATGGTCTCGAGGGCGACGCGCGTCCACGGGATCGTCGCCGGGCCCTCTCCCCAGCGTCGCGCCAGCCGGACCTGTCGCGGCGTCCGGTCGCGTTGCATCCGCAGCAGCTCTCGCAGCTCGGCCTTCGTCCGGGCGGAGCCCGGCTCCGGCGGAGGCGCCGGGCGGAACTGGTCGAAGCTCTCGACGAACCAGGGGTCGTCTGCGGGCTCGAACGACGCGCCGGACGGCGCGAGGGCGGTAGGCAGCGCGACCAGGGCCAGCAGGAGCGCGAGACGTCTCATCGTCGCTCCTCAACCTCGAGCAGCCGGTCCGCCGCGACGTCCCGCAGCGTCTGCACGCGGCCCGAGGGCCAGACGATGCGCAGCGAGTCGACGCGCCGGGCGCGGCCGAGGCCGAAGTGGACGACGGTGTCGCTGCCTCCCCCGAGCCCGACCGATCCGCAGAAGACCTGACGGAGGAGCTTCGTCCGGCCGACCGTGGCGACCAGCCTCGCCCCGCAGCCGTCCCGGTTGCTGGAGGTTCCCACCAGGTCGACCTCGAGCCAGTGGCGGGGGCCGCGCGGGGTGACGTTGCGGTAAAGGATCGGCCGGCCCCCCTGGTTCACGACGTAGAGGTCGACGCGGCCGTCGCGGTCGTAGTCGGCGAGCGACAGGCCGCGGCCCACCTGGTCGTCGGCCGCGCCGGCCACCGCGCTCAGGTCGGCGAAGCGGACCGGACGCGACCCCGTGCTCACGAACGTCGCGTTCGGCTGTGGCTCGGGCCGGTTCTCCTGGGCCAGCGATCCGCCGACGACGTAGAGGTCCTCCCACGCGTCGAGGTTGAGGTCGGCGAACGCGAGCCCCCACGTGATCGCCTTCTCCCTCACGCGCTGGTTGGGACGGCCGACGCCCGCGCCCGCGGCGACGTCGCGGAACGTCCCGTCGCCGCGGTTCCGGAGCAGCGCGGTGGCCTCGATGTTCGACAGCGCCATGTCGAGGTCGAGGTCGCGGTCGTAGTCGCCGACGCCGATGCCCATCGTGTTCATGTGCAGCGCGGTCCCCGAGGCGACCGAGACGTTCGTGAACCGCCAGCCGTCGCCCGACGGGCCGTCGTTGCGCCACAGGTAGTTCCCCTCGGGCCGCGGGCCCCCGTAGTCGTTCGCGAGGTACAGGTCGACGTCGCCGTCGCGGTCGTAGTCCAGCCACGCCCCCTGGAACCCCGCTCCGGTCGTCGACCCCGTCGACTCCAGGAGCTCCGTCTGGTTCGTGAACGTGCCGTCGCCTTCGTTGTGGAACAACGCGTCGTCGTAGTACGTGTAGTCCGAGGTCCTCCCGCAGCGGGCCCAGTTGACGACGAAGAGGTCGAGGTGGCCGTCCGCGTCGTAGTCGCCCCACGACGCGCTCGATCCGGGCCCCGCCTCCGCGACGCCGGCCGCCGGGCCCACGTCGGCGAAGTGGCCGGCGCCGTCGTTGGCGTAGAGGCGGTTGGCGCCGTCGTTGACGACGTAGAGGTCCTGGTCCGAGTCGTTGTCGTAGTCGGCGAAGACCGCGGCTATGCCGTCGTCGCCGTCACCGGCCACGCCGCGCTCCGCCGCTGCCTCCTCGAAGCGACCCGCGTCGTTGATCCACAGCTGCGCCGGACCGTCCTGGTGCGGGAGGAAGAGGTCGAGGTCGCCGTCGCCCTCGACGTCGCCCCACGCTGCGCCCGCGGAGTAGCCGTCGCACTCGATCTCGGCCCGGTGCTCCGTCGTGAGCCCGGCTTCGTCCGTCACGTCTTCGAACGCCGGTGCGACGACGGGGGCGTCGGTCACCCTGAAGCGCAGCCCCGGGACGTCGACGCCCGATCTCACCGAGATCCGGAAGGGTCCGCGCTCGGGGAACCACTGGGCGGTCGTGACGCGGCCGCGCACGCGCACGGAAGACCCGCCGGCGACCGATCCCGTCCACCGGTCGAACGCGACCGCGTCATCGGGACGATCCGCCGGGTGGACCTCGAACGACAGCGAGAGCGTGATCGCGCCGTCCGAGGGGTTCTCCACGACGGCCTCGTAACGGAGCGGGAGACCCTGCGGTACGTCGGCTCCCCCCGGCGTTCTCCACCGGACCACGACGTCCGCCGCCCGCGCCGGCGCGGCAAGGCCGCCGAGGAGGGCGCACAGGGCGACCGCCACCGCCAGCGAACGAGTCCGGGGGGGCCTGGACGGCCCCCCCGGGAGCTTGCGTCTGAGCAACGACTCGGGGTGCGGCTACTGCTCGGGCTTCGGCTCCGAGACCGCCTTGCCCCCGCCACCGCCGCCACGAGGCGTGCGGATCCGGACCCGCTTCATCCCCGACACGACCTGCTCGAGGACCTCGACGTCCTGGGCGCGCACCTTCGACCTGCGGCCGCCACGCAGCAGACGGGCGAGCAGGTCGTTGTTGTGGGGCGCGTTCTCGAGCGCCGAGATGAGAGCCGACAGCGAGTCGACCTCTTCGTCGCTCTCGCAGTTCTCGCCGAAGAAGAAGCACTCCTCGCCGGGACCCCCGGCGCCTCCTCCGGTGATCTCGATCACGGACTCGCGCCGCAGCTTGTCGGGGAGCGTGATCGCGAGCTCGACGATGCGCTCCTCGGTCTCTTCGAAGTCGGTCAGCACGACCTGCATCCCGATGAGGTCGCCGGGCCGGGCGCGCAGGCGCCGGCGCTCGAGGTAGTCGCCGCCGTTCAGCGACACGAGGACGTCGTGGATGCGGTAGAGCTCGACGTCTTCCTTCACCGTCGCGTCGACGTCGACCGACGTGAACCGGACCTCCTCGAACTCGTTGCCCAGCAACGAGAACAGGTTGCCCATCATCTCGAACGAGGAGCCGAACGAGACGTCGAACTCGTCGGCGTAGAGGTTGCTACGGGTGAGCGTGAACGGCCCCGTGGTCTCGCCCTCGCCCTGGATGGTCCAGGAGAGCGACGCGCTCCCGCCGCTGTACTGGTCGAAGATCGAGTCGATGTTGTACACGAGGTGGCTGAACGCGAGGCTCGGCACGACCTCGGTCTCGACGGCCTCGGTCTTCCCGTCACGCGACTGGTTCGTGGTCGTCGCCGTCACCGTCGACGTGATCGGGATGAGGACCGGCCCCTCGGAGAGGTCGGCCCGGATCGCCGCCAGACGGTCCTGGTCGACGACGCCCACGAGCGGTCCGACGTTCGCCAGCTTGTAGTTGCCGAAGACCGGGTCCTCGACGATCGTGATCGCCTCCGCGTGGTTCGCGCCGAGGAACGTCTCGCCCTCGAAGAAGAACGGATGCCCGAACGCGAGCGCCTTGCCGTTGCACACGACGGTGGTCGTCCCGATCCCGGCGGCGGTGATGTCACCGTACGAGAGCGCCGCGGCGAACGAATCGCCGGGGCTCAACGGCTCCGTCGCAGGGTCGAGCTGGGTCGTCGAGCCCGACTGGGCAGAAGCGCCCCGGTACGGCAGGAGCGGCATCCCTTCCCTCTGGAAGACCTGGTGCAGGTCTGCGAGCCTCCGGTCCGAGACACCCGAGATGCTGAACGGCATCAGGAGCTGGCGGAAGCCGCCCTGGACCTGACGGTCGGTCGCCGCGGTCTGCCGGACGAGGCGGGCCTGCATGCGGGGCGGCACCTTCACCCGGCGGCGCGTGTACGTGGGCGGGGTCCCCTCCTGCTCGGAGTCGTCCTCCGGCCCCCCTTCGGGGTAGCCGAGGACCTTCACCATGTCCTCCGCCGCCGTCAGGCCGCCGAGGTTCGTCGTGCTGAACGAGAGGCCCCAGGCGAAGGCGCCGACGAGCTTGTTGTCTACGTAGACCGGCGACCCCGACATCCCGTACCAGGACCCGTTGGCGCGGTCGATGACGTCGCCCGAGACCTCCACGATGATCATGTCGCGGCCCGGGGCGATGCCGTTCTCGAGCACGCCCAGGATCTCGGCCTGGAACCGCTCGGGCTCGGTCCCCGAGTAGACGGTCAGCCCCTCGCCCGTCATCCCCTTACGGATGTCGGCGACCGGCATGATCTCCTGCTCCGGGCACTGCTGCACCGGGACGGCAGCGGCCGGCACGGAGGCCAGGAGGGAGCCCAGAATCAATACGGCAAGCGACGCGCCGACGGCGCGTCTGGTCCAGCCACCCACAGGCGTTGAGGTCACGCTTTCCCTCCTGCTCGAAGGCCCCCGCCCAGCGCTGGAGCCGCACCCAGAACAACCTTACGCACCGGTGGCCGGATAGTCACCGCTGTCAGGCTCTAAGACGGCGCTCGGGTTGAAAAAGTTGCGCCCCCCGAGGCACGAATATCCTGTCGCATCATGCGAACGCCAGCGGCGGCGTCGGACGGCGCGCCAGACAAGGTCGTCACCTTGATCCCCGGAGACGGGATCGGGCCCGAGGTGTCCGCGGCCACCCGCCGGGTGGTCGACGCCCTGGGGGCCGGGATCGAGTGGGACGTCCACGAGGCCGGCGCCCCGGCCGTAGAGCGCTACGGGACCCCGCTCCCCCCGCACGTCCTGGACTCGATCAGGACCAACAGGATCGCGTTGAAGGGTCCCGTTACTACGCCGGTAGGAACGGGGTTCCGGTCGATCAACGTCGCCCTGCGCCAGGAGCTGGACCTCTTCGCGAGCGTCAGACCCTGCCGCCTCTACCCCGGCGTCCCCTCCCGCTTCGCCGAGATCGACATAGTCGTGGTCCGCGAGAACACCGAAGACCTCTACGAGGGCATCGAGTTCGAGTGCGGGACGAAGGAGCTCGAGAAGCTGCGCGGCTTCCTCAAGTACATGCACGGGTACTCGACCCCGCGCGACACGGGCATCTCGGTGAAGCCGATCTCGGTCTCGGCGACGCGTGCGATCGTCGAGTTCGCCTTCGAGCTGGCGAAGAAGCACCGGCGGCGCAAGGTCACGCTCGGCCACAAGGCCAACATCATGAAGTTCTCGGACGGGGTCTGGCTCGAGACCGGCCTCCGGCGCGCGGAGGACTACCGCGACGTGGGGTTCGAGGAGATGCAGGTCGACGAGCTGGCGATGTGGCTCGTGTGGCACCCCGACGACCTCGACGTGGTCGTCCTGCCGAACCTCTACGGCGACATCATCTCGGACCTCTGCGCGGGGTTGATCGGCGGCCTGGGGGTCGCCCCGGGGATGAACCTCGGCAAGGAGTACGCGGTGTTCGAGCCGACCCACGGCTCCGCGCCGGACATCGCGGGCAAGGGGCTGGCGAACCCCATCGCGATGATCCTGTCGGCGGTGCTGATGCTGCGGCACCTCGACATGCCGGCCGAGGCGCGCCGCCTCGAGGACGCGGTCGCGGCCGTCCTCGCCACGGGACCGCGGCCCGCAGACCTGAAGCCCGACGGCCCGCCCGCCACGACCGACCAGATCGCCGACGCGATCGTCTCGCGCCTGTCCGCTTGACCGAGGACCTCTTCGCCCGCGCGGTCGGGTTCGAGCACTGGATGCAGGAGCACGCCGCGGAGCGGATCGAGCCGTTCGCGTGGGGCCGGGCGGTCTTCAACGACACGTTCCACCGGGTCTACGACCTCAACGCCCTCCGGGTGGAGACGCCCGAGCCCGGGCTGACGGCGGATGCGCTGGCGGCGGAGGCGGATCGTCTGCACGTCCCCGCCGGGCACCAACACCGGCGGGTGGTCGTGCCGGACGCGGCTCTCGGGGAGCGGCTGGGTCCCGGCTTCCGGCGCCTCGGCTGGGAGGTCCGTCGCTTCCTGTTCATGGGGTTGCTGCGGGAGCCGGACGACGGGACGCCGCGCGCGCCGGTCCGCGAGCTGGCGGAGGCGGAGCACTGGGAGGCCAAGCGGTGGTTCATGGCGGGTGCCCCCGAGGCCTTCGACGACCTCGTCGTCACCCAGCTGCTCGAGAAGGACCGCCTCAAGGAGCGCTTCGTCGACTTCAGACGCTTCGGGGTCGAGGCGGACGGAAGGGTCGTGTCGGTATGCGAGCTCTACTCCGACGGGTCGACGGCTCAGGTGGAGGACGTCTCGACGCAGGAGCCGTACCGCGGCCGCGGCTACGCGCGGGCGACCGTGCTCACCGCGGTGGGCGCGGCCCGCGACGCCGGCTGCGACTTCGTCTTCCTCGTGGCGGACGAGGACGACTGGCCCAGGGAGCTGTACCGGAAGCTGGGCTTCGATCCGCTGGGGATCGTCTACGACTTCCTGAAGCTGCCGCCCGGCGAGAAGCTCCCTCCGTAGCCGGTCACTCGCGTTCGAGCACCGCCCACAGGAACTGCTGCGTCGTCCCGAACGGCGTGCGGTGGTCCGAGAGATGCGCGCGGAGGAGGCGGAAGCCGGGGAGCTCGGCCGCCAGCGACGCGGCGTCGTAGCGCATCACCGGAAGCCCGCTGCACGTCGTCGGGCCGTCGGGCCCGAACGTCGCCACGATCGCCCGCCCGCCCCGCACGACCGTCGCGCGTGCCAGCTCCGCATACCGGGCCCGGTCGCCGGCCGGGGTCAGGAAGTGGAAGACGGCGCGGTCGTGCCAGACGTCGAACGTGCCCAGGTCCGGGCCGGCGGTGACGTCGGCCGCCAGCCACGACACCCCGGCGGCGCCCGCGGCCTTCGCCCGGCCGCGTTGCAGCGCCGCTTCCGAGAGGTCGACGACCAGGATCGGGCCCATCCCCGCGGCCGCCAGCTCCCCGGCGAGGGCGGAGGACCCTCCGCCTACGTCGACGACGCTTCAGGGGGGCTCGGGGCAGGACTCGAGGATCAG
>DATADL010000035.1:0-1638 GCA_036258555.1 Actinomycetota bacterium | reverse complement strand
GCCCCGGCCACCGGCACCTACACGCTCTCGCCGCCGTCGGTCGACCCGACCAAGGTCAAGCCGACGCACTTCGAGGGCGACGTGGCCCGCCGCCAGGGCATGGGCGGTCTCGCCGCGGTCGACGAGATCACGATGGTCTGCATGCCGGACATCATGAACCTCGCCACCAACGGCGACGACGTCCAGGTCCGCGACCTCCAGGGCAAGATGATCGCCCACTGCGAGAACGCCGGGGACCGGATGGCGATCCTCGACTGCCCGCCGGACATGCTCCCGCAGGACGTCCTCGAGTGGCGCATGAACACCGCGGGCTACGACTCGAAGTTCGCCGCGCTCTACTACCCCTGGATCGAGGTCATGAACCCGCTGACGAATCAGCCGATGCTGATTCCGCCGTCGGGGCACGTGGCCGGCGTCTGGTGCCGCACCGACTCGACGCGCGGCGTCCACAAGGCGCCCGCGAACGAGGTGACGATGGGCGTCAACGGCCTGGGCTTCCAGGTCACGCAGGCCGAGCAGGGCGGGCTCAACAAGGTCGGGATCAACTGCATCCGGTCGTTCCCCGGGCGCGGCATCCGGATCTGGGGCGCCCGCACGCTGTCCAGCGACCCCGAGTGGCGCTACATCAACGTCCGGCGGCTCTTCAACTACGTCGCCGAGTCGATCATGGAGGGCACGCAGTGGAGCGTGTTCGAGCCCAACGACGAGAAGCTGTGGATCCAGCTTCGGATCGCGGTCTCGAACTTCCTCACCCGCACCTGGAACGAGGGGGCGCTGTTCGGCTCGACGCCGGGCGAGGCCTTCTTCGTCAAGTGCGACGCGGAGACCAACCCGCCCGAGGTCATCGAGGCCGGCCAGGTCATCTGCGAGATCGGCATCGCACCGGTGAAGCCCGCGGAGTTCGTCGTGTTCCGCCTGAGCCAGTTCTCCGGCGGCGACGGCGCCGCTGTCGAGTAGGACCCTTCGACCCCTTCTACAGAAAGGAACGGTGGAGCTGAATGCCCGCCAACGACAAGGAAGCACATGTCCCTATTTGGTTCACCTTGAAGATCGGCGGCGCCGAGTCCGCCGGGCTCTTCAAGGAGGCCACGGGCTTCGACTCCGAGAGCGAGGTCACCGAGATCAAGCGGTCGATGCCCAACGGGCGGACCGACGTGATCAAGGCGATGGGCAACACCAAGTGGGGCGACATCGAGCTCAAGCGCGGCATCGACAAGGACAAGACGCTCTGGAACTGGCGCAAGCTCATCGTCGACGGCAAGCTCAAGGAAGCCCGCAAGGACTGCACCGTCACGATGCTCGACTACGAGGGGCAGACCGTCGTCACCTACTCGATCGTCAACGCGTGGCCCAAGAAGTACACGGGCGTGGGCCTGAAGGCGGACTCGAACGAGGTCGCCGTCGAGGGCATCACGCTCTGTCACGAGGGCTTCGAGATCCAGTAGGAGGCTCGCCGGTCCTGTCATGAAGTCCGAGTACGCGTTCACGCTGCCGCGTGGCTACGTCGACGCCGAAGGCCAGGTGCATCGGGAAGGGACGATGCGCCTGGCGACGGCGCGCGACGAGATCGAGCCGCTGCGGCAGGTGGAGGTCCGCCAGAACGAGGCCTACCTGTCGGTGCTCCTGCTGGCCCGCACG
>DATADL010000034.1:0-23587 GCA_036258555.1 Actinomycetota bacterium | reverse complement strand
CCGGAGCCGTGCACGCGCGGGATGACGCCCACCTGCGTCCAGATCGGGCGGACCTGGTCGATCGAGCGGCCGTCGAGCCGGACGCCGTCCTCGACGATCCGCCGGCGCACGAGCTTCTTCGTGAGCGAGCGCGTGGCCGCGGTGATCGCCTTCTCCTGCTCGGGGAACTCTTCCGCGAGCTCCTGCGCGATCGCGGCCGACACGTCGGCGATGGAGGCGCGCCTCTTCGCCTTCTCGGTGATCGAGATCGCCTCGCGGAGCCGGTCCCCGGCGAGCTGCTCGACCCGCGCGTAGAGCTCGTCCGGGTAGTCGACGAACAGCGGGTAGTCGGGGTTCTCGCCGGTCGTCGTGCCCTTCGGCACCCCGGCCTGCTCGACCAGCTCGTGCTGCAGGGCGATCGCCTCGGCGATGAACTGCTTCGAGTACTCGATCCCGTCGGCCAGCAGCTCCTCGTCCGGTGCGGGCGCGCCCGCCTCGACGAGCTCGAACGCGCGGTCCGAGCCTCCGGCCTCGATCATCATGATGTCGACCTCGCCGGCGTCGTTGACGCGGCCGGCGACGACCAGCTCGATCGTCGCCTCCTCCTGCTGCATCCACGTCGGGTTCGCGACCCACGAGCCGTTCACGTGGGAGACGCGCGCGGCGCCGACCGGGCCCTCGAACGGGATGTCGGAGATCGCGAGGGCCGCCGACGCGGCGTTGATCGAGAGGATGTCGACGGGGTTCTGGTGGTCGACCGCCATGACGTTGACGACGACGTGGACCTCGTGGCGGAACCCGTCGGGGAACGCCGGCCGCAGCGGGCGGTCGATCAGGCGCGCGTTGAGGATCGCCTTCTCGCTCGCGCGGCCCTCGCGCCTGAAGAAGCCGCCGGGGATCTTGCCGGCGGCGTACATCCGCTCCTCGACGTCGACCGTCAGCGGGAAGAAGTCCGCGTCGCCGCGCGGCGCCGAAGACGTGCCGGCGGCGAAAACCGTCGTCTCGCCGACGGTCGCGAGAACGGCGCCTCCGGCCTGGCCGGCGAGGCGGCCGGTCTCGATGCGGAATACCTCGTCGCCGATCTTGCGCTCGACGTACGTGGGATCGGGGGACATACCGGTAGTCATGTTCGTTTCTCCTCCTGGTCGTGTTCGGGAGGAGAGGCGCCAGCCTGGCCGATTCTCAGTAGGGGGCGCACGCAAACGATTCGTGGGTCCTCAACTGATAATCGACCGAAGGGGCCGGCCCTCTCCGGTTCCTTGCTACTGGGTGTGGGCCTGGGCGTCCTCCTTTCGTCTAGGAGTCCCGCCGAGGCGGCCCTCCCCTGGGTCGTGGGCCTCTCGGCCTACCTGCGCAGGCCCAGCTTGGCGATGAGCGCCCGGTAGCGCTCGACGTCCTGCCGTTGCAGGTACGCGAGCAGGCGCTTGCGGCGTCCGACCATCCGGAGAAGGCCGCGCCGCGAGTGGTGGTCGTGCTTGTGGGTCTTGAGGTGCTCGGTGAGCTCGGAGATCCGCTGCGTCAGCAGGGCGATCTGGACCTCGGGGGAGCCGGTGTCGGCGTCGGCCCGGGCGTTGTCCGAGATGATCTCCTGCTTCTGTTCCTTGAGCAAAGCCATGCGCGCTACGTGAGTCCCTTCCTATCGGAATGATTGCCCGCGGGCGAGCCAACCGGCCTCGAGGGCCGAGCCATCGTAGCAGGTCACCCGGGCCGTTGCCCTGCGGTCCGGCCGACGCCGCCCTCGCCTCGCTCCGCGACCAGGGCTTTCGTGGCCTCGACGTCGCGGCCCATCTGCGCGATCAGCTCGTCGACGGAGTCGAAGCGCTTCTCGTCGCGGAGGCGCTGCCAGAACTCGACGCGGAGGCTCTGCCCGTAGAGGTCGCCGTCGAAGCCGACCAGGTAGGTCTCGATCCGGGGCGTGCCGGCCCCGCCGAAGGTCGGGTTCACCCCGACGTTCGTGGCGGCGGGGAACCACGACCCTCCTTGCGTTCGAGCGGCCGGGGCGTGTCTGGCCCTCCCCGCGTAGACGCCCACCGGCGGGGCCGCGATCGTCGGGTCGATCGCCAGGTTCGCCGTCGGGAAGCCGAGGCCGGCCCCGCGTGCGTCGCCGTGCTCGACCACGCCGTCCAGGTCGAACGGGCGCCCGAGGAGCCTCTCGGCCGTCTCCAGGTCGCCCGACGTCACCGCCGAGCGCACCCTGCTGCTCGAAGCGGCCTCGCCCCCGACCTCCTCGAGCTCCACCCCGCGCGCCTCGAAGCCGAGGTCGCGCCCCAGCTCCTCGAGCAGCTCGACCGTGCCGGCGCGGCCCTTGCCGAACCGCCACCCGCGCCCGACGAGCACGAGCCGCGCGCCGAGCCCCTTCACGAGGACGTCCTCGACGAACGACTCGGGGGTCCGCTGCGACAACGGGACGTCGAACGGAAGCACGGCGACGACGTCTGCACCGGTCTCCCCCAGCAGCTCGATCTTGCGCTCCGGGCTCGTGAGCATCGGAGGCGCGGCGTCGGGTCGCAACGTCGCGGCAGGATGCCTGTCCCACGTCAGGACCACCGAGGTGAGGCCGCGCGCCCGCGCCTCGGCGACCGTCAGCGCGATCAGGGCGCGGTGGCCGAGATGGACCCCGTCGAACGTGCCTATCGCGATCGCGGCGCCGTCGTCAGGAGGCGACAGCGCGTCGATGCCGACGACGACCTCGCTCACACGCCGTCCTCGGCGGGGGGCACCACGCGGTCCGGACGAAGCCCGCCTTCGGCAGGCCGGTACACGGCGATCAGCGAGTCGCCGTGGAAGACCGCGACCGGGCTGTCCGCCTCGGTCTGCAGCGGAAGCGGCTTGCCGTGCGAGACCGCGCGGGCGGCCTCGGCGTCGACGTCCATCCGGGGGAGCTCGCGTACGGCGTCGCCGAGCGGCCGCAGCGCCGCGGGACCCACGGAGTCGAGGGACGTCGCGTCGGTCTCGTCGAACCCACCGGCGGCGACGCGGCGCAGCGACGTCATGTGCGCTCCGCAGCCCAGCGACTCGCCCACGTCGTGGATCAACGTGCGCACGTACGTCCCGCCGGAGCAGAGCACCTCGAGCGCCGCGTGGGACTCGGCGGGGTCGAGCTCGAGCAGCTTCAGCTCGTAGACGGTCACGCGCCGCGGCGCGCGTTCCACCTCTTCGCCGCGGCGCGCCTTCGCGTACAGGCGCTCGCCGCCGACCTTCACCGCCGACACCATGGGAGGGACCTGCTCGATCTCGCCGGTGAACCGCGCGAGCGTCTCGAGTAGCTCGGCTTCGGTGAACGCCGGCTCTCCGGTGGCGACCACCTCGCCCGACGCGTCCTGCGTCGTGGTCGACGCTCCGAAGCGCGCTCCGGCCACGTAACGCTTGGGCGCCGCCTGGGCGTAGGAGAGGAAGCGCGTCGCCTTGCCGACGCCGAGGAGGAGGATGCCGGTCGCGTCCGGATCGAGCGTCCCCGCGTGCCCGACCTTGCGCGTCCCGAGCTTGCGGCGGACGGCGTCGACCACGTCGTGGGAGGTCATGCCCGGCGGCTTGTCGACGACCAGGACGCCGTCCATCACCCGCGCCGCGCGGCCAGCTCGTCCCGCACGGCGCGTGCGGTGTCGTGCACGTCGGGGGCCGTGAACCCGGCGGCGAGCTCGTGGCCCCCGCCGCCGCGGCCTCGCGCGATCGCCCCCACGCTCACGGGGCCCTTCGACCGAAGGCTGACGCGGTACTCGCCACCCTTCTGCTCCTTGAAGATCGCCGCCACGTCCGCGACGTTCGTCGCCCGGATGACGTCGATGAGCTTCTCGGTCTCGTCCATCGCGACGCCGGTCTCGGCGAGGTCGGCGCGCTCCACCCACGAGTAGATGAACCGCGCGTCCTCGAACAGGACCGCGCGCTCGAGCACGCGGCCCGTCAGCTTGAGGAACCCGTAGGGCGCGCTCTCGAACACCTCGATCGCGACCTCGGGGGCCGAGACGCCGCGCTCGAGCAGGTCCGCGGCAAGACGCAGGGTCTCGGGCGTCGAGTTCGAGTACTGGAACCGCCCGGTGTCGGTGACGACGCCCGTGTAGAGCGCGGTTGCGATGTCGCGGTCGACGTCGACGCCCGCGTCCGTCAGCAGGTGGGCGGCGAGCTCTGCGGTCGACGAAGCGTGGGTGACGACGACGTTGTGCGTGCCGAAGCCCTCGTTGCCGGGGTGGTGGTCGACGTTGATCAGCACGGGCGCCGCGCGGGCGCGGGCCTCGAGCTCGCCGAGACGGTCGGCCGCCCCGCAGTCGAGCGCGACGAAGACGGGAGCCTCGGGGACCTCGGCGGGCTGGACGAGCGTGTCCGCCCCCGGCAGGAACGCGTATGCCGGCGGCATCGTCACGGGAGTCGTCCCCCACGACGGGTACGTGCGGGCGCCGAGCTTGCGGAGGCCCTGCGAGACGGCGAGCAGAGACCCGAGCGCGTCGCCGTCGGGGTTCACGTGGCACGCCAGCGCGACCTCGCCCGACTCCTTGAGGAGGCGCACGACGTCGTCCCAGTCCCCGTTGCCGTACCTCATGCTTCGCCCTCGTCCTGTTGGTGGATGCGGTGCAGGATCTCCTCGATGCGCTCCGCGCGGTCGGCCCCCTCGTCGAGCACGAAGGCCAGCTCGGGAAGGTACTTCATGCGCATCTGGCGGCCGAGCTCCGCGCGCAGGACCGGCTTCGCCGACTCGAGCCCCGCGAGCGACGCCGTGCGAGCGTCGTCGTCGCCCAGGACGCTCACCGCCACGCGGGCGTGGCGCAGGTCGGGGCTCACGCGGACCGACGTGACGGTCACGAAGCCCACGCGCGGGTCCTTCAGCGACTGGATCGCGTCCCCGAGGACCTGGCGCGCGAGCTTCTGCACCCTCTCGGTCCTCTGGCTCACAGGTCCTCCCACGACACGATCTCGACCGCCCGGTCGACGATCTCCGCGCCGTCCAGCGCCGCGCGCCCGACGGCCTTCTCGACCTCCTGCAGGACCTTCCGGCAGTGGCCGGGCGACTCGGACGTGCACGCGATGCCCAGCGCCGCCCGCTGCCACAGGTCCTGGTAGGCCACCTCGGCGATCGACACGTTGAACTTCTTGCGCACGCCGTCGATCACCGCCCTCAGCACGTGACGCTTGTCCTTCAGCGACGAGCTCGCCGGGATGAAGAGCTCGATGCGAGCGACTCCTACGAACACGAGCGTGCCGGGGACGACGGGCGCTAGCGGGCGACCTCTTGGACCTCGAAGGCCTGGATGATGTCGCCTTCCTTGACGTCCTGGAAGCCCTCGAGCCCGATACCGCACTCGAACCCCGCCGCGACCTCGCGCTGGTCGTCCTTGAAGCGCCTCAGCGATCCGATCGTCGTCTCGTACACGACCGTGCCGTCCCGGACGAGCCGCGCCGCCGCGTTCCGCCTGATGACGCCGTCGAGGACCATGCAGCCGGCGACGACGCCGAGCCGCGGGACGCGGAACGTCGCCCTGACCTCGGCCTGGCCGAGGGAGACCTCGCGCTCCTCCGGACCCAGGAGGCCCCGAGCCGCGTTCTCGATGTCCTGGACGGCCTGGTAGATCACGCGGTACGTGCGGACGTCGACGCCGCCCTCCTCGGCCAGCAAGCGCGCCTGCGCGTTCGGCACGACGTTGAAGCCGATCACGATCGCGTTCGACGCCTGCGCGAGCGTGATGTCGTTCTCGGTGATCCCACCGACACCCTTGCGGAGGACGTTGACCTTCACGATCGACTGGTCGAGCTTCGCCAGCTGGTCGTCGAGGGCCTCTACGGACCCCTGGGCGTCGGCCTTCAGGAGGAGGTTGAGCTCGGGGACGTCGCCCTCGCGGGTCGCGGCGAGCAGGGACTGCAGGGAGGTGCCCCGCGCGGAGACGAGCTCGGCCGCACGGCGGTGCTGCTCGCGCTCGCCCGCGATCTGACGGGCCTCCCGCTCGTCGTCCAGCGAGCGGAACTCGTCGCCGGCCTCGGGGACCGACTGCCAGCCGAGCACCTGGACCGGCTGGCCGGGCGTCGCCTCCTCCACGTTGTTGCCGCGCTCGTCGAGCATCGCGCGGACCCTCCCCCACGAGGCGCCGGCGATGATCGCGTCGCCCTGGTAGAGCGTCCCCTTCTTGACCAGGACGGTCGCGAGGGGGCCGCGGCCCTTGTCGAGGTGCGCTTCGATGACGACACCGCGGGCGTGGGTCGTCGGGTTCGCCTTGAGCTGTCCTTCGAGCTGGACGTCCGCGGTGAGGAGGATCATCTCGATGAGGCCGTCCAGGTTCGTCCTCTGCTTCGCGCTGACGTCGACGAAGACCGTGTCCCCGCCCCACTCCTCCGGCTGGAGGCCGTGGTCGGAGAGCTGCGTGCGGACCCGCATCGGGTCGGCCTCGGGCTTGTCGACCTTGTTGACCGCGACGACGATCGGGACCTTGGCCGCCTTCGCGTGGTCGATGGCCTCGACGGTCTGCGGCATGACCCCGTCGTCGGCGGCGACCACGAGGATCGCGATGTCCGTGACCTGCGCGCCGCGGGCTCGCATGGCCGTGAAGGCCTCGTGGCCGGGGGTGTCGATGAACGTCACCTCGCGGTTGTCGTAGTGCACGCGATAGGCGCCGATGTGCTGGGTGATCCCTCCGGCCTCGCCGGCGGCGACGTCCGTCTTGCGGATCGCGTCGAGGATGGCGGTCTTCCCGTGGTCGACGTGGCCCATGACCGTCACGACCGGGGGCCGGGTGATCAGCTCGCCGTCCTCCTCGTCGGTGTCGGCCGCGTCGGCCTCGGCCTCTTCCTGTGCGGGGTCGATGACGGAGACGGTGGCGCCGAGCTCGTCGGCGACGAGCAGCACGGCCTCGTCGCTGAGCGACTGCGTGACGGTGACCATCTCGCCCATCCCGAGCAGGACCTTGACGATCTCGGCCGGAGAGCGGTCGAGGACCTCGGCGAAGTCCTTGACGGTGATCCCCCGGTGGACCCGGATCGCTGCGGCCTCTTCCGCCGCGGGCGGCTCCGGCTCGGGCTCCGGCTCTGCGCTCGCCTCGGGCTCGGGCGCGGTCTCCGGCTCCGCGACGGCAGGCGGAGGGGCCTCGACCGCGGGGGGCTCTGCGGGCGCCGGGGCTTCGGCAGCCGGGGGCGCCTCGGCCGCGGGGGCGGCGCCGTTGCCGAGGTCGGCCCGGACGCGCGCGGCCAGGTCCTCGTCGATGCTCGAGCTGTGGCTCTTCGCGGGCTGCCCGATCTGCTCGAGGTGGGCGAGCACCTCCTTGGAGCTGAGCCCCAGCTCCTTCGCTACTTCGTGAACCCTCGGCTTTGCCATACGCGCCCTTCCTTGATTCCTGGAGTCCCGCGGAGGCGGCCCTTCCTGCCTGGTTCGCACGGGAGTGGCCATACTAGTCGTCGCTCTGCTGTGCAGGCTCTGGCTGCGGCTCCGCCGCGGCGACGTCCTCCTTCTCCTTCGCCTCCTCGGCCTCCTTGCGGAGCTGCGACTCGGACTTGATGTCGACCCGCAGACCCGTTAGCCGCGCCGCCAGCCGCGCGTTCTGGCCTTCCTTCCCGATCGCCAGCGACAGCTGGTAGTCCGGGACGATCACGAGCGCGGTCTCGCCGTCGGGCTGGAGGCGGACCTCCTTGACCTTCGCCGGAGACAGCGCGTTCGCGACGAACTCCTCGGTCTTGTCGGTCCACTTGATGATGTCGATCTTCTCGCCGCGCAGCTCGTTCATCACCATCCGGACCCGCGACCCCTTCGCGCCCACGCACGCGCCCACCGGGTCGACGTTGCGGTCGTTCGACGCGACCGCGATCTTCGAGCGGTGGCCCGGCTCCCGCGCCACCGCCTTGATCTCGACGATCCCGTCGAGGATCTCCGGGACCTCGAGCTCGAACAGACGCTTGATCAACCCCGGGTGCGTGCGCGACGTGATGATCTGGGGGCCGCGCGCCGACCGCCGCACCTCGACGATGTACGCCTTGAGGCGCGAGCCGTGCTCGTAGCGCTCGTGCGGGATCTGCTCGGACGGGGGCATGAGGGCCTCGGTCTTGCCGAGGTCGAGGATCGTGTAGCGGTGGTCCTGCTGCTGGACGATCCCCGTCACGATGTCGCCCTCGCGGCCCGCGTACTCCCCGAAGGTGATGTCGCGCTCGGCCTCGCGCAGGCGCTGGAGGATGACCTGCTTCGCCGTCTGGGCCGCGATCCGCCCGAAGTCCGCGGGGGTGTCCTCCCACTCCTTGAGGACCGTCACCTCTTCGGTGTCGGGGTCGATCTCGATGTCCTGCGCGTACACGGTCACGTCGCCGCTGGTGGGATCGACGATCGCCCGCGCGCCGCGGGTCTCGTCGGCGTTGATCACCTTCAGGTACGCGGACGCCAAGGCCTTCTCGATCGCCTCGACGAGCGTGTCGAAGGCGATCCCCCGTTCGCGCTCGAGCTCGCGCAGCGAGTCCATGGGTATCTGCATGTGCCTCAGCCTCCCTTCTTTACTCCGGCGTCCCACTCGAAGACCGTGCGGGCCGACCTGATGACGCCGTACGGGAGCGACACCCTCGCCCCGTCACCGTCGGTCCGCAGCACGACCTCGTCGTCGGTCGCGGCGTCTACCGTCGCGTCCAGACGGTGGCTGTCGCCCGCCACCTTCTCCTTCGTCTTCACGACCACCCTCTTGCCGACCGACGCCCGCCAGTGGTCCGGCGCCTTGAGGCTCCTCTCGAGCCCCGGCGACGAGACCTCGAGCGTGTAGCGCCCCTCGATCGGGTCCCTCAGGTCGAGCCCTCGCGAGATCTCCTCCGAGACCTCGGCGACCGTGTCGAGGTCGACACCGTCGTCGGAGTCGACGAAGACCCGGACGATCGCACGCCCCGGCTGCCCGCCCATCTCGACGTCCCACAACCGAAGAGAGCGGCGACGAGCGACCGCCTCGGCGAGGTCCCTGACCTCCTCGAGCGCACTCATCCTCCGCCTCCCTCACGACAAAGCCCCTCGTCGGGAGGGGCTCGTCACCACAGCTCGTCTTCGCGCCTCTATACTGCCCGCCGGACCGAAAACCCCAGGTCAGCGGCGGTTTTCGATCTTACCACAGCGTCTATTTCACAAGCACACGGAGCGGAGGTCACGATGGCTAAGAAAGGTCGCAAGCGCCGGACGAGGCGCAAGAGCAAGGCGAACCACGGCAAGAGGCCGAACGCCGGCCGCAAGTAGGCCCGGCCCGAGGAGGAACCTCTCGTCTCGCGACGAAAGCTGCGGCGGAACCGGAACCCTAGGGAAGGTGGAGACGATGCGGGAGCTGTTCGTAGACGAGCTGGCGAGCGTCCGCGGTGGGGCGACGAGCGCGCTGGACACGACCACGGCGTGTTGCGAAGAGGGCCCCCTCGGCTGCTGCGACCGCTACGACTGGATCTTCGAGGCGATCGAGGAGCTGCTTCCGTAGGAGCTAACCGGGGGGGCCCATCCCGATCGGGACGACGGGCGACCCGGCCCGTCGTGCGGCCCCCTTCAGCACCACGGGCTCGCCGTCGCCGGTCTGGCCGGACGCCCTGATCTCGTCGGCGACGCGTCGCGTCTCTTCGAGCAGGGCCTCGACCAGACGGTCGTGCGGCACCCAGCCGATCTGCTTGCCCTTCGAGAACAGCAGGCCGCGCCCCGGCCCGGCGGCGATGCCGATGTCGGCGTCCTTCGCCTCGCCGGGACCGTTCACCTCGCACCCCATCACCGCGATCTGCATGGGAGGCAGGTCCATCTTCTCGATGGCGGCCTCGACCTCGTTGGCGAGCGCGAACACGTCTAGCTCCGCGCGCCCGCACGACGGGCATGCCACGAAGTCGAACGAGTCCTGCCGCAGCCCGAGGGCCTGCAGGATCTGCTTTCCGACCTTCACCTCTTCGACCGGGTCGGCGGTGAGCGAGACGCGGATCGTGTCGCCGATCCCCTCGGCCAGCAGCGTGCCGATCCCGATCGCCGACTTGACGATGCCCTGCTTCGGCGTCCCCGCCTCGGTGACGCCGAGGTGCAGCGGGACGTCGGTCCGGGCCGCGAGCATCCGGTACGCCTGGATCATCTCGGCGACGTTCTGGTGCTTGACCGAGACCTTGATGTCCGTGAAGCCGTGTGCCTCGAGGAGGCCGATCTCGTAGAGCGCGCTCTCGACGAGCGCGTCCGCCGTCGGCCGCCCGTGCTTGGCGATCAGACGCTTGTCGAGCGATCCGGCGTTGACGCCGATCCGGATGGGGATCCCGCGCTCCTTCGCAGCGACGGCGACCTCTTCGACGTGCTTCGGGTTGCGCATGTTGCCCGGGTTGAGGCGGAGCCCGTGGACCCCGGCCTCGATGGCGAGCAACGCGAGGCGCACGGAGAAGTGGATGTCGGCGACGATCGGGACGCCGCCCTCCTTCACGATCGTCGGCAGCGCACGCGCGTCGCCCTCGTGGGGGACGGCGACGCGCACGATGTCGGCGCCCTGGGTCGCGAGCTCGTGGACCTGGATCAGGGTCGCGTCGACGTCGTCGGTCTTCGTGGTCGTCATCGACTGGATCGACACGGGCGCGTCCCCGCCGACCGCGACGCGGCCGACGTGGATCTGCCGGGACTTCCTGCGCTCGTACACGGCTAGGTCCCCGCCGCCAGCGGTCTGAAGATGTCCAGATAGAGCACCGCGAAGAACAGCACCAGGAAGAAGGCGATCACGGCGGCCGCGACCGGTATCAGCTTGCGGACGTCGACGGTCTTGCCGCTTGCGGTCTCGTAGACCAGGACCGCGAGGTGCCCGCCGTCGAGCGGGGGCAGCGGCAGCAGGTTCATGAGCCCCACGAGGATCGTGAACTGCGCTATGAGCTGGAGCAGCTCGTAGACGCGCCCCAGGGCGAAGATGTCACCGGCGAACCGCACGAACCCGACGATGCCGACGGCGCTGTCCTCGGAGACCTCGCGCGCCCCCGACCCGGCGACCTCGCGGAACAGCTCGCCGTTGAAGACCGTGGCGAAGATCGCCCCTATGCCGGTGAACGACCGCGCGGTCGAGTCGACGACGTCGCCGCCCGCGGTGACCATCGCCTCGAGGGGCGGCTGCCTGTCGAAGAACGTTGCGGGTTCGACGCCCAGGAACCCTGCGAGCTCCTCGCCGGGCTCGGGATCCCTTATCGGGTCTCCGGGCCCGGCGTACGCGACGACGCGCCCCTCCTCGTCGAAGATCGCTTTCCCGAAGTGCACCTGCACGTCGATCTCGCGGTCGCCGCGCTCGATCGTCAGGGTCGCCCGCTCGTCGGGGTGCGCCCTGATGAAGCCGCTGATCTCCTCCCATTCCGGAGTGGCGTCGCCGTCGATCGCGACGATGCGGTCGTCCGGCCGGATGCCCGCCTCCGCGGCGGCCGTCCTCTCGCTGCTCCCCTCGGTCCGCACCGATATGGCGTTCACCTGGTTGGTCGGCTCGTCGGTCGGGACGCCGATCGCCATCGTCGCGGCGGCGAAGACGACGAACGCCACGATCCAGTGCGTCGCAGGCCCGGCGAGCACGACGAGCGCGCGCTGCCAGCGCGGCTTGTTCGGATACGCCCTCTTCCGGTCCTCGGCAGCGACCTCCTCGTACGGGTTCATCCCGACGATCTTCACGTAGCCCCCTGCGGGGATCGCCGCGATGCCGTACTCGGTCTCGCCGCGCTTGATCGACCAGATCCGCGGCCCGAAGCCCAGGAAGAACTTCGTCGCCTTGAAGTCGAAGGCCTTCGCGGCGAAGAAGTGGCCGGCCTCGTGGATCATGATCACCACGAGGATCGCCACGATGACGATCACGACGCCCGCGTTCAAGCCGCGACTCCTGCGATAGTCCTGGAAGCTTCCTGCCTGGCCCAACGATCCGCGTCGAGGACTTGTTCCACCGTCGAGTCGTCGCCCGGATCGTGGCGGTCGAGCACCGCCTCCACGACGTCCATGATCGCGGTGAACGCCAGGTCCCCGGCGAGGAAGGCCTCCACCGCCACCTCGTTCGCGGCGTTGAGGACGGCGGGGGCCGTGCCGCCCGCGCGGCCCGCTCGGTATGCGAGGCCGACGGCCGGGAACCGCTCGCGGTCGACCTCCTCGAAGTCGAGGCTCCCGACCTTCGCGAGGTCGAGGCTCTCGTACCCGCCGGCGACGCGCCGATCGCCGAGGATCGCCGCCTGGATCGGGATGCGCATGTCGGTCGGCGCCGCCTGGAGCAGTAGCGTCGAGTCCCGCAGCTCGACCATCCCGTGCACGACGCTCTGCGGGTGGACGATGATCGCGATGTCGTCGTAGCCGAAGCCGAACAGCCAGCGCGCCTCGATCACCTCGAGCCCCTTGTTCATCAGCGTCGCGCTGTCGATCGTGACCTTCGGGCCCATCGACCACGTCGGGTGGGCGAGCGCCTCTTCCCGCGTGACCGACCCGAGGTCGCCGCGCGTGCGGAACGGACCGCCCGACGCGGTGAGCGTGATCCTCGCGACGTCCTTGCGGTCGCACCGTGCGAGGCACTGCGCGAGCGCGGCGTGCTCGGAGTCGACGGGCACGAGGGTGCCGCCGCCGGCCGCCGCGGCGTCGAGGCAGACGCGGCCCCCGGCCACGAGGCTCTCCTTGTTCGCGAGCGCGAGCTCCTTGCCCGCCCGCAGGGCCGCGACCGACGCCTCGAGCCCGGCGCATCCGACGATCGCGTTGAGGACCACGTCGGCGTCGTCGTGCGCCGCGAGCTCCGCGGCCGCCTTGCGCCCCAACCCGTGGTGGGCCGCGCCGGTCTCGCGCACCTGCGCGCCGAGGGCGTCCTCGTCCGACCCCGCCACGAGCCCGACGACCTCTAGAAGGTCGGGGTGCTGAGCCGCGACGTCGAGGGCCTGCCGTCCGATCGACCCGGTCGAGCCGAGGATCACGACGCGCCGTCTGTGTGAGGTCACAACGCGAATTCTCACACGGGGCCTGTCATAGGGACGTGAGGAAACCTAGGCGACGAAGTGCAGGTACAGCGATATCGCGGGGCAGCAGAAGATGATCGCGTCGAGCCGGTCGAGCATCCCCCCGTGGCCCGGCAGCAGGCGGCCCGAGTCCTTGATCCCGATCTCGCGTTTCACCAGCGACTCGACGAGGTCTCCCACCGGAGCGAGCAGCCCTGCCATCGCCCCGATGGCGAGGCCGGTCGGGACCGTCATCTCGTCGAGGATCGTCGCGGCGGCGAGGCCGGCCGCCAGCGCCGTGCCGATGCCACCCGCGAACCCCTCCCAGGACTTGGCCGGCGACACCGACGGCGCCATCTTGTGGCGGCCGAAGCTCGTGCCGGCGAAGTACGCGCCGATGTCGTCGCACGCGACGATCAGCACCGACGCGATCAGCAGCGCGAGCCCGCCGTCCATCACGAGGATCGACACCGCTCCGGCCCCCCCGCCCGCGAGCCACGTGAGAGCGAAGATCGTCCACGCCGCGTCCGAGCCGGCAGTGGCGCCCCGATTGGGGCGCAGCGCGTAGATCATCGCGGCGTACGTCGCGACCGCGAGCGCGATCCCGATGTACGCGAACTTCTCCTCGTACGCCGCGACGAGGATGGCCGCCGTGCCCGCGAGCCCCAGCACGATGCTCGGCTTGCGCCCTTTCTGGACGAGCGCGTCGAGCAGCTCGAACACGGACATCAGGACGACGACGAAGGCGAGCCCGAAGAACCAGGGACGCCCCCCGATCGCGCAGACGGCGATGAGCGCGAGCAGTATCACGGCGGTGACGACCGCCTGCTTCAGCGATCGCTGCTGGGCGGGTGGAGGCACTCAGACCTCGGAGAGCTCCGCTTCCTTGCGCTTCAGGTTCGCGTCGACCTCGCCCACGTAGCGGTCGGTGAGCTTCTGCAGCTGCCCTTCGGCGCCGCGCTCTTCGTCCTCGGACAGCTTGTGGTCCTTCTTCATGCGTTCGAGCTCCTGCTTCGCGTGGCGGCGCACGCCGCGGACCGCGACGCGGCCCTCCTCCGCGCGCAGGTGCGCGACCTTGACGAGCTCCTTGCGGCGGTCCTCGGTCAGCTGCGGGAACGCGAGCCGGATCACCTGACCGTCGTTGTTCGGCGTGATGCCCAGGTCCGAAGCGAGGATCGCCTTCTCGATCGCGCCGATCTGGCTGGAGTCGTAGGGCGCGATGACCATCAGACGAGGCTCGGGCACGGAGACGTTCGCTATCTGGTTGAGCGGCACCTGCGTGCCGTAGTAGTCGACCGTCACCCGGTTGAGCAGCGTCGGCGAGGCGCGGCCCGACCGGATGGAGGCGAGCTCCTCCTGGTTGACCGCGACGGCCTTCTTCATCTTGTGCTCGGCGTCGCGCAGGACCTCTTCCTTGGTCTCGAACACGTCAGCGCCCTCCCGTCGCGTCGGAATGGACCAATGTTCCGACCTCCTCGCCGGACAGGATCCTCACGATGTTCCCGGCCAGGAGGTTGAAGACGATGATCGGCAGCGCGTTGTCCATGCACAGCGAGATCGCGGTCGAGTCCATCACCTTGAGCCCCCGGTTCAGGACCTCGATGTACGACAGCGACGAGAACATGCGCGCGTCCGGGTTGACCAGCGGGTCGGAGTCGTAGACGCCGTCGACGCGCGTCCCCTTGAGGATGGCCTCGGCGCCGATCTCGAGGGCCCGGAGGGCCGCCGCGGTGTCGGTCGAGAAGTACGGGTTGCCGGTCCCCCCGGCGAAGATCACGACCCGGCCCTTCTCGAGGTGACGGATCGCGCGCCGCCGGATGTACGGCTCGGCGAGCTCCTGCATCCAGATAGCCGTCTGCACGCGCGTGCTGACGCCTTCCTTCTCGAGCGCGTCCTGCAGCGCGAGGGCGTTGACGACAGTGGACAGCATCCCCATGTAGTCGGCGGTCGTGCGGTCGGTCCCCTGCGCGGAGGCCGACAGGCCGCGCACGATGTTGCCGCCGCCTATCACCAGCGCGAGCTGCCCGCCGAGCTCCTGCGCCTCGGCGATCTGGCGGGCCATCGACGCCACGATCCTCGGGTCGATGCCGAACCCGTGCTGCGGGTCCGCGAACGCCTCACCGGAGAGCTTTACGAGAACCCTCTTGTACTTCGCCTCCGGCGCGACGCCGCCCTCTTGCAACGCGTCAGCCCTCTGCGCCCTCGCCGACGCGGATCCGTGCGAACCGTCCGACGCCGACGTTCTCGCCCATGCTGGACCGGGCCTCGTCGATCAGCTGGCTGATCGACTTCGACTTGTCCTGGATCCACTCCTGGTCGAGCAGGACCCGCTCCTTGTAGAACGACTCCATCTTGCCCGCGACGATCTTCTCGACGACCTGCTCGGGCTTGCCGGAGTCCTTCGCCTGCTTCGCGTAGATCGCCGACTCCTCGTCGATGATGTCCTGCGGGACCTCCTCGCGCGTCGTCCACTGAGGGTCCGCGAACGAGATGTGCATCGCGATGTCCTTCGCGAGCCGCTCGAACGCCTCGGTCTTCGCGACGAAGTCCGTCTCGCAGTTGAGCTCGAGCAGCACCCCGAGCTTCGGCGGGTAGTTCGGGTCGGGCTTGTGCATGTAGCTGTAGACGATGCCCTCGCTCGCGGCGCGGCCGGTCCGCTTCGCGGCGTCGGCGAGGCCCTTCTCGCGCAGGAGGCGCTTAGCCTTGTCGAGGTCGCCGCCGGTCTCGACCAGGGCCTTCTTGGCGTCCATCATCCCGGCGCCGGTCGCGTCGCGCAGCGCCTTCACGTCCTTCGCAGAGATCTCAGGCATTGCCGTCCTCCTTGGGCCTCGGGTGCGAGCGGTCGCCGGGCTCGTCGCCCTTGTCGTCCGCGGCTCCGGTGTCGCCGGCGCCCCCGCTCACGGGGGCCGACAGCGAGCTCTCCTCCACCGGCGTGCCCGCGGTCTGGTCTGTCGTCGTGCCGCCCGGAGGCGTGACGTCCCCGCCCCCGGTCGCGATCTGCGTCGCCTTCTCGCGCTCGGCCTGCTCCTCGGCCTCGAGCTGCAGCTCCCACTCGGCCTTCGGCTCGGCCGCGGCGCCCGGCAGCACCTCGCCGTCCGCGGTCGCGGCGGCCGCGGCGGTCACGGTCTCGTCCTGGTCGCCGCGCATCGACTTGCCCTCGATCACCGCGTCGGCGATCACCCTCGTGAGGAGCGCGCCCGAGCGGATCGCGTCGTCGTTGCCGGGGATGGCGTAGTCGACGTCGTCCGGGTCGCAGTTCGTATCGAGCACGGCGACGATCGGGATCCCGAGCTTCTTGGCCTCGCGGACCGCGATCTCCTCCTTCTTCGTGTCGAGGATGTAGACCGCCTCCGGCTGCTTGTCGAGGTGGCGCAGCCCGCCGAGGTTCCGGGCGAGCTTGTCGTACTCGCGCCGCAGCGACAGCGCCTCCTTCTTCGGGAGCGTGTCGAGGGCGCCGGTCTGGTCCATCTCCTCGAGCTCGCGCATGCGCTTGATGCGGTCGTGCATCGTGCGGAAGTTAGTGAGCATCCCGCCGAGCCAGCGGAAGTTCACGTACGGCATCCCGCAGCGCTGCGCCTGTTCCTCGACGGCGTCCTGGACCTGGCGCTTGGTGGCGACGAACAGGATCGTCCCGCCGCCGGCCACGAGGTCGCGCGTGAACGTGTACGCCTTCTCGATCCCGGTCATCGTCTGCTGGAGGTCCAGGATGTAGATCCCGTTGCGCTCGGCGAAGATCAAGCGCTTCATCTTCGGGTTCCAGCGTCTCGTCTGGTGTCCGAAATGGACCCCAGCCTCCAGCAGCTGTCGCATCGTGACGACAGGCACGAGTACCTCCTTCGGTTGGCCTCCGCCCGATCGCACCCCTCGTCGGGGACCGAAGCTCCCGGCCGCGCGGGGCCAGGATGTCGGGCGTGTGGATTTTGTGATGCGGGGCGGAGTCTACCCCGGGTCGGTCGCCTCGGCGATCTTGCCGCGCAGCGCGAGCACCGCCTTGGTGTGCATCTGGCAGATGCGGGATTCGGTGACGCCGAGGACCTGCCCGATCTCGGCGAGCGTCAGGCCCTCGTAGTAGTAGAGGGTCACGACGACCTTCTCGCGCTCGGGGAGCCTGTTCACGGCCTCGGTGAGGATGTCCTTCATCTCGACCGACTCGAACGCGTCCATCGGCGAGACCGTCTTCGTGTCCTCGAGCGTGTCGACGAGCGACAGCTTGTCGCCCTGGCCCCCGTCGACGGCCATGAGCTCGTCCAGGGCGACCATCGACACCGTCGACAGCT
Source organism: Actinomycetota bacterium (assembly GCA_036258555.1). Lineage (GTDB taxonomy): Bacteria > Actinomycetota > CADDZG01 > CADDZG01 > WHSQ01 > JALZEG01. The sequence continues at coordinate 6,470 of DATADL010000034.1, read as the reverse complement.
GCGTGTAGATGTGGTTCAGCTCGTCGACGGAGACCCCCATCTCCTCGGCGATCTCCTTGTCCGAGGGCGGGCGCTTGAGCTTGTTCTCGAGGATCGAGTACGCCTTCTCGACCTCCCTCGCCTTGAACCGGACGCTGCGAGGGACCCAGTCGATCGCCCTGAGCTCGTCGATGATCGCGCCACGGATCCGGCTGATCGCGTAGGTCTCGAATTTGATGTTGCGGCTCTGGTCGTACTTGTCGATCGCGTCGATCAGCCCGAAGATGCCGTACGAGATCAAGTCCGCCTGCTCGATGTTCGCGGGAAGCCCCACGGCTACGCGGCCGGCTACGTACTTCACGAGCGGCGAGTAATGGAGGATCAGCGCGTCGCGCGCGGCCCCCGAGCCGCTCGACTTGTACTCGGCCCACGCCTCCTGCACCCCTTCGGGCGCGCTCGCGAGCGGACCGGCGGCCTGGCCGCCGCCTTCATGCCCGGGGATGGCTTCGCTCATATACGGCCTTCAGACGCTCCGTCGAGACGTGCGTGTAGATCTGGGACGTGGCGAGACTCGCATGGCCCAACAGCTCCTGCACCACCCTCAGGTCGGCCCCCCCGTCCAGCAGGTGCGTGGCAAAGGAATGTCTCAGCGCGTGGGGGCCCACCGGGACGGCGCCCTCGGCGGACAGATATCGGGCAAGCATAGAACGCACGCTGCGGGGGCCCAACCGTCCGCCGCGCGAGTTGAGGAACAGCGCGTGCCGCGCCTCGGCAGGCGTGCTCGGGCGCAGCAGCTCCTTTCGTCCCTCCCCCACGTAGCGCGTGACGGCCCGCCGCGCGGGCGCGCTCATGGGGACCTGTCTCTGCTTGCGACCCTTCCCGGTGACCAGCACCCGGCCCTCGCCCAGGTCCGCGTCGTCGACGTCGAGCGAGCACAGCTCCGCGACCCGCAACCCCGACCCGTACAGGAGCTCGAGGACCGCCCGGTCCCTCTGTCCCACCGGGTCGTCGTCGGGCGGCAGCTCGCACAACCGGGCGGCCTCGGCGGCCCTCAGCACCTTCGGCAGCGGCCGGTCGAGCTTGGGCACCGGCACGTCGTCGGCGGCGTTCGACTCCACGAGCTCGTGCCGCACCGCCCAGGAGAGCATCGACCGGACCGCGCTCACCTTCCGGGCGATCGACCGGCGCGCCAGCCCCTTCGTATCGAGGAACGCGACGTACCGGCGGAGCAGCCTGCGATCCACCCGCTCGACGTCGGACACCCCGGCCCGGGCGAGCCACTCCGTGAGCTGGTCGAGGTCCCGCCGGTAGGCCGCGATCGTGTGCGGAGAGAGGTCCCGCTCCGCCTCGCAGGCGCGGAGGAACCCATCGACAACATCAGTCACACGAGCCACACGGCCAGGATCGTTTCCCGGCCGCGGGGAGTCAACGACCCTGGCGGTCGCGACGGCCCCTAGGCCCCCGACGTGCCTCCGCCCTCGACCTCGCCGGGCGTGTCCTGCGAAGTCCCGCCGAGCCCGCCGGGACCCTCGTCCCCGCCCGGCCCGTCGACCGGCGCCTCGTTGGGGTCGTTCGGGTCGACATCTTCCGGCGTGCGCTTCTCTGCGTCGTTCATCGATCCCTCCTTGCTCGGGCTGTTCCTACCCGAAGATTCAGGCATTCCTCGCTCGGGCGCCTTATATGTCTCCCGGGAGGTCGGTACCCCGCGACGTACACATAGCGCGTGACCTCAGCCCTCTTCGTCAACCGAGAGGCTCGCGCGAACCCGTCCCCCTGCAGCGGTCAAGACGTATCCGGCCCGCCTCTTGAGCGCGTACCCCCGAGCCTCCAGCCCCGCGAGGGCGAGGGCCGCCTCGCCCCACGTAAGCCTGAGTTGCATGCAGAGCTTGTCGGGCGCGACCGGAGCGTCGTCCAGGAACAGCAGCACGTTCCGCTCGACGACATTGACCGCCGGATCGCCGGCGGGTGGACCCGAGTCGTCGTCACCCCACACGAGTCCCGGTGCGAGATCCTCGATTATGTGGGCGACATCGGTAACGAGCTTCGCTCCGCACGTTCGGATCAGCTCGTTGGGGCCTGCGGCGAGAGGGTTGTGGATGCTTCCGGGAACGGCGAAGACCTCGCGCCCGGCCTCGAATGCATGATGAGCGGTGATGAGGCCCCCGCTCCTCTCGCCTCCCTCGACGAAGACGACGGCCTGACTGAGGCCGGCGATGATGCGGTTGCGCTCCGGGAAATGCAGCTTCTGGGGCTGCACCGACGGCTCGTACTCCGAGACCACCGTTCCCGTCGCCTCGATCCGCCCACGCAGCGCCGAGTTCACCTTTGGATACTGAACGTCGTGGCCACAGCCGAGGACCGCGACCGTGTGGCCCCCTTGATCGAGCGCGGCCTTGTGCGCGACCGCGTCGATCCCCATGGCGAGGCCAGACACCACCGTGAATCCCGCTTCGACGAGACCGCGGCTGATGGACGCCGCGGCATGCACGCCCGCCGCAGTGGGTCGCCGGGACCCGACGACGGCGACGGATCGGCTCCCAGACGGGAGGAGCCGGCCCCGGACGAACAGTCGCCGGATCGGCTGCTCCGTCGTGAACCTACGCAGCGACTCCGGCCATTCGGGCGCGGCGCGGTCGATCGTCCGGAGGTTCATGCCGCCACCTCCGCGGGCTCGGCAACGCCGCGCAGCCCCAGCGCGAAGTCGACGTGACGCGCTTGGACGTCGGGGTCTCCTTCCAGGTCCGCGACCGTGCGAGCGACGCGCAGCACGCGGTCCACGCCTCGTCCGGTGAGCCGGTATCGATCGATGACGGAATGGAGCTGCTCGAACGCTTCGGGTCGGAACCGCCCACGGCGCCGGATCGTCGCGTTGGTGACGTTGGCGTTCGTCTCGGTAGGCGACTCGTACCGCTCCCGCTGACGGGCGCGGGCGAGCTCGACCCTCGATCGGATCGCCGCGGACGACTCGCCCGGCGGCTCACTCAGCAGCGCCGTTGCGTCCAGACGCGTCATGCCGAGTTGCAAGTCGAACCGATCGAGAAGCGGCCCCGATACGCGCGCCTTGTATGCCTGTATCGCTTGAAGGGGGCACCGGCATCGCCCGCTGTCGGAGCCGTGCCCGCAGGGACACGGGTTCATCGCCGCGACCAGAGAGAACTTGCAGGGGAACGTCACGACCCCGGCACTCCTTGCTATGCGGACCGCCCCGTCCTCGAGGGGCCCTCGCAACGACTCGAGGACGTCGCGCCTGAACAACGGCAGCTCGTCGAGGAAGAGGACGCCGTGATGCGCGAGGACTGCCTCCCCGGGCCGCGGCAGGCCCGGCCCTCCGCCCACGAGCCCTGCAACCGAGACGTTGTGATGGGGTGTCCTGAACGGTCGCTGATCCACCAGGCGTGCGTCCTCACCGATGAGGCCCGCGACGGAATGGACCCGCGTGACGTCGAGGGCCTCTTCCTTCGACATCGGAGGCAGGATCCCGGGAAGGCGGCGAGCGATCATCGTCTTCCCGCATCCCGGGGAGCCCTCCATCAGCAGGTTGTGGCCTCCGGCTGCGGCGACCTCCACGGCAGCGCGGGCGAAAGGCTGCCCGCGTACCTCGGACATGTCGTCGACATCGCCTGAAGCCGCCTGGTCGCGAGCAGCCGTCGCGATCGGTGGAGGAGACCACGCGTTCCTCAAGAACGAGATGCCTTGTCCGAGCGTCTCGACGGGAACCACCGTCAGGTCGTCCACCAACGATGCCTCGCCGGCGTTGCGCGCCGGGCACACGAGCCCCCGGCAGCCAGAGCGCCTCGCCGCGATCGCGGCCGGCAGGACGCCGCGGACGGGGCGAACCGAACCGTCGAGGCTCAGCTCCCCTACGAACACCCATCCGCCGGCCTGGGCCGGGTCGAGGCGGCGATCGGCCGCGAGGATCCCCATCGCTATCGCCAGGTCGAAGTGCGTCCCTTCCTTGCGGAGGGAGGCGGGGGCCAGGTTCGCCACCGTCCGGCAGGGCGGCCAGCGCTGGTCGCTCGACAGCAGGGCCGAGCGCGTGCGTTGCTCCGCCTCGCGCACGGACTTCGCAGGGAGCCCCACGACCGTGAAGTTCGGGACGCCCTGCGTGGCGTGGACCTCGACCTCGACCAGGTGAGCGTCGGCGCCGACGAGGGCGACCGACAACGTCTTCGCGAGCACGCGCAACCTCCGTTCCCGGGTGCGCGGCCCCCACGAAAGCTAGCCGGGGGGTACGACGAAAACCGCTAGCGGCCCCGGAAGCGCGGCTCTCTCTTCTCGACGAAGGCCATGAGGGCCTCGCGCGTGTCGTCGCTGCCGAAGGCGAGCGACTGCGTCAACGACTCGGCGTCCAGGTTCTCGTCGAGGGAACGGTGGCCCGCCGCGTTCAGGTTCTCCTTGATCATCGCGACGGTTCGCGGAGGCAGGGCGACGAGGCGCGCGGCGAGGTCCTTGACGACCTGGTCGACCTCGGACGCGTCGCAGAGGCGGTTGACCAGGCCCCAGCGCTCGGCTTCCTCCGCCGAGAGCGTGTCGCCCAGCAGCGCCAGCTCCTTCGCCCGGTTGAGGGGCAGGAGCCGGCTCAGAGCCCACGATCCTCCGAAGTCCACGACCAGGCCGCGCTTCACGAACAGCTCCGCGAAGGCGGCGTCGCGCGTGGCCACGACGAGGTCGCAGCAGAACGCTAGGTTGCATCCGGCGCCTGCGGCTATCCCCGTCACCTTCGCGATCGTCGGGACGGTGCACTCCACGACGGACGTGGCGATCGCGTGGATCGTGCGCATCCGTTCCTTGAAGGCGAAGACGGAGTCGACGAGGTTCGCGGGGTCGGAGAGGTCCGCGCCGCTGCAGAACGCCCCGCCCGCCCCGGTCACGACCAGGCAGCGGACGTCGTCGGAGGCGGAGGCGCGGTCGAACACCGTGCGGATCTCCTCGAACATCGTCCAGGACATCGCGTTCTTCTTCGCGGGCCGGTCCAGCGTGACCGTCGCCACGTGGCCCTCGAGGTCCCACGTCAACGACTCGTACTCGCCCACAGGCCTCCTAGAACGCGTCGGGGAAGTGCGTCACGTCCATCTCGTCGCCGCGGACGATAACCGAGACGACGTCGAACCTGACGTCGACGGAGCCCGGACGCCGCTCGGCCATCCACGCCGCCGCAAGCCGGCGCAGGCGCGCCTGCTTGACGCGGTCGACCGCCTCGGCAGGCGCGCCCCAATGCTCCGAGCGGCGGGTCTTCACCTCGCAGAACACGAGCGTGGCGCCGCGCCGGGCGACGACGTCGATCTCGCCGCGTCCCGAGCGATAGTTGCGTTCGACGACCTCGAAGCCGAGGCGGTCGTAGAGGTCGCAGGCGGCGTCCTCGCCGCTGCGGCCGAGGCGTGAGCGCGCGTGCATGCGCGCGAACCTAGTGAAGGGGTGTGACGGAAAAGGCTAGGTCGCCATCCCCGGCGGGTCCGGGATGATGTCGCGCTCGGCGAGCTGCGCGAGCTCCTCGACGTTCAGGTCGCGGAACGTGACGACCTTCACGTGGGACACGAAGCGGGCGGGACGGTGCATGTCCCACACCCACGCGTCGGTGAGCTCGACCTCGAACCACACCTTCGCGCCGACGTGGCGGGTGTCGACGTTCACGCCGTTCGCGAGGTAGAAACGGCGCTCGGTCTCGACGACGTACTTGAACATCGGGAGAACGTCCCGGTACTCCTTGTAGAGCTGCAGCTCCATCTCGGCCTCGTACTTCTCGAGGTCCTCGACGCTCATTCGGTCTCCTCCAGCTCTTGGTCGTCGAACTCGTCCTCCAAGTCTCGCGCCAGATGCGGCCTGAAGACGCCATCGGCGTCCACGAATCCCTCGACGCCGTAGAAGGACCGGCGGTGGATCGCGCACGGCCCGTATTGCTGCAGCGCGTTCCAGTGCTCGCGGGTCCCATATCCGACATTCGTCGCAAACCCGTACTCGGGATGCTAGCGGTGGTAGCGCCGCATCGACCGGTCGCGCTCGACCTTCGCCAGGATGGAAGCCGCGGCGACGTTCGTCGACACGGCGTCGGCCTTCTTGACGCCGAGCGCCGGCCACGCCGCCCTCCGGAGCCGGAACGCGTCGAGCAGCACGTAGTCGGGCTCCTCGGACAGACCCTTGAGGGCCCGGCGCAGCGCCTGGAGGTTGCACCGTTGGAGACCCGTCCGGTCGATCTTCTCGGGGCTCACCCGCACGACGCAGTAAGAGATCGCGATCTCCTTGATCTGCTCGGCGAGCCGCTCGCGCTGGAGCGCGGTGCACATCTTCGAGTCCCTGAGCCCCTCGATGCAGGTCCCCGGCGGGAGGATCACGGCCGCCGCCATCAGCGGGCCGGCGAGGGCGCCGCGCCCGACCTCGTCGGCGCCGGCGACCTTGTGGAACCCGGCCCCCGCGAGGCGGGCCTCGAGCAGGCCGGTCGCGTCCATCACCATCACCCTCGACCTTAGAGGGTCCCGAAGTCCTTCGGGGGCCAG
>DATADL010000033.1:0-3387 GCA_036258555.1 Actinomycetota bacterium | reverse complement strand
CACCTTCGCGCCGACGTGGCGGGTGTCGACGTTCACGCCGTTCGCGAGGTAGAAGCGGCGCTCGGTCTCGACGACGTACTTGAACATCGGGAGAACGTCCCGGTACTCCTTGTAGAGCTGCAGCTCCATCTCGGCCTCGTACTTCTCGAGGTCCTCGACGCTCATCCCGTCTCCTGTTCTTCGAGCTCGATCCCTTCTTCGTCCAAGTCTCGCGCCAAGTGGGGTCGAAAGACGCCATCGGCGTCCACGAACCCCTCGACGCCGTAGAAAGACCGGCGGTGGATGGGGCTCGGCCCGTATTGCTGTAGGGCGCGCCAGTGCTCCCTGGTCCCATATCCGACATTCGTCGCAAACCCGTACTCGGGGTGGCGCCGGTGATAGCGGCGCATCGCCCTGTCACGCTCGACCTTCGCCAGGATCGAGGCGGCCGCCACGTTCGTCGACACGGCATCGGCCTTCTTGACGCCGAGCGTCGGCCATGCCGCCCGGCGCAGCCGGAACGCGTCGACGAGGACGTAGTCGGGCTCCTCGTCCAGCCCCTTCAGCGCACGCCTCAGGGCCTGGAGGTTGCATCGCTGGAGGCCGTCCCGGTCGATCTTCTCGTGACCCACGCGGACGACGCAGTACGAGACCGCGACCTCCTTGATCCGACGGGCGAGCCGCTCGCGCTGCAGGGCCGTGCACATCTTGGAGTCCCTGAGGCCCTCGATGCACGTGTCGGGCGGCAGCATCACGGCCGCCGCCATGAGCGGCCCGGCCAGGGCGCCGCGCCCGACCTCGTCGGCGCCCGCCACCTTCTCGAACCCCGCTCCGGCGAGGCGGGCCTCCAGCAGCCCGGTCGCGTCCATGACCATCCCCCGGATGGTACCTACAGCGTTCCGAAGTCCTTCGGCGGCCAGATCACCAGGAAGGCGTGGCCGACGATCTTGTCCTCGTCGATCGGGCCGAGGATCCGGGAGTCCTCGGAGTTCCCGCGGTTGTCGCCCATCACGAAGACCTTGCCCGCCGGGACGACGCACCCTCCCCCGTCCGTCTGCATCTGCAGGCGTTTGCAGTCCTGGGCGGTGATCGTCGGGCTCGCCCGGTCCTCGCCGCGGTTGACGTAGTCCTGCGGCACCTCCGTGCCGTTCACGTAGAGCCGCCTCGGCTGGCCGTAGTAGCGGATCGTGTCCCCGCCGACGGCGACGACCCTCTTTATGTAGTCCTCCTCGATGCCGGTGGGGAGCCCGAGCAGCTCTCGGACGAAGTTGCGGGCGTCGTCGTACCAGGGGAGGTCCGGGGTCTCTCCGAAGACGTCCTTCTCGAAGACGACGACCTGGCCCCGCTTGGGACCGCCGAACCGGTAGGAGACCTTCTCGACGAGGACGCGGTCGCCGACGTGGAGCGTCGGGATCATCGAGCCCGAGGGGATGAAGAACGCCTGGACCAGGAAGGTCTTGATCACGATCGCGATGACGAAGGCGATCAGGACCAGGACGGGCAGCTCGGCGAGGTGGCGGAGCCAGGAGCGCTTCTTCTTCCCGGCGGGGGCCGGGGCCGCCTCGGGCTCAGGTTCCGGCTCGGGCTCGGGTTCGGGTTCCGGCTCGGGCTCGGGCTCGGGCCGCAGCGCCTCCCTGACCCTCGCGGCGAGCGCGTCGTCCACCGACGACGCGTGCGTGGTGCGGGGCTCGCCGAGCTCTTCGAGACACGCGAGGACCTCCTTGGAGGTGACGCCCAGCTGCTTGGCGACCTCGTGTACCCGCGGCATGCGGGCTACAGCGTGTCGAAATCAGACGGGGGCCACAGCAGCAGGAACGCGTGGCCCACGACCTCGTCGACCGGGATCGGACCGAACGCGCGCGAGTCGTCGGAGTTCCCGCGGTTGTCGCCCATCACGAAGATCATGTCCTTCGGGACGTCGACCGCTGCGAACGGCGACGTCTCCGTGCCCTCGGCCAGGTAGGGCTCGTCGATCGCCTCCCCGTTGACGTACACGCGGCCCTCGCGTCCCTCGACCGTGTCCCCCTCGACCGCGATCACGCGCTTGATGAAGTCCTGCGTGCCACCCGTGGGAAATCCGAACAGGCCCTTGATAGCGCTTCCGATGTCCTCCCAGAAGGGGTCGTCCTCGGCCGGGATGATCGCGGTGGCGAACTCCTTCTCGAAGACGACGACGTCTCCCCGCTCGGGCTCGCCGAGCCGGTAGCTGATCTTCTCGACGAGGACGCGGTCGCCCTCGACGAGCGTGGGCTCCATGGACGCCGACGGGATGTAGAACGCCTGCAGCAGGAAGGTCTTGATCAGCAGGGCGACGACGAACGCGATGACGACGAGGACCGGGAGCTCGCGCCAGAACGAGTGCTTCTTCTTCGGTGTCTCCTCCTCGGGGGCGGGCGCGTCGGCGCCGGCCGGCTCGTCGGGAGCGGCAGGAGGGGGCGGCGGCGGTGCCGCGTGCTGGGACTCCACTGAGTGGGTCCTACCTGTCCCGGAGCTCTTTTACCTTCGCCTTCTTCCCGACGCGGGAGCGGAGGTAGTAGAGCTTGGCCCGGCGGACGTCGCCTCGCGCCGCGACCTCGATCTTGGCGATCATCGGCGAGTGGACGGGGAACGTCCTCTCGACGCCGACGCCGAAGCTGATCTTGCGGACGGTGAAGGTCTCGGAGAGCTGGCTGCCACGCCGGCGGATGACGATGCCCTCGAACACCTGGATGCGCTCGCGCTCGCCCTCGACGACGCGCACGTGCACCCTCACGGTGTCACCGGCGCGGAACGTCGGCAGGTCGTCCCGCAGGTACGGCCTCTCGACCAGGTCCGTCCGGTTCATCTCACTCTCCTCGCGTGTATGCCGCTCTCGTAGCCCCGACGGGATTCGAACCCGTGATCTCCGCCTTGAGAGGGCGGCGTCCTAGGCCAACTAGACTACGGGGCCGGGTTTTTCTTCCTTCCAGCGCTGGGGCGCCTGGATTCGAACCAGGACTATCGGAACCAGAATCCGACGGGCTGCCAGGTTACCCCACGCCCCAATCAAGGCCCCGCAGGATACCGCAGGCGCTCGAGGGACTTCTCGCGGCCGAGGAGCTCGATGCTCTCGAACAAGGGCGGCGACACGAGCGTTCCCGTGACCGCGGCGCGCACCGGCTGGAACGCTTGCTTCGGCTTGAGGCCGCGCTCCTCGGCGAGCCCCCGCAGCACCTCTTCGATCGCGGGCGTCGTCCACTTGTCCAGCTGTCCCAGCCCGGCGGCGACGGCCTCCAGATACTCCGCTTGTCCGTCGAGCGCCTTCGCGGCCTTGCCCTCCGGGGTCACGTCCTCGAACAGGAACCGGATCATCGGAGGCGCCTCGTCGAGCCGCTTGAGCCGCTCGCTGATCAACGGGGCGACGCCGGCGAGGACCTCGCGACCTTCGGG
>DATADL010000032.1:0-2876 GCA_036258555.1 Actinomycetota bacterium | reverse complement strand
AGGTGCTGGTGTCGCCCGGCGACCGGGTCGAGGCCGGGCAGACGCTCGTCGTCCTGGAGGCGATGAAGATGGAGAACGCGATCGCGGCTACTGCGGCGGGCGTCGTCGCGGAAGTCAACGCAGAGGTGGGGAAGACGGCGGGCGCGGGAGAGGTCCTCGTCCGCGTCGACGCGCAGGGGCGGACTGAGCCGGAACGCTCGCCATAGTGTCCGCGGGCGACCTCGCGCTCGTCCTCGCCCAGCTCCTCCTCTTCGCCCTCGTCGGCTGGTCGACCGCGCGCCTGCTGCAGCGGGTCGCGGGGCTCGGCGACCTCGGCGTCGTCGAGAGAGCGGCACTCGTGCCGGTCGGCTTCCTGTGCTTCTCGGTGGCCGCGATGCTTTTCAACGTCGTCTCGCGCGGCGCGGTCTTCGCCAACGCCGCGGCCGTCCCCCTGCTCGCGTGCGTGCCCGTCGTGCTGTGGGCGCGAACCGGTCTCGCGCGGTCGGACGCCCGCGAGCTCCGCGGCGCGCGCTGGCGGGGCGCGTTGCTGCTCGGCGCCGCGCTCGCCGCGCTCTACTTCCTGCCCGTGCTGCTCGCCGGCTCCGGGGTGCGGACGGGCGACCCGCCGTGGCATCTGGGATGGACCGAGCAGCTCCTGGGAGGCGAGCCCGTCCCCGTGGGACCCGCCGCGGAGCTCGCCCGCAACGCCTATCCCTGGGGTTACCACGCGGCGCTCGCGGGGCTCGTCCGTCTCGTTCCTTCCTCCACGCCGTTGCTCGCGCACGAGACCGTCCACGTCGTGCTGCTCGCAGCGATCCCGCTCGTCGCAGCCGGGCTCGCGCGCCGCGTGCACGCCCGAGCAGGAGTGGCCGCCGCGGCGTGCACTTCGCTGGTCGGGGGCTTCGGCTGGGTCCTCGCGCGCGAGCCGGCGTTCGAGCCGAGCCCCCGCGCCGGACGTTTCGGCGCCGATCTCGTCGCGGCATCCCCGAACTCCGTCTACGAGCTGCTGCCTCCCGCGATGCCGCGCGAGGTCGGCTTGGTGGTTGCGGGAGCGGCTGCGCTTCTCCTGGTCCTCGCGATCGAGCGGGGTACGCCCAAGGCACGAGTGGCGGGAGGCGCGGTCGCGGGGCTCGTCGGGGTCGTCAGCGTGCCGATGCTGTTCACCGCGCTCGCGTGGGCCGCGACCGGCATCTTCTTCGTGAGGCGCGGGCGGCTGCGCGCCCTCGTGCAGCTCGCCGTTCCGGCGCTCGTGGTGTTCGCGCTGTGGGCCGCGCCGGTCGCGCTCGGATACCTGCGCCACGGCGGGTTCGTCGACATCACGCCGCGGCTCGGTATGGAGTGGCCGCTTCCGACCGCGCTCGGGTCGTACGGGCTGTTGCTCCCGCTGGCTGCGGGAGGAGTCGTCGCCGCGGCGCGTACCGCGGGGGGCCGCGTGCTGGTGGCACTAGTGTGCGCGAGCACCGCGCTCCTCGGGCTTGCCGTCGCGCGGGACGTCTTCGACTGGAGCGTCTGGAACAACGCGACGCTTCTCCACCAGGGCCGGATGTGGCCGCCCGTCCACCTGCTGGCGGGGGCGCTCGGGGGCGTCGCCGTGGTGCACCTCTACGAGTGGCTGCGCGGGCGCGGGCGGGTCGTCGCGGCGGTCGCCGCGGGCGCGGGTCTGCTCGTGGCGGCGGCGTCGCCCGTCCTCGCGTCTCTCCGGATGAAGACGATCCTCGAAGAGGACAGGGCCGGCTACGTGTACGGGGACGGCGACTACGCGCCGGGCTCGTTCGCCCGCGCCGCGGGGGAGGTCCTCGGCCCGGACGACGTCGTGGCCGGAGGGAGCTACGCCGTGCTCTGGGCGCTGTTCCAGATGTCGGGGGCCCGCCTCGCGCACTACGACGACCCTCGGCTCGACGGCAACGACCTGCGGATCCGTTACGCCGACCTGGCGGAGGCCTGGAACGAGGGCGCCGCGGCCGGGCGCTTTCGCCCGACGCACCTCGTCGTCCCGGCGGGTCCCGGCTCGGTGATCTACCGGGAGATCCTGGCCGAGGGCGAGTTCGGCGGCGAGCGTTGGGCCCTGGTCGAGGTGAGCGAGGGGGCGACGCTTCGGCTGTGCTCGCCCGCCTGCATCGAGGGAAACCCCTGAGGCCGCGCCGGCGCCTGGCTCGGCCGGCCGGGGGCCCTCTAGGCCTCTAGACTCCTAGGCTGGCTTTGCACTAGAAGTCCTCCGCACAGAAAATGCGTGGCCTGCACAAATAGCTGTGTCTGAACAGGGTTGAGTAGCCCTAAGGGGGTTGCGCGCCGAACTGCGGTTCGGTTCTATGCTTGGGACATGCCTTCCTACTGCCGGTCGTTCTTCCTCTTTGCCCGGCCTTCGGCTGCCGAGGCAGCTGGTCGCCTGGTGGACTTCGGAGACACGCTCACTTTCTACAACTGGGCGCCGACCACAGTCGCGCATGATCAGCTGTCCCTCGCCCTCGATTGGGCTGCCGTTGGAGACGACCTCTACTACGCGATCGAGGAGCAGCGGGCCAGCGTCTAGTGAGCAACAAGCGCGGCAAGCAAAAGCGGAAGAGCAACAACCCTCCTCGCGCAATGACACCCGCAGGCCCTCCTCAGGGAGGTCAGCTTGTAAGGCATGAAGTCTCGCTGTCACACGGACCCCTCCCTCCGGCCGAGGAACTCGCCAAGTACGAGGAGGTCTCCGAGGGCGCTGCGGACAGGATCATCAAGATGGCCGAAAGCCAGAGCGAGCATCGGCAGGCCGTTGAGAAATCCGTCGTAGATAGTGCCAATGAGCGGGCGAACCGCGGTCAGATTTTCGCGTTCATCCTCGCTCTCGTCGTACTCATTGGCGGGTTCGCCCTGATCCTGAATGGCGACGGAGCGCTCGGTGTGGCACTCATCGT
>DATADL010000031.1:0-1574 GCA_036258555.1 Actinomycetota bacterium | reverse complement strand
CCGGACCGGCCGCCCGTTCGTGTCGCTGAAGCTCGCGCTCACGCTCGACGGCCGCATGACCGCGCCCGACGGGTCCTCGCGATGGATAACGGGACCCGAGGCCCGGCGGATCGTGCACGCACGTCGTCTCGAGTGCGACGCCGTCATGGTGGGAGCCGGAACGGTCCTCGCGGACGACCCGAGGCTGACGGTCCGCGACGTCGCCGCGCCCCGCCAGCCCCTGCGCGTCGTGGTGGACGCTCGCGGCCGCGTCACCCCGGAGGCCGCCGCGCTCGGTGAGGGCTCGGTCGTCGCCACGACGGCTGCATGCCCCCACGACGTGCAGATCGCGTGGAAGGAGGCCGGGGCCGAGGTGCTCGTGCTCCCGGACGCCGGGGGCGGCGTCGACCTCTCGCCGCTCCTGGACCACCTGGGCGGACGCGGCGTCGTCGAGGTCTTCTGCGAGGGCGGGCCCCGGCTCGCGTCGAGCTTGATCCGCGAAGGCCTGGCCGGCCGGCTCGAGCTCCATTACGGCCCTGTCCTCACCGGTGGAGGCCTGGCGCTCGAGGACCTCGGGGTCTCCTCGATGGCCGGCGCGCTCCGCTTCCGGGTCGAAGACGTCGTGCACGCCGGCAACGACGTGCTGGTGACGCTAGTGAGGCCCTGATGTTCACCGGGATCGTGACGCACCTCGGCAAGGTGACGGCCGCGCGCTCGCGGGGCGGCCTCCTCGCGCTGGAGATCGCGGCCCCCGAGATCGCGAAGGAGCTCCACAAGGGCGACTCCGTCGCCGTGAACGGGGTGTGCCTGACCGCGGTGGACACCTCCCGCCGCCGGTTCTCCGCCGAGGTGATGGGGGAGACCCTCGCGCGCTCGACGCTCGAGCGGCTCCGCAAGGGCGCGTCCGTGAACCTCGAGCTCCCTGCGCGCTTGAGCGACAGGCTCGGCGGCCACCTGGTGCAGGGACACGTCGACGGGGTCGCGCGCGTGGCCCGCGTCGAGGAAGACGAGGGATCGCGACGGCTGTGGCTGGAAGCCACCGACGAGGTGCTTCGTTATCTCGTCGCGAAGGGGTCCGTGGCTCTCGACGGCGTGTCGTTGACCGTCGTGGAGGTAGGGCGGACGACCTTCCAGGTCGCGATCATCCCGCACACGTTGAAGGAGACGACCATCGGGGCGATGAAGGTCGGTTCGACGGTGAACGTAGAGGTCGACGTGCTGGCGAAGTACGTCGAGAGGTTGCTCGATCGCGGGGCCGCGCCGGCGGGACCGCGAGAAGGAAGGCGGTAAGCGGAGATGCCATTCGCACGTATAGAGGAAGCGGTCGCGGACGTCAGGGACGGCAAGATGGTGATCGTCGTCGACGACCAGGACCGCGAGAACGAGGGCGACCTGATCTTCGCGGCGGAGAAGGTCACGCCCGAGCACGTCTCGTTCATGGTCCGCTACTGCTCGGGGATCATCTGCGTCCCCATGGAGGCGGCGCGCCTGGAGGAGCTGAACCTCCCGTTGATGTCGCCCGAGAACTCCGAGTCGATGGGCACCGCGTTCACGATCAGCGTCGACGCCCGCGAAGGGACCACCACGGGGATCTC
>DATADL010000030.1:0-9990 GCA_036258555.1 Actinomycetota bacterium | reverse complement strand
CGAGAACGGTGGCGGCAAGCAGTTTTCTCATGCCGCCAGTATCCGTCAGACGGCCTCCGCCTGGTCCGCCCGGATGCGGTGCAGCTCGTCCCGCAGCGACCGGACGTTCTGCTGGTAGCCGTCTAGATCGATCGCGACGCGCTCCTTCGGGACGAACGGCGTCTCGCGGCCGCACAGCGGGCAGGAGGCGGGACGAAGCTTGAGCTCCGCCCCGCACTCCCCGCAGTGCTTGGTGTCGGCCACCTACGAGCACCCGCTCGTGGACCCGCACGAAGGGCAGGCGAAGCAGGACCCGGCCGGGTTCATCTGGACCCCGCAGGTCCCGCAGAACGGGAGCGACCCGACGTTCGCCCCGGCGACCGGCCCGAGGACGATCACGCCCTCGCCCTCGGACTTCTTGCCGTTGCCGTTCCCGCTGCCGTTGCCGTTCCCCTGGGGGGCGTCGCCGGCGACGGGCTCGAGCTTGGCCTCGATCTCGGCCTGCCTCTCGCCGGAGGTGCGGATCCCCAGGGCGTGCCGCTCGTCGTCGGCCAGGTACTCGACGGCCAGCCGCCGGAAGACGTAGTCGAGGATCGACGTCGCGATCCGGAACTCGGGGTCGTCGGTCATCCCCGACGGCTCGAACCTCGTGTTCGTGAACTGCTTCACGTACGCCGACAGCGGCACGCCGTACTGGAGGCCCATCGAGATCGAGACCGCGAAGGCGTCCATGATCCCGGCGAGCGTCGACCCCTGCTTGGCGACCCGCAGGAAGATCTCGCCGGGGTTGCCGTCGGGGAACTCGCCCGCAGTGAGGTAGCCCTCCGTGTCGGCGACGCGGAACTTGAACGTCATCGACCGCCGGGCCCGCGGGAGACGCCGCCGGACCGGCTCGGGGAGGTCGGTCGCGAGCTTCTCGGCCTTCTCCGGCTCCGTTGCGCCCTGCGCGCCGTCCGAGGCCGCCGCGCGCGTCTTCTTGGTGACCGACAGCGGCTGAGCGGTCTTGCAGTTGTCGCGGTAGATGGCCAGCGCCTTGAGCCCGAGTCGCCACCCCTCGACGTACGCCTGCTCGACGTCCTCGATCGTCACGTTCTCGGGCATGTTCACGGTCTTGGAGATCGCGCCGGACAGGAACGGCTGCGCAGCCGCCATCATCCGGATGTGCCCCATGTAGTGGATCGAGCGCTCGCCCATGGCGGTGTCGAACACCGACATGTGCTCCTCACGCAGGTGCGGAGCCCCCACGACGTGGGAGTGCTCGTCGATGTAGGCCACGATCTCCGCGATCTGGCCCTCGCCGTATCCGAGCTTGCGCAGCGCCCGCGGCACCGTCTGGTTGACGATCGACATCGTCCCGCCGCCGACGAGCTTCTTCGTCTTCTTGAGGGCGAGGTCCGGCTCGATCCCGGTCGTGTCGCAGTCCATCATCAGCCCGATCGTCCCTGTCGGAGCGAGCACCGTGGCCTGCGCGTTGCGGTAGCCGTGGCGCCCCCCGAGCTCGACGACCTCGTCCCACGTGGCCCTCGCCGCGTCGAGCAGCGGAGCCGGCGCGAGGCCCTCGGCGATCTCGTACGCCGCCGAGCGGTGCTTGTCCATCACCCGCAGCATCGGCTGGCGGTTCTCCTCGAAGGCGGCGAACGGCCCGACCCTCTCGGCGATGCGGGCCGACGTCGCGTAGCAGTGGCCGGTCATCAGTGCGGTGATCGACGCGGCCCACGCGCGGCCCTCGTCCGAGTCGTAGGCCAGGCCCTGGCTCATGAGGAGGGCGCCGAGGTTCGCGTAGCCCTGGCCCAGCTGGCGGAACCGGTACGAGTTCTCGGCGATCTTCTTCGTGGGGTAGGAGGCGAACCCGACCGAGATCTCCTGAGCGAGGAAGACGATCTCGACCGCGTGCTTGAAGCCCTCGACGTCGAACTCGTCGTTCTCGTCGACGAACTTCATGAGGTTCAACGAGGCGAGGTTGCACGAGGAGTTGTCCACGTGCACGTACTCGGAGCACGGGTTCGACGCGTTGATCCGACCGGAGTTCGGGCACGTGTGCCAGTCGTTGATCGTCGTGTCGTACTGGAGCCCGGGGTCGGCGCACTGCCACGCCGCGTCCGCGATCTGGCGCAGCAGGTCCTTCGCCTTCACCTTCTCGAGCGTGTCGCCCGTGGTGACAGCCTTCAGCTCCCAGTCCGCGTCGGCGAGGGCCGCGTTCATGAACTCGTCCGTCACGCGGACCGAGTTGTTCGCGTTCTGGTACTGGATCGAGTGGAAGTCGCTGCCGTCGAGGTCCATGTCGAACCCGGCCTCGCGCAGGGCCCGGGCCTTGCGCTCCTCGAGCGCCTTGCACCAGATGAAGTCCTTGACGTCGGGGTGGTCGACGTTGAGCACGACCATCTTCGCGGCACGCCTCGTCGCGCCGCCGGACTTGATCGTCCCGGCCGACGCGTCCGCACCGCGCATGAACGAGACCGGGCCCGACGCCGTGCCGCCCGACGCGAGGTGCTCCTTGCTCGAGCGGATCGTCGAGAGGTTGATCCCCGAGCCCGAGCCGCCCTTGAAGATCGTGCCCTCCTCGACGTACCAGTTGAGGATCGAGCTCATGTGGTCCTCGACCGCGAGGATGAAGCAGGCGGAGACCTGCTCGGACCCCTTCGGCTGCCAGCCGACGTTGAACCAGACCGGCGAGTTGAAGGCCGCCTTCTGCGTCACGAGGAGGTGGGTGAGCTCGTCGGCGAACACCTTCGCCTCGCCGGAGTCGGTGAAGTAGCCGCGGGCGAGGCCCTCTTCCTCGTAGCGCCCGACGACGCGGTCGATCATCTGCTTGACGGACCGCTCGCGCCGGGGCGAGTCCAGCCCGCCGCGGAAGTACTTCTGGGCGACGATGTTGGTGGCGTTCTGGGACCACGTCTTGGGGAACTCGATCCCCTTCTGCTCGAACGCGACCTCACCCGTGCGGTAGTTCTGGATGACGGCGTCCCTCAGCTCCCATTCGACCTCGTCGTACGGGTGGACGCCCTCGGTGGTGAAGTAGCGCCGGATGCCCAGACCCTCGGTGGCACCCGTCTTCGTGGTCACTCCTGCCACGCCACAGCCCCCTTCCAAGGCGGTCCGGCGGCTGCGCCGGGCCACTGACATTCTCCCATGCCCCCGATCCGGCGATTTCCTCGAATCCACCACATCTGGGGCCTTCTCGCCGTGGCCACCACAATATCTGGTGGCATCACAGAAATGTAATTACGCGCAGGTAGCGGGTGGGAGTCAAGGGAAGTCGGCAAGAAATAACGCGCGAATCACCCCCGGCCGCGCACGAGCCGGAGCCGCGTCCCGGCCTGGAGCGGGCCCTCGAGCCCGTTGAGCTCGATCAGCGTGTCGACGTACGCCCGCACGTCGACGCCCGCGGGCGCATGGGCCTCGGCGATCCCCCACAGCGTGTCGCCCGGCCGGACCGTCACCGCCCGTCGGGCGGGGGCCTCCGGAGCGGTCTCCGCGACCCCTCCTCCGGCGAGGGTCGCCACGACCACCACGGCGAGCGTCGCGACGGTCATCCGCCGGCGGGCGTACATCCTGCGCCGGGCGCTGCGCCTGGCGGCCGTCGCAGGGAACCGGTAGACGACCGCGTCCGGGCCGGGGAAGGCGAGGTCTTCGCTGCGAACCGCCACTGTGGGCCTCCTTCGATTCCGTGGTCGCTGGCTGTGAGGCCACGCTAGCCAGGGGGTGTGACAGTTTTCCGGGCTGGACCGAACGTGTGTTCCCATCGTAAGCGAACGTCTGTTCGTGTGCAAGGGGGCGGGCCGAACGTACGTTCTTGCTTTACGCCTCGGGGTCGCGTACGGTGTGGCGAACACCCGTTCGGACGGCGCCGCCCCGGCGTCCGTACCCAGACAGGAGGCTTCGATGGTCGAGGGACTGACGGACCGCCAGCGCCAGACGCTCGAGTTCATCGCCGAGACCGTCGCCGACCGGGGCTACCCCCCCTCCGTCCGCGAGATCTGCGACGCCCTCGGCCTGGCCTCGAGCTCGACGGTCCACTCCCACATGCAGGCCCTCCAGCGGAAGGGCTACCTCCGGATCGACCCGACGAAGCCCCGCGCGGTCGAGCTGCTGTACGACCCCGAGACCGGCCTGGCGGCCGAGCGGCGGCCGGCCCGCTCCGTGCCGTTGCTGGGACGGATCGCGGCGGGGACGCCGATCCTGGCCGAGGAGCAGGTCGAGGACGTCTACCCGATGCCCGCCGAGCTGGTCGGCGACGGCAACGTCTTCATGCTCGAGGTCCACGGCGACTCGATGATCGACGCGGGGATCCTCGACCGCGACTTCGTCATCGTCCGCCAGCAGCCCACGGCGCACTCGGGCGAGATCGTGGCGGCGATGATGCCGAGCGAGTTCGGCGACGAGGCCGAGGCGACCGTGAAGACGATCCGGCACCGGGGGTCGGCGGTGTGGTTCGAGCCGGCGAACCCGGCGCTGCAGCCGTTCGAGGCGCCGGCGGGGACGGAGATCCTGGGCAAGGTCGTCGCGGTTTTCCGAAAGGTGTAGGAGCGGCTCCCGGCTCAGCGGCTCCCGCGGTCAGGCGCGCCCCTCGTCCGGGCACTCCTTCTTGACCAGGGCAACGGCATGCGGGGCGTGCCCCGATTCCGTCGAGGCGATCCGCGCGTTCGCAAAGGGCGGCGCGAGGTCGACGTCGCGCAGCGCGAGCACGATCGGGCCCCGCTCGGGAACGAACAGCCCCCGCGACGGGAACGCGCCGCCGCCCGTCCACAGCTTCACTATCGCGGTGACGTCCCAGTCGCTCCAGCCGGTGGCCGACGAGTCGAGGGTCGCGCGCGGACGCACGTCGAGGAGCGAGCCCGAGTACCCGAACCGGTCGCCGTCGCTCTTCCGGAGCGCGTCGAAGACGTGCGACGGATACACCGCCAGCTCCTCGGCGGCGAGCTCGCTCCACTCCTCGAGGAACAACCGCAGACGCACCTCTGCCAGGCAGCGCGCAGGAGTCGGGGGCCGTTCGAGGGCGAGGATCACGACGCTTCCGTTGCCGACGTCCATGGAGGGGGACCCGGTCGCGTCCACCGTCGTGTCGGGAAGCGCGGGCGCGACGGCGAAGTCGCCGAGCACGTCGAGCTCCACCCGTTCCAAGGCGACCGACGGTTCGCCGGGCTCGGGGCTCTCTACGGGCGCGGCCGCCTCGCGCGCCGGCTCGCACGACACGAGCATGACCAGGACTGCGGCGGCAACCGCCGGCTTCCACCCCACCGAGCCATCCTCGCACCGCGGCGCGTCAGAAGTTGCGGGCCACGCCCTCCAGCGGGTAGCGGCCGGCCAGTACCTGCGGCTCGTTCCCGGCCCCCTTGACGATCGAGAGGTCCTCGAGCTCCAGGTCCCACGACAGGTCGCGCTCCGCCAGCAGCTCCACCGCGGCGGCGGCCGTCGCCGGCGTCGTGTCGCCGAACGCGAGGCTGACGTGCGGCACCCACGAGGCCGGGTGGTAGTGCTGGTCGAGCTTGGTCGCGGCCACGCTCGCGGCGCTCCACACCGCGAGCTGGAACCGCGTGAGCTCCGGGCTCCGCACGACGGGCACGTGGACGATCGGCGCCGGGCCGGTGAAGATCCCGAGGCCCGCGGTCTGGACGCGCAGCGGGCGCGACGCCGCGGCCAGCGAAGAGACGACCTCGGCCAGCGCGTCGAGGTCGTAGTCGCGGGCCACCTGGTACGAGAAGTGCGGCAGCGGCGAGATCGTCGCGGCCTTCAGCCCCAGCTCCTTTTCGAGCTCGCCCCAGAGATCCCTCACCCGTTCCGCCGCCTCCGCGGGGAGCAGCGACGCGACCGCGGCGAGCGCGCCCTTCCTCCGGCCGCTCACTCCGACGCGGAGGTGAGGAACGGGGACAGCTCCCCGAGGAGGCCGCGGTCGACCCGCGCGACCAGGTGCGTCCCCGCGGCCGTGTGGGACTGCTCGATCACCTCTCCCTCGGCGTGGACGCGCGCGGCGAGGTCGCCCCGATCGAACGGCAGGTCCAGCACGACCTCGACCTTCAGCCGCGCGAGCTCGTGCGCGAGCTTCGCTACGAGATCCTCCATGCCCTCGTCCTTCGCGGCGGAGCACAGCACCGCGTCGGGGAACCGGCCGCGAAGCTTGTCGCGCTCCGGGTCGGTGAGCAGGTCGCTCTTGTTGAGCGCGAGCACGGTCGGCTTGCCGGTGGCGTCGATCTCGCGCAGCACGGCGTCGACCGCCGCGATCTGACGCTCGGGATCGCGGCTCGCGTCCACGACGTGGAGCAGCATGCTCGCCTCGCGCACCTCCTCCAGGGTCGAGCGGAACGCCTCGACGAGCTGGTGCGGGAGCTTGCGGACGAAGCCGACGGTGTCGGTGAGCAGGGCCTCGCGCTCGCCGGGCAGCGACAGCCTCCGCGTCGTCGGGTCCAGCGTCGAGAACAGCTGGTTCTGCACGAGCACCTCGGCGGAGGTCAGCCTCCTCAGCAACGTGGACTTCCCCGCGTTCGTGTAGCCGACTAGCGCGATGACCGAGACGCCCGTGCGGGTCCGCTGCTTGCGCTTGACGAGACGCGTCCGCTCGAGGTCGGCGAGGTCCTTCTTCACGCGCTGGATCCGCCGGAGGATCGCGCGGCGCTCGGCCTCGAGCGCGGTCTCGCCCGGCCCCCTCGTGCCGATCCCGCCGCCGAGCCGCGACAGCACGTCGCCCCAGCCGCGCAGCCGCGGGAGCCGGTAGTTGAGCTGCGCGAGCTCGACCTGCAGCTTGCCCTCGGCGCTGCGCGCGTGCTGGGCGAAGATGTCGAGGATCAGCCCGGTCCGGTCGATGATCTTGAGGCCGCGCTCCGCGAGGGGGTTCACGCCCGCGATCTCCTCGAGGTTCCGTCCCTGCGCCGGCGTGAGCTCGTCGTCGAAGATCAGCATGTCGGCGTCGAGCGCCGTCGCCGTCTGGACGACCTCCTGCACCTTCCCGCGCCCGAGGTACGTCGCCGGGTGCGGGTTGTCGCGGCGCTGTACGACCCGGTCGAGCGCGTCGGCCCCTGCGGTGTCGGCGAGGGCCTCGAGCTCCTCGAGCGACCACTCGGCCTCCTCGGCCGACCCCTCGCCGAAGACGGCGCCGACGAGGATCGCCTTCTCGCGCTCGGGGCGCGTCGCGTGCGTCAGGTGAAGGCCTTCCGGAGTCGCTCGACGCCCTCTTCGAGCCGGTCGTCCGCGAGCGTCAGCGAGAACCGGACGAAGCCCTGCCCCGAGGGGCCGTAGCCGTTGCCGGGCGCTACGACGATCGCGGCCTCGTTCAGCAGGAGCTCGGTGAAGCTCTCGGACGTGTGGCCGTCGGGGACGGGGACCCACACGTAGATCGACCCGCGCGGCGGCTCGACCACGACGCCCATCGACTTCAGCCCGTCGCAGAGCAGGTCGCGCCTGCGGCGGTAGGTCGCGACGCACTCGTGCAGGTAGTCCTGGGGGCCCTCGATCGCGGCGATCCCGGCACGCTGCACCGCGTCGAAGATGCCGGAGTCCACGTTCGTCTTCAGGCGTTTCATCGCCTCGATCGCGACGGGCGCGCCGGCCACCCAGCCGATGCGCCAGCCCGTCATGTTGTACGTCTTGGACAGGGAGTGGAACTCGACCACGCAGTCCTCCGCCCCGTCGGCCTCGAGAGCGCTCGGGGCGACGTAGTCGTCGTACGTGATCTCGGTGTACGCGGCGTCGTGCGCGAGCAAGAGGTCGTGAGCGCGGCAGAAGTCGACCGCGCGCTGGAACACGTCGACGTCGACGCACGCGGCGGTCGGATTGGACGGGTAGTTGAGCCACAGCACCTTCGCGCGCTCGAGCTTCTCCTGCGGGACCGAGTCGAGGTCGGGGACGTAGCCGTTCTCGGGCGTCAGCGGCAGCAGCAGGGGCTCGCCGTGCGAGAGGATCGTGCCGGTCTCGTAGACCGGGTAGCCCGGGTCCGGGATCAACGCGACGTCGCCGGGATCCACGAAGGCGACCGGCAGGTGGAAGATCCCCTCCTTCGACCCGACGAGCGGTTGCACGTCCTCGCCGGGATCGAGCCGGACGCCGAAGCGGCGCTCGTACCACGCCGCGATCGCCTCGCGGAACGCCGGCATCCCCGTGTAGGAGGGATACCGGTGCGTCGCGGGGTCGGCGGCCGCCCGAGCCAGCGCCTCGACGACGTGCGGCGGCGTCGGAAGATCCGGATCGCCGACGCCGAACGAGATGATGTCGGCCCCGCGGGCCTTCGCTTCCGCGACCTTCCGGTCGATCTCGGCGAACAGGTACGGCGGGAGCTTCTCGATGCGTTGCGCAGCGCGCACTACAGCTCCACGTCGCCTTCGAAGCTCTTCACTGCCGGGCCTGTCATGTAGACGGGTTGCACGTCGGTCTGCGAGCCGGCCCACTCGACGGCCAGCTCGCCACCCGGCATGGCGACGGTCATGGTCTCGCGGGTGCCGCGCAGGAGCCTCGCCGCGACCGCGGCGGCGCACGCCCCGGTGCCGCAGGCGAGCGTCTGCCCCGATCCGCGTTCCCACACGCTCATCGCGATCCTCTCGGCCGACTCCGCGACGACGAACTCGACGTTGGTGCCGGCTGGGAACATCGCGTGTGTCTCGATGCGGGGGCCGAGGCCGGTGAGCGGCACCGAATGCAGGTCGTCGACGAACAGCACCGCGTGCGCGTTCCCCATGCTGAGGCACGCAACCTCGACGACCTCGTCGTCCAGCTCGACCTTCGCGTGGAGCGCGTCGTCGCCCCGCCACAGGACGGGGACGTCCTCCGGCCGGAAGCGGGGCGGTCCCATGTCCACGCGGATACCGCCGTCCGCGACCCAGACGGTCTTCAGCCCGGCCCTCGTCTCGACCCTCAGCTCGGCCTTGTCGGTGAGCCCCTCCGCGGCCGCGAACACCGCGAGGCAGCGGATCCCGTTCCCGCACATCTCGCCCAGCGAGCCGTCGGAGTTCACGTAGTCCATGAAGAAGTCCCCGCCGTCGGCGGCGGGCGCGACGCGGATGACGCCGTCGGCCCCGATGCCGAAGCGGCGATCGCACAGCGCCCGCACCGCCTCGGGAGTCAGGCGCAGGCGGTCGTCGGGGTCGGCGAACATGACGAAGTCGTTGCCGATGCCCTGGTACTTGGCGAACCTCATGGCATAGAGGGTAAGGCCAAAGCCTCGCGGAAGTACGCCACGAGCGCGTCCTCCACGGCGGGGGCCGCGGCGTCGAACCACCGCACGCGCGGGTCGGCCTTGAACCACGCCAGCTGCCGGCGAGCGAGCCTCCTCGTCGCGCGCGCGATCTCGTCTGCTCCTCCGCCCTCGAGGACCTGCCGATAGCCCACGGCCTGCGCGGCGGTGCGTCCCGCGCCGTTCCGGCGGACCTCTTCCGCCTCGTCGATGAGGCCCGCCGCGAGCATCGCCCCGGCGCGCCGCTCGATCCGCCGGTGGAGGTCGCCGCGTTCGCGCTCCAGCCCCGCGACCGCGAGGTCGTAGCGACTCTCGTAGCTGTCCCAGGTGACGTTGTCCGAGAAGCGGCCGCCGGTGATCGCGATGACCTCGAGCGCGCGGACGATCCGGCGGACGTTTCCGGGCTCGATCCGCGCCGCAGCGTCGGGGTCTGCCTCGGTCAGGCGCGCGTGGAGGGCGGCGGGCCCCAGCTCCTCGGCCTCCTCTTCGAGCTCGCGCCGCACCTCGGCCGAGCGCGGAGGGAAACGGAGGTCGTCGACGATCGCCCGGAAGTAGAGCCCGCTGCCGCCGACCAGCAGTGGGAGCCGGCCGCGCGCCGTGATGTCCGCGATCGCCGTGCGCCCGAGCTCCTGGTACTCCGCGACCGTGAGCTCGTGGTCGGCGTCGCGCAGGTCGACGAGGTGGTGGGGGACGCCCTCCATCTCGGAGCGCGCCGGCTTCGCGGTGCCGACGTCCATCCCGCGGTAGATCTGCATGCTGTCGACGGACACGATCTCGGCGCCGAGCTCCTCGGCGACGCGTAGCGAGGCGGCGGTCTTGCCGACGGCGGTGGGCCCGACGATCGCGGCGACCTT
>DATADL010000029.1:0-14624 GCA_036258555.1 Actinomycetota bacterium | reverse complement strand
CGGAGCCGGGCCGCCTTCGACAGCGCATAGGTGATCGCGACCCGTTCGCCCGGCGCGGCCCGCTTCGGGGCGCGGACGATCCCGACTCGCAACGCGAGCGAATGACCCTGCGGCGGCTCGACGCGCACCACTCCTGCGCCGCCGGGCGTGAAGGTCCACGAACCGAGCGCGCCGCGCACGGCGACGTCGCCCCGTCCGTCGACCACGTCGAACGCGCCGGTCGCGACGACCGAGGGCCGTCCCCACGCGACGCCGACGGCGATCGGCGCAGACGTGTCCACCTCCCCTACGGTCGTCCCCCTGTAGTAGTGGGCGAGGATCTCCCGGTAGGTCGCTCCGGCGCGGGCGAGGCCGTACGCGCCCCACTGCGACATCCCCGTGCCATGTCCCCAACCCCTCCCCTTGACGATCGCGACCCCGCGGCGCGTGACGATCTCCACGCGGTTCGCGGGCAGCGTCTCGGGGAGCCTCCCACTGGTCGTGATCCACGGCGACGGGTAGACGCCGGGATACAGCGCGGGCCCCTGCGTGCGGACGACGTCGCGCAGGGTCTCGGCGTCGACGCGCAGCCTCTTCCTCGTTCCGGTCAGCAGGATGTCGGGGTAGTGCAGCCCGGCCGACGAACGGACGGTGACTGCACGTGTGAGCCTCCCGTGCGCCTCCGTCCACATCCCCCCGCCCGCGAGCATCCCCTGGAGGTGCTCGAGCGGGAACCGCACCGTCCAGCGGTACAGGGGCGAACCCTGCTCGGTCGTGCTCGACACCCCCTGGAGATAGGGATAGTCGGGCTCCCCCGGGAACGCCTGGGAGTTGTCGAGCGTGGCGCCCCCCGAGGTCGAGTGGTAGCGGGCGAGGATCGGCGCGCCTCTGTAGAGGACGGCTTCGCCGGCGGTGTCGCGGACCGCGGCCGCCCACCGCCGCCCGTCCGGGGTGGCGACGACGTCGGCCCCGGAGAAGACCTGGCACTCGACCGACGCGCAGATGTCGAAGCCGTACGTCGCCGCGGCCCCCGCGGGAGGTCGCGACAGCGTCCACAGCGCGTACGTACGCGCCGCTACCGCCTGGGCGCGCAGCGCCTCCTCCGGCCATCCCGGCGGCACCTCGTTCAACCCGAGGAGGTATCGCTCGAGCGACAGCCGGTTGACCACCACGAGCCCGTCGGACGCGGGCGACAGGACGACGTCGCCGAAGTAGCGATGGAGGCCGGCCACCTGGGTGGCGTCGGGACCGCTCGGGACGAGCCTGATCGGGCCGACGAGCGCGCCGGGAGCTCGCGCCGCGAAAGCGGGCGGGGCGAACGCCGCCGCGGCGACGAGCGCGATCAGGGGGCGGGCGAACCGGTGGAGCGTCCGGGACACCCGCTCACGATAGGTCGGGTCCGGGAGCTAGTCGTCTACCAGAGAGAGACCGGCCCCCAGGCCGTTCACCTTGTCGACGAACCTCTCGTACCCGCGTTCGACGTGGCCGGTGTCGTAGACCTCCGTCCGGCCCTCGGCGCAGAGGCCGCCCACCACGAGCGCCGCCGCGGCGCGGATGTCCGGGGCGCGCACGGGCGCGCCGGAGAGACGCTCGATCCCGCGGATGACCGCGTGGTGGCCCTCGACCCTGATCCGGCATCCCATCCGGTTCAGCTCGTCCACGAACAGAAAGCGCGCCTCGAACACGTTCTCGGTCACGATCGAGGAACCGTCGGCTTGCGCCAGCAGGACCATCATCGGGGGTTGGAGGTCGGTCGGGAATCCCGGATGCGGGAGCGTCGAGACGTCGAGCGACGCGGGCCGGCGCCTCATCCGGACCCTCACCTCTCCGTCGCCCCGGTCGACCTCGGCTCCCGCCTGCTCGAGCTTCTGCAGCGGGAGCTCGAAGAAGTCCGGACGCGTATCCACAAGGCGTACGTTTCCGCGGGTCGCCGCCGCGGCGATCGCGTAGGTCCCGGACTCGATCCGGTCGGGGATGATCCTGTGCCGGATGCCCCCGCGAAGGCCGTCCACCCCCTCGACCGACACGAACGGGGTGCCCGCGCCCTCTATGCGCGCCCCGCACGAGCTCAGGAACGCGGCCAGGTCCTCGATCTCGGGCTCCCGCGCCGCGTTCTCGATCGTCGTGCGTCCCTCAGCCAGCACCGCGCCCATCAAGAGGTTCTCGGTCGCGCCCACCGAGGGGAACTCGAGGAGGACGTCGGCGGCCCGGAGACGGTGCGCCACGCCTTCGACGTAGCCGTGCTGCGACGTGAACTTCGCGCCCATGCGCTCGAGTCCCTGGAGGTGGAGGTCTATAGGCCGTGACCCGATCGCGTCGCCTCCCGGCATCGCGACGCGCGCCCGTCCGAGCCGCGCGAGGAGGGGGCCGAGCACCTGGATCGAGGCGCGCATGCGCGTGACGAGCTCGTACGGCGTCTCCTCCGAGAGCTCGCCCGACGCGTCGATCGTCACGGTCCCGTCGCCGAACGAGACCCGTGCGCCCAGACGCTCGAGCACCTCCGCCATCAGGTGCACGTCCGTGATGTCCGGGACGCGCTCGATCACGACCTCGCCCTCGACGAGGAGGGACGCGGCCATGATCTTCAACGCCGCGTTCTTGGCGCCGCTGATCGCGACGTCGCCTTCGAGAGCGACCGGGCCGTCGACGACGTATCTCCTCACGGCGGCATCTTAGGGCGGGCGCGAGAGGGGCGGCCCTTGCGGGCCGCCCCTGTCCGACGCTCGACTAGCTGCGGCCGCGTGTGGACTTGCGGCCCGTGCTCTTCTTGCGGGAGCCGGTCGACTTCCTCGAGCCCGTGGACTTGCGGGAGCCGGTCGACTTCCGGGAGCCCGTGGACTTGCGGGAGCCCGTGGACTTGCGACCGGTCGTCTTCTTGCGGCCGCCCGTGGACTTCCTCGCCGTCGACTTCCGGCCGCCGGTGGACTTGCGACCGGTGGTCTTCTTCCGACCGCCCGTGGACTTGCGGGCCGTCGACTTCCGCCCGCCCGTCGACTTGCGTGCGGTGGTCTTCTTGCGACCCGTGGACTTGCGGGCCGTCGACTTCCGGCCGCCGGTGGACTTGCGACCGGTCGTCTTCTTCCGGCCGCCCGTCGACTTACGGGCCGTGGTCTTCTTCCGGCCCGTCGACTTCTTGCGCGACGCCGTCGACTTGCGCGCACCGGTGGACTTCCTCGCCGTGGTCTTCTTGCGCCCGGTCGACTTCTTGCGCGTCCCCGTCGACTTGCGGGACCCGGTGGATCTCCGGGAGCCCGTCGACTTCCGCGCCGTCGACTTCTTCCGTCCGGTGGACTTCTTCGCCGTCGACTTCTTGCGACCGGTCGACTTCTTCGCCCCGGTCGACCGCCGCGTCGCGGCGCCGCCTCCCGAGGACGAGCCCCCACCGGAGGACGCAGACCCGCCGCCCTCGGCACCGCCGCTCCGTGCGAGATCGGCCGCGCTCTGCGCGGCGCTGGCGGCGAGATCGCGGGCACGCGCTGCGGCCCCCGTTCCGGAGCTCTCCGGCGAGACCACACCGGCGGCAGCCTCCGTGACACCGGCGACGGCGTCGCGGACGCGGCCCACAAGGCCTTTGTCCTCTGCCATGCCCTCCCCTTTCGGTATCGGGACAATGCGAATCCGTAGGTCGATTCCCTATGTAAGCAATACCAAAACAAACGGCGCGCCGCGTCACGCGCGCGAACAAAGCACTCGCGTCTACCGTCTCAGCGCGTAGTCTGCCGCCTCTTCGAGCGTCATCGCCCGGCCTTCGGCCCACGCCCGCGCGAAGGCCTCGTCGCCGAGAGCCTCCTGCGCGGCCGCCAGGTACCGGTTGTAGGCGACCTTCTCGGCGTCCGGCAGCGGCGTTCCCAGCTCCTCGCGCGCCCGGTCCGCCGCTCCGATCAGGCGCGCCGCGTCGACGGGACTCCCCGCGTACGCCGCCACGCCCCCGAGGTTCTCGATCACGTACGCGATGTCCCATCTCATCCCCAGCTGCTCGAACATCTTCAGGGCCTGCTCCAGGAGGTCGCGGGCGTCGTCGAGATCCCTGCTGTGAAGGCGGACGTCGCTGAGGTTGAGCATCGCCCGCGCCATCCCGAGGGTGTCGCCGGCGCGGGCGAAGAGCTCGAGCGATTGCTGGTACAGCTCGGACGCCTTCTCCCACTGCGCGTCGTGGATCGCGACGATCCCGACGTTGGTGAGCACGGTCGCGAGCTCGCCCTCGTTCCCGGCCTCGCGCTGCAGGGCGAGGCTCTCTTCGAGCAGCCCCCTGGCGCCGTCGACGTCACCGCGGTCGAGCCGGATGAGCCCGAGGTACCGCACCGCGCTCCCGAGGCGCGAGGGATCGCCGAGCTCCCGGCGGATCTCGACGCACTCCTCCATCTGTGCGGTGGCACGCTTGAGCTCTCCCTGGGCGAGCGCGAGGATCCCCGCCCCCTCTAGCGCGTCCGCACGCAGGGCCGGGTCGGCGTCCGCAGAGCGCGACAGCGCCTCCTCGAGCCACCGCTGCCCCTCGGTCAGATGCGCGTGGTACTCCCAGAAGCGCGTCAGCCTGCTCGCGAGACGCAGCTCCAGCGCGGCGTCACCGAGGCGGATCGCCGTCCGCAGCACGGCACGCATGTTGTCGTGCTCGAGCTCGAGGACGTTCAACCAGTGGGCCTGGTCGTCCCTCCGCAAGCGCGCGGCGGCGCGCTCCGCCAGCGCGACGAAGTAGTCCGCGTGCCGGCGGGCGATCGCGTCCGACTCGCCGCTCTCGGCGAGCTTCTCGCTCGCGTACTCCTTCAGGGTGTTCAGCATCGAGAAGCGAGGCTCTCCGCCCGGGACGTCCTCGCGCAGCAACAGGCTCTTCCGGATGAGCGAGTCGAGCGAGTCCAGCAGCTCGAACTCCCCGCCCTCGTCGCACACGACCTTCTCGGCGGCGTCGAGCGTGAACCCGCCGGCGAAGATCGACGTGCGCCGCCACGTGGCGCGCTCCTCGTCGGTGAGCAGCTCGTAGTCCCAATCGAGGAGGCCGCGCAGCGTCTGCTGTCTCTTCGGAAGGTCCCGCGGCCCCCGCGAGAGGAGCCGGAAGCGGTCGTCGAGGCGTTCCAGCAGCCCCTGGGGCGACAGGAGCCGGGCGCGCGCGGCGGCGAGCTCGATCGACAACGGGAGACCGTCGAGCCGGTCGACGACCTCGACCACCTGCGCGACGTTGCCGTCGGTCAGCTCGAAGGCGGGGTTCGCGACGCGCGCCCGGTCGGCGAAGAGGGCGACGGCGTCGCAGCCCCGCGCGTCGTCGACCGTGCGGACGTTCGCGAGGCGTGGCAGAGACAACGGCTCCACCCTGAACACCCGCTCGCCCGTCAGCTGCAGGGCCGCGCGGCTCGTGACCAGGACCTTCAGATGGGGGCATGCGAGCAAGAGCTCCCGCACGGCCGCTCCCGCGGGCAGCACGTGCTCGAAGTTGTCCATGACCAGCAGCCGCTTGGAGCCACCGACGTGGTCGGCGACGGCCTCGAGCGTGGACCGCCCCGCGCTCTCCCTCACGCCCAGCGCGCGGGCGATCGCCGGCACGACCAGCGAAGCGTCCGCGAGCGGACCGAGGAGCACGGGCGTCATCCCGCCGGGGAAGTCCTCGCCCAGAGGGCGCGCGGCCTCGAACGCGAGCCGGGACTTGCCTATGCCACCCGGCCCCGTCAGCGTCACCAGCCGCACGTCCTCGCTCCCGAGGAGGCCGCGGACAGTCTCGACCTCGCGGACCCGCCCGACGAACGGGGTCGCGTGCACGGGGAAGGGATCGGCCGCCGGCGGGACGGGTCGTGGCGCGGGTGGGGGCGCTGCGAACCGTTCGGTCAGCATCAGGGCGAGATCGTCCTGGACGAGCGCGCGCAGCTCTTCGGGCGTGGAGAACCCCTTGTACGAGACGTCGTCGTCGGAGCGGATCGCGTCGAGCAGCTCGCGCAGGCGCTGCTCGCGGTCGGCGGGCTCCTTTATGTAGATGAGCTTCGGCATCCTCCCGGACAGCCGGTACTCGTCTTCGAGGCCGGAGATCTCCTCGCCGGGCGCGATCCACCCGTAGCGCTCCCAGTAGATGCCGAGGAAGACGTGGCTCTGCGCGAGGTACGACCGGTAGAGGTCGCGCGGCGGATGCGGCCGCGCCCCGAGCTCGAACATCACGGGGGTCAGCCGGAGGCTCTCGACGGCTTCACGCACGGCGCGGCGCTCGGCCTCCAGCTCCTTCAGGGTCGAGCTGACGAACACGCGGACGCGCTGGTCGGGCGTCAGCGTCGGGACCGAGGTGCTCACCGGCGGGCGGTCCGTTCGAGGCCGAGCGCGAAGTCGACGGCGTCGTCGCCGCCCAGGGCCCGGCCCGTCGCCCAGGCCCGCTCGAGCTCCTCCGGGCCGAGCGCGTGCCTCACCGTCTCGACGCGCGCGCGGTACGCCTCGGCCTCGGCCTCGGGAAGGGGCGCGCCGAGCAGGTCGCGCAGCGCTTCGCCGGCGCCGAACAGGGTCGCGGCGGCCGTCGGGTTGCCGTAGGCGCTCTGGACCGTCGCCATCAGCTCGAGGAGGTCGGTGATGTCCCACTCCGAGCCGATCTCCCGGCACAGCCTGAGGCTCTCCTTGATGAAGCCCTCGGCCGCCTCGAACTCGCCGCGCTCCAGGCGCGCTTCGCCGAGGTTCATGAGGATCCGGGCGATCGCCTTCTTGTCGCCGGCGTCGCGGAAGTATCCGAGAGCCTGCTCGTAGTAGTCGATCGCCGCGGTGAGGTCGCCCTCCAGCCGTGCGAGCACGCCGAGGTTGTTGCGCGCCTCGGCGATCCCGCGGAGGTCCCCGATCCTCTGCTTGATCTCGAGGCTCTGCGTGTAGAACGACCGCGCCGTCTCGCGGTCTCCACGCTCGGAGGCGATGATCCCGCGCTGCTTGAGCGCGCGGGAGAGGGCTCCCTCGTCGCCGGTCTCCCGGTAGAGGGCGATCGCCCGGTCGGCGAAGGCCGCCGCACGCTTGTACTCCCCCTGACCTCGGGCCATGACGCCGGCCCACTCGAGGCAGGGCGCCCGGAGCTGCGCGGGAGCACCCTCGGCCTTCGCGAGCGCGTCCTCCAGCGCCCGCTGTCCCTCGCTCAGGTGGGCCCGGAACTCCCAGTACTCGCCGAGGGCCGCGGCCAGACGCAGCTCGGTCTCGACGTCGCCGGCCTCCGACGCATGACGCAGGGCGGTCCGCATGTTGTCCGCTTCGTGGTCGAGCAGCTCGAGCCACTCGATCTGCCGGGGGCCGCGCAGCTCCGGACCCGCCTCCTCGGCGAGCGCGAGGAAGAACGCCGCGTGTGCGCCTGCGACCTCGGGGCTCTCGCCGGCCTCGTCGAGCTTCTCGTGCGCGTACTCGCGCAGCGTGCGAAGCATCGAGAAGCGCGTCTCGCCGGCGACCTCGTCGCCCTGGGCCAGAAGGCTCTTCGCGGTGAGCGAGTCGACGACGTCGAGCACGTCCAGCTCGTCGCCGAGCACGCGCTCCGCCGCCGTCAGCGTGAACCCTCCGGAGAACACCGCCAGCTTGCGGAAGACCTCCTGCTCGTCCGCCTCCAGCAGGTCGTAGTCCCAGTCGAGGGTGGCCCGTAGCGTCTGCTGGCGTTCGGGAAGGTCGACCGGTCCGCCCGTGAGGAGCTGGAGCCGGTGGGCGAGGCGGGACAGGATCGCGTCCGGGCTGAGGAGCCGCGTGCGCGCCGCGGCGAGCTCGATCGCCAGGGGGATGCCGTCGAGCCGCCCGCAGATCTCCGCGATCGCCCTAGCGTTCGCGTCCGTCAGGGCGAACGAAGGGTCCGCGGCCTGAGCCCTCTCGACGAAGAGCCTCACGGACTCGAACTCACCGACGCCCGCAGCCGTGCATTCCGACGTGGCAGCCGGCAGGGTCAGCGGCGGCACCCGGTACTCGAGCTCGCCTCGGACGAACAGGACGGCCCGGCTCGTCACGAGGAGCTTCACCTGAGGGCACGCCTCGAGGATCCGGGCCAGCACGTGAGCCGCCGAGACGAGGTGCTCGAAGTTGTCGAGCAGCAGCAGCATCTCCTTGGTGCGCAGCAGCTCGCGGACGTTCTCGACGAGGGTGCGCTCGGCGCTCTCCTTGACGTCGAGAGCGCGGGCGATGGCCGGGACCACCAGGTGGGGGTCCGCGACGGCGGAAAGCGGGATCACCGCGACCCCGTCGGCGAACTCGTCCGCGACCGCCCGCGCGACCTCGAACGCGAGCCGCGACTTTCCGATCCCGCCTGGGCCCGACAGCGTGACGAGCCGGGTCGAGGGCTCGACGAGCAGCGTCGCGACCTCTCCGACCTCGCGCGACCGTCCCACGAACGGGGTCAGGTGGACGGGAAGCCTGACCTTCGGGGCCGCAGTCTCCTGCGGCGCGGGGGCCGCGAGCGACGCCGCGAACGCTTGCGACAGAAGCGCGGCGACGTCGTCCCGGACGAGGTCGGCCAGCTCCCCGGCGTCCGCGAACCGCTTCAGCGGCGCGCCCTCTCGGGCGGCGTCCTCGACGTAGGGCGGAACCGCCGCGGCGCCTTCTCCGGCGCGCAGGTAGAGGAGCTTCGGCAGCCCGGTCGCCTCCGCGAGCTCGAACTCCTGGAGCGACGCGCCGGGGGCCGGCGCGTCACCGCGCGCGGGCCCGTACACGCCGACGAAGGCGTTGCTCTGACCCAGATAGGCCGTCGCCACCTGACGACCGGCCGCGCCTTCGACGTCGACCGTCACCGGCGTGAGGTGAAGCGACTCGACGGCGCGGCGGGCGGCGAGGCGCTCTGCGCCCAGGAGCGCGGGATCGCCGCTGACGTAGATCCGCAGGCGCTGGTCCGGGGTTCGGATGACGTCGGCCGGCTGACTCACGTGTCGATTGTAGGAACGAGGTCTTCGCGGCGGAACCCGGCTCGCGCGAGCCGGGCGCGATCGTGACGAATCGGTATATCTAGAACCCCGAGCCCGGGTCCACGTCCAGCCGGGCCTCGATCAGCCACAGGTTGCGCCGCACGCATTCCGGGCACAACGCGATCCGCCGGTTGTTCGCGTCCGGCATCTCCTGCCAGCCCAGCGGCGCAAGGCCGTTGCGGCGCGCGGTCGACGAGCCGCACGAGGAGCAGAAGATCCGGTTCCTCAGCTCCCCCTGCGCGTCGGCTCCGCCCATCCGTTAGTGGCCGCGGCTCTCCGCGATCTCGACGCGCGCGAGCGCGACCCTCATCTCGGCCTCGGCGCGCTCGTCGGTGTCCTCGTCCCGGCGGCGCCTTGCTTCGTCGGCGACCCGGCGCGCCTCGGCCACGTCTATGTCCGCGAGGTTCTCGGCCGAGTCGGCCAGCACGATCACGTGGTAGTCGTCCTGCGTCCCGGAGGCCTCGAGGAAACCCCCGGGGACGAAGAACTCCTCTCTCTGGTTCCCGGTCACGACCGCGACACGACCGGGCACGAGGGCCGCGAGGAAGGGGATGTGGCCGCGCATGATCCCGAACTCGCCCTCGGGCGAGCGCGCGACGACCATGTCCGCGTCGCCGCGCCAGACCTCCTCCTCGGGAGAGACGATCGAGACCTGCACTACTCCGCCAGCTCCTTCGCCTTCGCCTCGGCCTCCTCGATCCCGCCTACGAGATAGAAGGCCTGCTCCGGCAGGTGGTCGTAGTCGCCCTCCGCGATGCCCTTGAAGGAGGCGATCGTGTCCGCCACCGGCACGTACTTGCCCGGCAGGCCCGTGAACTGCTCGGCGACGAAGAACGGCTGGCTGAGGAAGCGCTGGATCTTGCGCGCCCTCTGGACGATGATCT
This sequence comes from Actinomycetota bacterium, assembly GCA_036258555.1. Lineage (GTDB taxonomy): Bacteria > Actinomycetota > CADDZG01 > CADDZG01 > WHSQ01 > JALZEG01. Next base: position 4,891 of record DATADL010000029.1, on the reverse strand, counting down.
TGTCCTCCTCGGACAGCTCGTCGATGCCGAGGATCGCGATGATGTCCTGGAGGTCCTTGTAGCGCTGCAGGATCCGCTGGACCGTCAGCGCGACGTTGTAGTGCTCGTCACCGACGTAGCGGGGGTCGAAGATCCGCGACGTCGAGTCGAGCGGGTCCACGGCCGGGTAGATCCCGAGCGAGGCGATCTGCCGCGAGAGGACCGTCGTCGCGTCGAGGTGGGCGAACGCCGTGTGCGGCGCCGGGTCGGTGATGTCGTCGGCGGGGACGTAGATCGCCTGCAGCGACGTGATCGATCGGCCCTTCGTCGACGTGATGCGCTCCTGCAGCTCGCCCATCTCCTCCGACAGCGTCGGCTGGTACCCGACGGCCGAGGGCATGCGGCCGAGCAGAGTGGACACCTCGGATCCCGCCTGCACGAAACGGAAGATGTTGTCGATGAACAGGAGGACGTCCTGGTGCTCGACGTCGCGGAAGTACTCCGCCATCGTCAGGGCGCTCAGGGCGACGCGCAGCCGGACGCCCGGCGGCTCGTCCATCTGGCCGTAGACGAGCGCGGTCTTCTCGAGGACGCCCGACTCCTTCATCTCGAGCCAGAGGTCGTTGCCCTCGCGGGTCCGCTCGCCCACGCCTGCGAACACCGAGACACCACCGTGCTGCTCGGCGACGCGGTAGATCATCTCCTGGATGACGACGGTCTTGCCGACGCCGGCGCCGCCGAACATCCCGATCTTCCCGCCCTGCACGTAGGGCTCGAGGAGGTCGATGACCTTGATGCCGGTCTCGAACATCTCGGTCTTGGGCTCGAGGTCCTCGAACGGGGGGGCCTGACGGTGGATCGGCCACCGCTCGACGTCCTCGGGCAGCGTCGACTCGTCGACGGGCTCGCCGAGCACGTTGTAGACATGACCGAGCGTAGCGGGGCCGACCGGCACCGTGATCGGCAGTCCCGTGTTGAGCACCCTCGTGCCGCGCACGAGCCCGTCGGTCGCCTTCATGCAGATCGCCTTGACCACCGACTCGCCGATGTGCTGGCTCACCTCGGCCGTGATCGTGTCGGTCTTGCCCTCGATCGTGCGCTCGACCTCGAGCGCGTAGTTGATCTCGGGCAGCGCGTCCGGCGGGAACTCGACCTCGATGACGGGCCCCGTGATCGTCATCACGCGGCCCTCGCTCGTGCGGGGCTTGGTCATCCGTTCTTCGGTCACTGCCATGGGCTTCTCCCTATTGCTTGTCGGAGCCCGCGCGCAGGGCTTCTGCCCCGCCGACGACCTCCATGATCTCGGTCGTGATCTCTGCCTGACGTGCCTGGTTGTAGACCCGCGTGAGGTTCTCGATGAGCTCGTCCGCGTTGTCGGTCGCCGCCTTCATCGCCCGGCGCCGCGCGGCGTGCTCCGACGCGGCGGCCTCGAGCATCCCCTGGTACACGGCGCCCTCGATGTAGCGCGGGAGCAGGTAGCCGAGGATGTCCTCCGGGCTCGGCTCGAAGACGTAGCTCGGTCCCGCTCCGCCCCCTTCACCCGAGGTCTCGCTCTCGTCGAGGTCCTCGCGCGGCACCGGCAGGAGCTTCAGCACGACCGGACGCTGCGTGAGCGCGGACTCGAACTTCGTGTAGACGAGGCGCACCTCGTCGACGTCGCCGTTCGTGAACGCGCCGGCCGCCGCCTTGGCGACCGCGCGGGCGTCGTCGATCCGCGGCTGGTCGGACATCCCCTGCCACGACTCCGACAGCTCGTAGCCCCGGAACCGGAAGTACGAGATGCCCTTCTTGCCGGCTACGAACAACCGGGTCTGCTCGTGGTCGCGCATGTCGCGCTCGGCCACGCGGATCACGTTCGAGTTGTAGGCGCCGGCGAGCCCGCGGTCGGCGGTGACGACGATCGTCCCCACCGTGCCCACCGCCTCGCGCTGCTTGAGGAGCGGGTGGTCGATGCTGCCGGCGTTCCTGGCGACGGACGCCATGAGGCTTCGCATCTCCTCGGCGTACGGCCGGGCCGCGTCGACCCGCTGCTGCGCCTTGATGATGCGCGAGGACGCGATGAGCTCCATGGCGCGCGTGATCTTCTGGGTCGACTGGACCGACCCGATCCTGCGCTTGATGTCCCGGAGCTGCGCCACCGGCTACTCCCCCGAGACCGAGTCCGTGCCGGCCGTGTCGAGGTTCGCCGTCGTGTCGCCGGGGGTCGCGGCGTTGACGGCCCCGCCTCCACCCGTTTCGGGGACGCCCTCCGACGAGGCAGTCGTCTCGACGGTGTCACCCCATGTCGCCTTGAACTCCTCGACCGCCTCCTTCAGGCTCTGCTCCGCCGATTCCTCGAGCTTCCCGCTCGTGCGGATCGTCTCGCCGATGCCGAAGTACCGCGTGCGGACGTGGTCGAGCAACGCAGCCTCGAACGCCGAGGTCTTCTCGACCGGGACGTCGTCCGCGTACCCGTTCGTCACGGCCCAGATCGAGATGATCTGGTCCTCGACCGGGAACGGGGTGTACTGCGGCTGCTTGAGGATCTCGACGATGCGCGCGCCGCGGTCGAGCTGGGCCTGCGATGCCTTGTCGAGGTCCGAGCCGAACTCCGCGAACGCCTCGAGCTCGCGGTACTGCGCGAGGTCCAGACGCAGACGGCCGGCGACCTGCTTCATCGCCTTGACCTGCGCGTTCCCCCCCACCCGAGAGACCGAGATGCCGACGTTGATCGCCGGGCGCACGCCCGAGAAGAACAGGTCGGACTCGAGGAAGATCTGCCCGTCGGTGATCGAGATCACGTTCGTCGGGATGTACGCGGAGACGTCGCCGCCCTTGGTCTCGATGATCGGCAGGGCCGTAAGCGAGCCGGCGCCGTTCTCGTCCGAGAGCTTCGCCGAGCGCTCGAGGAGACGCGAGTGGAGGTAGAAGACGTCGCCCGGGTAGGCCTCACGGCCCGGAGGCCGGCGCAGCAGCAACGACAGCTGGCGATATGCGATCGCCTGCTTGGACAGGTCGTCGTACACGATCAGCGCGTGCTCGCCGTTCTCCATCCAGTGCTGTCCCATCGCGCAGCCCGAGTAGGGGGCGAGGAACTGGAAGGGGGCCGGGTCGGACGCGGCCGCGTTGACGACGACCGTGTACTCCATCGCGCCTGCTTCCTCGAGGGCGCCGACGACCTCGGCGACCGTCGAGGCCTTCTGCCCGACCGCGACGTAGATGCACTTCACTTGGTCCTTGGTGCCCCACTGGTCGCGCTGGTTGATGATCGTGTCGATCGCGATGGCCGTCTTGCCGGTCTGGCGATCGCCGATGATCAGCTCGCGCTGCCCCCGGCCGATCGGGGTCATCGAGTCGATGGCCTTGATGCCGGTCTGGAGAGGCTCGGTCACCGGCTGGCGCGCCGTCACGCCGGGAGCCTGGACCTCGAGCGGCCGGCGAGCCGACGTACGGATCGCGCCCTTGCCGTCGACGGGGTTGCCGAGCGCGTCGACGACGCGGCCCAGCAGCTCGTCGCCGACGCCGACCGAGAGGATGTTGCCGGTCTGCTTGACCGGGTTCCCCTCCTCGACGTGGCTGGCCTCGCCGAGGATGACGCAACCGATCTCGTCCTCGTCGAGGTTCATCGCGAGGCCGACGACCCCGCCGGGGAACTCGAGCATCTCGTTCGCCATCACGCCGGGGAGCCCGCTGATGCGGGCGATGCCGTCACCGACCTCGGTGACGATCCCGACCTCCTCGCGCTCGGTGGACGGACGGAAGTCCGTGACGTAGCGCTTGAGGGCCGACGAGATCTCCTCGGGGGAGATCGTCAGCGTGCCCCCGGCGCCTGCGCCGCTGTCTCCGTTTGCCACTAGCCCCTCACCTGCTCTTTCAGCTGTTCGAGACGGCGCCTCACGGTGCCGTCGATAACGGTGTCTCCTACCTTGGCGACTACGCCGCCGATCACCGACGGGTCGATCAGGACCTTCACCTCGACGTTCTTGCCTGTCGCCTTCGACAGCGCTCCCGCGAGCTGCTCGCGCTGCGACTGGTCGAGCGGGACGGCCGAACGGACCTCGGCCACGACGGAGCTGCGCGCCTCCGCCGCCAGGTCCGAGAGCTCGTCCAGGATCTGCGGCAGCTGCCGCGCCCTGCCCTGGGCGACGATGAACTCCAGGAGCCCCAACGTGTGCGGGCTGACCTTGCCGGCGAGGATCTCCTCGAGGACCTTCGCGCGCTGCTCCTTGTCGATGCTCTTGTCCGACAGGGCCTGCTTGAGCTCGTGGTTGCTGTCGAGCAGCTTGCCGAAGTGGAAGAGCTCGTCCTCGACACGGTCGAGCTCGCCCTCGGCCCGGACGATCGAGAAGAGCGCCTCCGCGTATCCGTGAATGAGCTCGTCGGTGGCCATCAACTTCCTTCCGGGCGTCCCGCCGAGGCGGCCCGCGCAGTCCTGCTGCCTCCGTCCGCACCCATGCCGGCGACGTCGCGGATGTAAGCGTCGACGAACTCACGCTGCGTCTGGTCGTCGAGCGACCGCCCGACGACCTTCTCGGCGAGGTCGATCGAGATCGCCGCGATCGTGCCCTGAAGCTCCTGGATCGTGCGCGTGCGCTCGGCCTGGATCGTCTCCTGTGCTCGGGCGACGATCTCCTCGGCGTCCTTGCGGGCCTTCGCCTCGAGGTCCCTGCGGACTTGGTCCGCCTGCTGACGGGCCTCCTCGATGATGCGGTTCGCCTCGCTGCGGGCGTCCGCCAGCTGGGCGCGGTATTGCTCGAGCTCGCTCTGCGCGCTCGCACGCGCCTGCTCGGCCGACTCGAGGTCGCCCTGGATCTTCTGCTCGCGGGCCTCGATCCCCTGACGGATCTTCGGGAACACGAGCCTGTTCAGGACCAGGAGGACGATCCCGAACACGATGAAGCCCCAGATGAGCTCCTCGGTGGCCGGGAGGACG
>DATADL010000028.1:0-2028 GCA_036258555.1 Actinomycetota bacterium | reverse complement strand
ACCGGTCAGGTCGACGCCGAGGGCGTCGAGCAGGTCCGCGGCCGCACGCTCGGCCCTCACGCGGTCGACGGACCGCCCGTGACCCTCTCCCGGCTGGAGGGCCGGCACGACGTCGATCACTTGTCCCACTGTCTTCCTCCTTCTGTCCCTCGGCTCGGCCCCGACTCTAACAATAAGACGGACTGATCAAACCACGTGGCTAGACCCTCACCGAGGCTCTAAAAAAAGTAGACCTTGAAGACAGACGGTTGACAAAGCGAGCGAGGAGGCGGAAGCTGTAAGACAAAGCCAGACTGGCGAAAGAAAGGAGCCTTCCGTGCAGGGCCGATCCAAGGTCCGGGGGCGGTGCCCCACTTGCGGACCTCTCACGCTGGTGCCCGAGGACTTCGTCTGCGCCCTCCCGGCCGAGCCTGACGCGCCGGCCCTGACCGAGTCCCGCTTCGGTCATCGACCAGGCACACGACCAGACGGTCGCGTTCATCGAGGACGGCGTCTGCCCGACGTGCGCGCCCGACAAGCCGGAAGGAGAGAAAGGAGAGGTACGTGGAGACGTTGCAATGCCCTCGCTGCGTGCTCCGGTTCAACCACGTGAGCGAACTCCGGGACCACCTGGAGCGGGAGCACCCCGCCTTCCGTTCGAAGGCGACCACGCCGGAAGACGACCTCCTCGAGGCGTGCCACTGCCATCAAGGCCACCCCGTGCCGCACCCCACGGGCGAAGGACACCTGGACAACGTCGCGTAGACGCGGCCCGAAAGAAGGAGAGGCACGATGAGAAGGGGATGGATGATCGCAGCCGCGCTGGCGAGCGCGCTGTTGCTCGGAGCCTGTGGCTCGGGGGACGGAGGAACGCCTCCTGCAGGCGCCGGTGCCGGCGCCGGCGAGGCGGCATCGGCCGGGAAGGGCGCAGAGCTCGACAGGGACGAGTTCCGCCGGGACATGCGCGGCCTGTGGGAGGACCACATCGCGTGGACGCGTCTGTTCATCGTGAGCGCGGTCGACGACCTCGGCGACGTCGACGTCACGGCCGCCCGGCTGCTGCGTAACCAGAAGGAGATCGGCGACGCCATCAAGCCGTTCTTCGGCGACGCGGCCGGAGACCGGCTCACCGAGCTGCTCGACGAGCACATCCTGGTCGCGGCGGATCTCCTGACGGCGGCGAAGAAGGGCGACGACGATGCCGTTGCCCGGGCTTCCGACGCCTGGTACCGGAACGGCAACGCGATCGCGGACTTCCTCGCCGGCGCAGGCGTCGGGGAGAAGTCCGGCCTGCGCTCGATGATGAAGGGGCACCTCGACACGACCCTCGACGAGGCGACGGCGCGGTTGTCCGGCGACTACGAAGCGGAGATCGCGGCGTACGACGAGGTCCGCAACCACATCCACCACATGTCGGACGCTCTGGCGGACGGTGTCATCGCAGCGTTCCCGGACCGGTTCGCACCCGAGGGCGACGATCCCGATGCCGCGTCCATCCGCCGCGACATGCGCGGCCTGTGGGAGGACCACATCGCGTGGACGCGCCTGTTCATCGTGAGCGCGGTCGACGGCTTGGCCGACGTGGACGTCACCGCGGCGCGGCTGCTGCGCAACCAGACCGAGATCGGAGATGCGATCAAGCCGTTCTTCGGCGACGCCGCGGGCACCCGGCTGACGAAGCTGCTGAACGAGCACATCCTGGTCGCGGCCGATCTTGTGACCGCGGCGAAGAAGGGTGACGACAAGGCCGTCGCTGCCGTGTCGAAGGCCTGGTATCGCAACGGCAACGCGATCGCGGACTTCCTCGCCGGCGCAGGCGTCGGGGAGAAGTCCGACCTGCGCTCGATGATGAAGGGGCACCTCGACACGACCCTCGACGAGGCGACGGCGCGGTTGTCCGGCGACTACGAAGCGGAGATCGTGGCGTACGACGAGGTCCGCAGCCACATCCACCACATGTCGGACGCCCTGGCCGAGGGCATCATCTCGGCGAACGCGTCCGCCGCCGCGGCCGGCGACTCGTACGACTACTGACGCGGCTTCCGGGGG
>DATADL010000027.1:0-8819 GCA_036258555.1 Actinomycetota bacterium | reverse complement strand
CTCCAACACGATCACCGTGCGCGTCTCCAGTTAGCCGCGTCGGCCCACGGGTAGGAAACGGAGGCGGGGGGCGACCCCCGCCTCTTCCTACGTCTACGCGCAAAGGGGCCGCCCGATGATCGAGCTCGGCTACAAGCTGTCGTCCGAGGAGCAGCCGCCCCGCGACCTCGTCCGCTACGCGCAGCGCGCCGAGGACGCCGGGTTCACGTTCGCCGCGATCTCCGACCACTTCCATCCGTGGACGAGCAAGCAGGGCGAGAGTCCGTTCGTCTGGAACGTGATCGGCGCGATCGCCCAGGCGACGACCGACCTGAAGCTCGGCACCGCCGTGACGTGCCCGACGATCAGGATCCACCCGGCGATCGTGGCGCAGGCCGCCGCGACGAGCGCGGCGATGATGCCGGGACGGTTCTGGCTCGGCATCGGCTCGGGCGAGAACCTCAACGAGCACGTCACGGGCCAGCGGTGGCCGCAGACGCGCATCCGCCAGGACATGATGGTCGAGGCCGTCGAGGTCATCCGGACCCTGTTCGAGGGCGGTATGCAGAGCCATCACGGTCGCTACTACACGGTCGAGAACGCGCGGCTGTACACCCTCGAGGAGCGCCCTCCGATCTACGTGGCCGCGAGCGGCCCCCGCGCCGCGAGGCTCGCCGGCGAGCACTCGGACGGGCTCATCTGCGTCGCCCCTGCCCAGGACACCGTCGAGAAGTTCGAGGCGGCCGGCGGCGCGGGCAAGCCGAAGTACGCGGAGGTCAACGTCTGCTGGGCCGCCTCCGAGGAGGAGGCGAAGAAGACCGCCCTCGAGTGGTGGCCGGTGGCCGGGCTCGGCGGCACGCTGATGCAGGAGCTGGCGCTACCGTCCCACTTCGAGGCCGCGGCCGAGCCGCTCGACGCCGACAAGGTGTCGGAGACCCTGGCCGTCGGGCCGGACCCCGACGTCCACATCGAGAACATCCGCAAGTTCGTGGACGCGGGGTTCGACCACGTATGGATCCACCAGATCGGCCCCGACCAGGACGGCTTCTTCGACTTCTACGAGAAGCAGGTGCTGCCGAAGCTCCGCTAGGGCGCTAAGGGAGCGGCGGCAGGTCGTCCAGGATGTCGTTCAGCTGGTCGTCGAAGGTGCTCGCACCGGTGACCGCGACCGCGCATCCTCCCGGGTTGTACTCCGTCCTCCCCTGGAAGAGCAGACACAGGTTGCCGTCCGGGGGGATCGGGAGCCGGTGCCACTCGACGTGCGAGATCCCGGGGTCCGTCACGCCCAGGTAGACGTAGACGTTGAACCCGTACTGCGACCCCTGGTGCGGTAGCTCGAGGGTCACGATCCGGGCGGGGGTGGTCGTGACGTCCAGACGCGGAGGAGTCGTCGTCGCGTCGTCCGGGAACCACACGCATACCCACAACGTGTGCGCCGGGGTCCTGAGGACCTCTTCGCCGAACACGCTCACGGACTGTTCCGACGAAGATCCACCCTGGCACACGTCTTCCGCCGACGCCGGGGTGGCGCCTCCGACCGACGCAAGAACGCTCGTGACGAGCGACGCGACGATCACAGCTGCACGTTTCCTTTTCATGTCCGCCCTCCGATGTGGTGGCCCACGGCTCGTTCGTCCGCGGGCGAGTGGATCCCTCCAAGCGCTCTCAGTTGATGAGGAAGACGAGGCAGTCGCCGGGGTACCAGAACTGAGGACCCCAGAAGAAGACGCAGATCCTGTCGTCGTCCGTGCCGGGGATCGGTACCGTCACGGTCTCGGTGTCCCCCGACCCGTCGACGCTGTAACGCACCGAGACGCTTGCTCCGCTGCTCGCGTTCTCGGGCACGGTCACGAACAGGCCGTAGTACCCGTGGGGGTTCTCCTCCTTGACCTCCACGCCGGGGGGATCGCCGGGATCGACGTTCGGGATCGTGACGCACACCTCGACGTGCGCCTCGGGTGTGGTGGCCAGCGGTCGGCCCGCCGCCCCGATCGTGATCGGGTCCAGCCCCCAGTACCCGGAGCACGTCGTCCCCGCCGAGGCAGGCTGCGCTACCAGGACCGTGGTCGATAGCGCCATCGCCGTCAGGGCGACGAGGGCGCGCCGAGCTCTGCTCATTCCCCACCTCCGGTGTCTTCGTCTGGACTGGCGCAGTATTCGCCAGCAAAGCGACCAAGTCCTCCCCGGCCCGGTCCCTAGCAGAGCCCGTCGCCCCTCTCGGCCAGGCGCCGCGCCACCTCCCGGTACTTGCCGACCGGGATCAGGTGCACTCCGTCGAAGGCCCCCGACTCCCTCAGCTCGTCGATCTGGTCGCACGCGATCTCGATCCCTATCTCGGGATCGCCGTCGAGCTTGTCGACGATGCGGCGCGGGATGTGCACGTCGGGCAGAGCCGCGTTGACCCTCTGCGCCATCCGGCTGCTCGACAGCACGAGCACGCCCGCGTACACGCGGCCCCCGTAGTCGAGCGACCTCCTCCACTCGAGGAGGCTCCGCGTCGCATACGTGATCTGCACGAAGATGAAGTCCGCGCGCGACCGCCACAGGAGGTCGCGGCCCGACCGGACGACGGTCCCGATGCGGAAGTCGGGAAAGCCCTGGAACAGCGGTCCGGTCCCGAACGAGCGGACCTCGTCGATCATCCCGCGCACGGTCAGGTCCTCCGTCCGCCGGCCCTCCTTCGGCGCGTCGCCGTACACGAACAGGAAGTGGTCGACGCCGTACGCGGCAGCGGTGAGCAGGTCCCTCCGGAACCCGAGCACGTTGCGATCGCGGGCGTTCATGCACGCGATCGAGAGCCCGCCCATGTAGGCGACCTCGTGCGCGACCGAAACGCTCGAGACCGTGGCGCGGCCGAGGTGGTTGTCCGGGATCAGGAACGCGTCGACGACCGGGTTGAGGACGTGGATCTGGTCGCGGACGATCTCGATGTCGGGGCGGCGCGGGGGCTGGATCTCGCACAGGACCGAGAAACGTCCGGAGTCGAGGAACGACGGCGGCGGCTGGGGAGGGGGCGGGACGCCGGAACCGGACGAGGTCATGGCCCTGGATATACCAGGGCGAGCGTAGGTGGCGGCCTAGTCGACGACGTCCTGGACGACTTTCCTGACCTTGCGGACGACGGGCTTGGCGGTCGCGGGCCCGGGCGTGCCGAGGCCCTCGTCGTCATCGTCGTCGTCGCCGTAGTCGTCCTGGTCCTCCTTGGGGAGCTTCTGCTCGCCGACGGCCTCGAGTACCTTCGTCACGGGGTCGGGCTCGGACGCTTCGGGGCGCGTCCGCTCCTGCACGGGCGCGACGGCGATCTCCTGGTCCCCCTGCGCGACGCGGTGCCGCCCGGCGCCGGCAGGCGACTTCACGTCGTCCTCGGTCACGGGCGCAGCGAAGGCGGGGGCGCGGCGTTCGGGCGACTCGCCTCCCGGTGAGGTAGGTGCGCCGGTCAGCGCGACCGCGACGATCACCGCGGACGTCGCCATGCGCTCGGCGAGGAGGGGGCTCAGCGAAGGAGTGAAGCTGAGGACGTTCGAGGATGCCTGCGATCCCGGCTTGTCGGAGAAGAACCCGCGGATCGCGGCGACAGGCGCGAGCGCCCAGCCCTCGGCCTTGTCCCAGGCCCTGCGGAACGAGCTTCGGGCCCGGTGCAGCAGGGCCTTGACCTGCGCCGGCGTCATGTGGAGCTCACCCGCCATCTCGCGGTGCGACAGGCCCTTGAGCGCCCGGAGCTTGAGGGCCTCCGCGTGGAGCGGCTGGATCCCCGAGATGACCTCCTGGATGCGGGGGTCCTCGCCGACGACGATGTCCTCGGGCCCCCGCTCCGTGCCGGCCGCCTCGTGCTCGTCGGAGAGCGTGACCTGGACGGCGTTGCGCGAGCGGGCCCGGATGTGGTCGAGGCAGACGTTCGAGGCGATCCGCGAGAGCCAGGCGCCGAGCTGGTACTGGCCGTTGAAGCGGCCGAGGGCCTGATAGGCCTTGAGGAAGGTCTCCTGGGTGGCCTCGTCGACGTCCTGCGAGTTCTTCAGCATCCGGGTGCAGACCCGGCGGATCCGGGGCGCGTACAGGCGGTAGATCTCGTCGTACGCGGCGGATTTGCCTTGCTGGAAGGCCAGGACGAGCTCGCGATCGGTCGCGAACGGGGGAGTGGTTCCCTCGCGGGCCATATTCAGATGGTTCGACCTGTTATGCACATCTCCTACAACGACGCCGGGGACCGGAAAGTGGTTCCCGGCGCTCGCTTTCCTAGGCGTTCGTGGGCGAAGGCGTAGGGGGCGTGGGGGCGGCCGAGGACGTGCCCCCGTCCCAGGAGCCGCTGCCGTTGCTGCCGCCCGAGCCGACCTTCTCCTTCACGCCCCCGACGACGGGCGCGAGCTTCCCGGTCTTGTTGAGGTAGAAGAGCGCTCCGCCGATGGCGGCGACGAACGCCAGCGGCGACAGCCGCGACCACAGCGACGGCTTCGGCCGCCTCATCTCCTGGACCTTCTCGATGGCCTCCTTGACCGCGACGGCCGCCAGGACCTTCTTCAGGAATGGGTTCATCGTGTTCCTCCGATCGGTGCGGTGGGGTTCCGAACGGTCCTACCCATTCCCGCGGGCTTGAACGCACGTTCAGAGCCCCCTAACGGCCGTCCAATGCCGTCCGTACTGGTATGCGGGAAAATGACCGCATGATCGTCTTCGAAGAGTTCGAGGCAAAGACCGGCGGCCGGCTCGACACCCTCGACATCACCGACGAGGTGCGCGATACCGTGCACGCGTCGGGCGTCCGCCGGGGCAGCGTCCTCGTCTTCTCGCCGCACACGACCTGCTGCGTGATCATCTCCACACCGGGCGCGCGCATGTACGAGGTCCTGCAGCAGACGATGGACACGATCGCTCCCGACGGCGACTACTACGCACACGACGACCTCGACATCCGCACGGAGAACCTCGTCGAGGACGAGCCGGCGAACGCGCCGGCCCACATCGTCCACGCCTTCATGGGCAAGACGTCCGAGTGCATCCCGGTGATCGACGGCGTGGCCGCGCTGGGTGACGGGCAGCGCGTGCTGTTCGTAGAGCTCGACTCCTCCCGCCGCCGGCGGTACTGCATCCAGGTCCTGGGCGAGTGAGCCCGTCCGCCCGTCCGCAGTGGCTGGCGGACGACATGGCCCGCATCGAACACCTCCTGTTCGAGGCCGCGGGCGCGTCGCAGCTCGCGCTGGTCGCCGAGGCCTCGACCCATCTGATCAAAGCCGGCGGCAAGCGGCTGCGGCCGGCGCTCGTGATGATCTCGTCGCGGGCCGGGGAGCCGGGCCGGCGTGCGACGGACCTCGCCGCGACCGCCATCGAGCTCGTGCACCTCGCGACGCTGTACCACGACGACGTCATCGACGAGACCGAGACGCGCCGCGGGGTGCCGACGGCGCACGCCAAGTGGGGCACGGACGTGGCGGTGCTCGCGGGCGACTACCTGTTCGCGAGCGGGAGCGCCCTCGGCGCGGACGCGGGCGGCGAGGTCCCGGGCATCCTCGCCCGCGCGATCGCGGAGGTGTGCGAGGGCCAGATCGCGGAGACCGAGTCCGCCGGGGACCCCCTGCGGCCGGTGGACGACTTCGTCGACACGATCGGGAAGAAGACCGGCGCCCTCTTCCGGGCGTCCTGCGACCTCGGCGCCGCCACCGCGGGCGCCTCCGCCGGGGCGCGCGCGGCTCTGGTCGCGTTCGGGGCGCACCTCGGGCTCGCCTTCCAGATGGTCGACGACCTCCTCGACCTCACGGGCGACCCGAGGATCACCGGGAAGACCCCGGGCACCGACCTCAAGGAGGGCGTGTACACGCTGCCGGTGCTGCTCGCGTGCCGGAGACAGCCGGGTCTCGCCGGACGGCTGCGCGAGGGCCGCCGGGCCCTGGAGGACGTGCTGCCCGTCCTGGAGTCGACGGGCGCCCTCGACGAGGCGCTGTCGCAGGCGAGGCTCGAGGCCGCGGCCGCCGAGGCGGCCCTGGGGTCGCTTCCGGCGACGGCGTGGCGCGACGCGCTCCAGGAGGTCCTCGACGGGGTCCTCGCCCAGGTGGCCTAGGCGCCGGCGTTTCCTTCCCTCCCTCATGGGGTAGTCTGCCGCTAGCATCTGTTTAACAGTTGCAAGCAAACCCCCACTCCAAGGAGGAGCCATGCCGAAAGTCACCGACACCGTCGAGCGGGTCCGCTCGCGGGCCGTCGAGGTCGGGCTGTACCTGCCGCTCGGCGCCTACGCCGCGGTCAGGGACGGGATCAACGACCTCAGCGCCGAGCGGGTCCGCAAGGCCTACACGAACCTCGTCGACCGCGGCCAGGACCGGATCCAGCCGGTCGAGAGGGTCGTCCGGCGCCGTTCGCGCCAGGTCGAGGACCGCGCGCAGGAGGTCGCGGGCGACGTCCGCAAGACGGCCCGGAAGACATCCGCTCGCGCGGGGGCCGCGGCCGACGCGGTCGCGCCGAAGCTCCCCCGCGTCGCCGCGCCGAAGAAGGCGAGCGAGCTCCCGATCAAGGGCTACGAGGAGCTGACCGCGGCCGAGATCGTCGCCGCCACGAAGGGGCTCACGCAGACCGAGCTGGCTCGGGTCTACAAGTTCGAGCGTGCGAACGAGAACCGCAGCACGGTGCTCGAAGGCGTGGAGTCGAGGTTCGTCGAGCTCCCGATCCCGACGTACGACGCGCTCAACGTCTCGGAGATCTCGGAGCGCCTCGACGGCCTGACGGCCGAGGAGCTGAAGGTGCTGCGTCGCTACGAGGCCGACACGAAGTCCCGCACGACCGTGCTCGACAAGATCGACGCGCTGCTCTAGGGAAGTGCGCCGGGCCGGCTACCTCACGAGCGAGGGCTTCGGCCGGCCCGGCCCCATCCTCTTCACGAACATGTCCACCAGGTGCTCGATGTAGGAGCCCTCGTCCGCGGGCAGCGCCTGGTTGCCGCCCAGGATCTCCTGCTCGACGAAGAACGCCAGCAGGGAGTTGAAGAACAGGCGCGCCGCCATCTGCGGGTCGACCTGGGCGCGCGCCTTCTCGTTCATCCGGGCCTCGAGCACCTGCGCCAGCTGCTCGATCGACTCGCCGAAGAAGTCCGAGAAGAACGCCTCCTTCTCCTCCGGGAAGACCTGGACCTCCTGGAGCAGCAGGCGCGTGAGCTCCTTGTTCTCGCGCAGGACGTCGAAGAACCCGCGGGCCAGGACGATCAGCAGCGCGCGGAGGTCGAGCTGGGCCGCGAGCTCGGGCAGGGTCCGTAGCAACGGCAGGAACGAGCGTTCCTCGATGATCGCCCGGAACAGGTCGCGCTTGCCCGCGAAGTAGTGGTAGATGAGGCCTTCGGTTATGTCCGCCTCGCGCGCGATGTCGCGCATCGAGGTCCCGTGGAAGCCCCTCTCGGCGAACAGGTGGAGGCTGGCCGCGAGGATGTCCTCGCGACGGTCGCGCCGGGCCGGCGTAGCGTTCCCGTCGCCGCCCGCGGCTACCTGCCCTTCGCCCGGTCGCTGTGCCCGCCGCGCGAGCGGTCGTTGATCTGCCGCAGCACCTCTTCCCGGGCCTCGCGCACGGCCATGCCCATGTCGGGGTTCTCGGTCTTCGCGAGCAGGTGGTTCGGCCCGTAGTGCACCTCGAGCACGACGTGGTGTCCGGGGACGCGCTGCGCGTTCTGCGCGTGGCTGATGCGGACGTTCGCGACGACCTCCTCGCTGAAGCCGTTGAGTCGCCGGTCGATCTTCTCGAGGTCGGCGGTGATCGCGTCGACGTCGGATTGCTTGAGATCCTGCCCCGGAGCGGACACCGTCACGCGCATCGGTCCTCCTGTGGGTAGCGGTGGTTGCCTACTCTAGCCATTGGGTCAGCGCCTCCGGTATCCGTCCCCCGAACTCGTCCCGTACATGCCTGCGACCCGCCCGGGCCATCCGGCGAGCGAGCTCGCGGTCCTCGAGGAGCGTGGCGATCGCGCCGACGAGCCGCCCTCGGTCGCGGGCGTCCACGACGAACCCGGTGACGCCGTCGACCACGGCTTCGGGCGTCCCTCCGGAGCGGCCGGTGACGCACGGGACCTCGGTCGCCGACGCCTCGAGGAGGACGACGCCGAGGCCCTCCGTATCGAGGCCGCGCCAGCGATCCGCGACGGGCAGGGCGAACACGTCCGCGGCCGCGTAGACCGCGGGCGCCTCGTCGTCCGGGACGCGGCCCGCGAACACGACGCGCTGGGGGACCCGGGCCGCAGCGCGCCGCAGGGCCTTCTCCTCCGGCCCGGTCCCGGCCAGCACCAGCGCCACTCCCGGAGCGCGGGCGTCTATGTCCGGGAGAGCCGCGACGAGACGGTCGAGCCCCTTGCGCGGGACCATCCGCCCGAGGCACAGGACGACCGGCGTCTCCTCCGCGATGCCGAGGCGCGCTCGGGCGGCGGCGCGCCCCGCGCCGGGGTGGAAGCGGGCGAGGTCGACGCGGGCGCGCAGGACCGCGAGCGGCGGGACGCGGAGCCCCGCGGGCTCGAGCAGGTCCCGTACGCGCTGCGCGGTGAACAGGCTCACGGGGAGGAGGAGGGCCGCGCCCGCGAGCGCGCTCAGGAGCCTCCGGCGCACGCCCGGGAGCGCAGCCGGTACGCGGAGCTCCGCGCCGTGGACGATCGACGCGTAGCGGAGGCCCGCCCGGCGATGGCGCGGAGCCGTCAGGATCTGTGGCCACGGGGTCCCGAACAGGACCCGGGCGGTGCCCGACGCTCGGGCGGCCGTGACGATCGCGCGCGCGGCGCGGGGGCCGGGCACGAACAGACGCCCGCGGTAGCCGTGGGTCTCGTAGGGGAGGTCGCGCGGCAGGAGGTCGCGGCCGCGCCTCGCCGGCGCGAGGACGGCGAGGCGCGG
>DATADL010000026.1:0-1609 GCA_036258555.1 Actinomycetota bacterium | reverse complement strand
TCGGAGAGCTCGTCGACGACCACGAGGATGTACGGGAGCGGCTCCGGGTCCGGCTCGTCGTCGCTGCGCTTCACGACGGCGCCGCGAGCGACGGCCTCGTTGTAGAACTCGAGGTTGCGCATCCCGGAGTGCGCGAGCGTCTCGTAGCGCATCTCCATCTCGCGCACGACCCACCCCAGCGCGGAGGCGGCCTTCTTCGGCACGGTCACGACCGGCGTCAGCAGGTGCGGGACGCCGGAGAAGTGCGTGAGCTCCACCCTCTTGGGGTCGATGAGGATCATCCGCACCTGGTCGGGCCGGGCCCGCATGAGGATCGAGGTGATCATCGAGTTGATGCACGAGGACTTCCCCGAGTTCGTCGCGCCGGCGATCAGCACGTGCGGCATCTCGGTGACGTTCGCGAGCACGGTCTCGCCGGAGATGTCCTGCCCCAGGGCCACGGCGAGCGGGTGCTTGTCCCGCTGTGCCTCCTTGGCGCGCAGGACGTCGCCGAGCGTGACGAGCTGACGGCTCCTGTTCGGGACCTCGACGCCGATCGCGGAGCGGCCCGGGATCGGCGCGAGGAACCGGAGCTCCCCGGACGCCAGCGCGTACTTGATCTCGTTGCTGAGGCTCAGGACCCGGTTGACCTTGACGCCGGCCCCGAGCTCTATCTCGAAGCGCGTGACGGTCGGCCCCGCGGTGTAGCCCGTGACGGACGCGTCCACGTTGAACTGCTCGAGCGTCCCCTCGAGCACGCGGGTCGTGTCCTCGATGGACCGCGCCGAGATCTCGCGCTCGCCGCCCTTGGCGAGGAGCTCGATCGGCGGCAGCCGGTACGACCTGGAGTCGCCGACCGGGATCGCCAGCTGCGTCGGCTTCGCGGGCTTCACCTCCGCGATCCCGGGGGCCGGCGCGGCCTCCTCGTCGCCGGCCTGCTCGTCCAGACCTTCGTCCTCCAGCTCGTAGACGTCGTCCTCGTCGTCCTCGTCGTCCTCGTCGGCGTCGTCGTCTTCGTCCGGGCTCCCCGACGCGAGGCCCCTGACGAACCCGGCTGCACCGGTCGCGCCGGCCGCTATCCAGCCCCCGACGCGGCTGAGCGGCGTCCGCGTCACGACGAGCAGCCCGACGAACATCAGCACGAGGAGGAGCGCCCACGTCCCCCACACCCCGACGAGCCCGGAGGCCGGCCGCGCGATCAGCGCGCCGAAGATCCCGCCCATCCGCTGAAGGCGCTCGAGCGGCGCCGAGATGGACCGGTTCCCCTGCAGGAGATGCGTGACGCCCGCCAGGGCGACGTAGAGGAGGCCCAGCCCGACGAGGACCCGGACCGCGTGTGCCCGGAACCGCGGGATGGCCACGAGGAAGCCGGCGATCGCGAGGAGCGCCGGGACGAGCACGACGAGGCGCCCGATCATCAGCCGGCCGAGGTAGTCGAAGACGCCGCCGACCGGTCCTGCGGCGTCGGAGTAGACGCCGAGCCCGGCCAGCGCAGCGGCGAAGAGGACGACGACGCCCCAGGCCTCGGCGGGGGCGTCGCGCACCTGGCGGGCGCTCCACGAGACCGCGGTCTTCGTCGCCCTCAGGACGGGCGACTGCTGCTTGCGCCCCCTCCCCTGGGCGGCCGGCC
>DATADL010000025.1:0-30184 GCA_036258555.1 Actinomycetota bacterium | reverse complement strand
GCTCGCGTACGGGTGGTGGCGGTCGCGGGCCGAGGGCGAGTTCCCGTTCCTGCAGGTGTGCGGGGCCGTCCTTGCGGCGTTCATGTTGTGGAACAAGGTGCACTCGCCGCAGTACGCGCTGTGGATGCTCCCGTTCTTCGTCCTGCTGCGCGTGAACGTCGTGTGGTGGGCGCTCTACGCCGTCGCGGACGCGGCGACGTACTACGGGATCTTCCAGTGGTTCTACGACCGGTCCCAGGGCCTCGACTTCACGGCGGCGAAGAAGGCGATGATCGGCGGGGTCTGGGCGCGGGCGGTCCTCTTGCTGGTGCTCTTCGTGGTGTTCCTGCGGTCCCGCGCGGCCCCCGAGCCCGCCGACGTGTCACACCCCCCCGCTACCGTGCCCGCTACGTAAGGAGAGCCGCAGGCAGCTCGATCTCGGAAGGGAGGTGCTAGCATCCACGCCACGGAGGCGGTCTTCCGGCCGCCCACAACCCCCTGCTCTACCCGTTGCGGACACGCCGCGGGGGAGCCTCGGAGCCGGCCCCGCGCCCGCTCGAGCCCATAGGAGGACATATGCGCGACTACGAAGCGATGGTCATCGTGGACGCCCGTCTGGAAGAGGGCGACATCCAGAAGGCCGTCGACCGGTTTTCCAAGATCATCACCGACTCCGGAGGCGAGCTCGGGAAGGTCGACCGGTGGGGCACGCGCCGCTTCGCTTACGAGATCGACCACCAGCACGAGGGTTACTACTTCGTAACGAGCTTCCGCGCCGACGAGGGGCTAGTCGAGGACCTGAAGCGCACCCTGCAGATCTCCGACGAATTCATCCGCGGAAAGATCGTCAGGCCCGAGCACGTCTGACGGGACCAGCAGCCAAAGGAGAGACGACATGGCATCCGAGAACACAGTCACCCTCGTCGGCAACATCACGGACGACCCCGAGCTCCGCTTCACCCCGTCCGGCCTCCCCGTAGCGAACTTCACGGTCGCGGTGAACCGCCGCGTCCCGAAGGACGGCGGCTGGGAGGACAAGCTCGAGGGCTTCTTCCGCTGCTCGTGCTGGCGTGACATGGCCGAGAACGTCGCCGAGTCCCTGACGAAGGGCGCGCGTGTGATGGTCGTCGGCCGCCTCCAGCAGCGTTCGTGGGAGGACCAGGACGGCAACAAGCGCTCGGCCGTCGAGGTGCAGGTCGACGAGGTCGGCCCGTCGCTCCGCTGGGCGACGGCGCGGCCCGAGCGCTCGCAGCGTTCGAGCGGCGGGTTCGGCGGCGGAGGTTCGCGGCCGAGCTCGCAGCCGCCGGCTTCCGCCTCTTCCCCCGCCCCAGGTGACGCGTGGGGGGCGCCGGCTTCGGTCGGCGGCCCCGTCCCCGACGAAGGAGGGTTCTAGCCGGTGGCGCGTGACAGGGACAGGGACGGCAAGCGCGGGTCGAGGGGCCCCCAGGTCCGGCGGGGCAAGAAGAAGTTCTGCCAGTTCTGCGCGGAGAAGACGACCTACATCGACTACAAGGACATCGCGCTCCTGCGCAAGTTCATGAGCGATCGCGGCAAGATCAGGGCGCGCCGCGTGACCGGCAACTGCTCGCAGCACCAGAGGCTCGTCGCGACCGCGGTGAAGAACGCGCGCGAGATGGCCCTGCTGCCGTACTCGAGCCGTTAACCACGGGAGGCGACGTTGAAGGTCATCCTGGCAGACGACGTAGAGAAGCTGGGCAAGAAGGGCGACGTGGTCGTCGTCGCCGACGGGTACGCGCGCAACTTCCTGGTGCCGAAGGGCCTCGCGATGATGGCCACGAAGGGCTCGCTGAAGCAGGCGGAGCTGATGCAGAAGGCGCGCGCCGAGCGCGAGGAGCGCGCCCGCGAGGAGGCCGCGAAGAAGGTCGCGCACCTCGGCTCGGCCCCCGTGTACATCTCGGCGCGGGCGGGCGAGGGCGGCCGGCTGTTCGGCTCGGTAACGAGCTCGGACGTGGCCCGCGCGATCCTCGACCAGCTGGAGGAGTCGATCGACCGCCGCGACGTGCTGCTCGACGAGCCGATCCGGAGCCTCGGGACCCACCAGGTCGACGTGAAGCTCCACGAACAGGTCACGGCGCTCGTGACCGTCGAGGTCATCGCGCACGAGGAAGAGGAGTAGCAGCCCTCCACAGCTCTCCGGCGTCGCGGCGGCGTTATCCCCAGCCAACGAACGTCAAACGAGCAGGCTCTCCTACTGGTTGTTCCGGGGTCGCGCGGCCTAGCGTAGGGCGCCGACAGCTCGCCTCTTCCCCGGGGCCAAATCCGGGCCTCCCCGGACCTCCCGAGCGATACTGTCGAACGTATGTTCGCTCACGGAGGGGTAGGGCTTTGGCGCAGCGCGCACCGGGCAACGGAATATCGACCCTCGACCGGCCGCGGCCCAACCGCATCCCGCCGCACAACATCGACGCGGAGCAGTCCGTGCTCGGCGCCATGCTCGAGTCCAAGGAGGCGATCGCCAACGTCGTCGAGTCCCTGAGGGCCGACGACTTCTACAAGCCCGCCCACGGCGAGATCTACCAGACGATCCTCGACCTCTACGGCCGGGGCGAAGCCGCCGACGCGATCACCGTCGCCGACGAGCTCAAGCGGCGCGGCTCCCTCGAGGGGATCGGCGGCAAGCCGTACATCCACGGGCTCCTCGAGGCGTATCCGACCGCGTCTAGCTCCGTCTACTACGCGCGGATCGTCGAGGAGCACGCGCAGCTCCGCCGCCTGATCTCCGCCGGCGTCGAGGTCCAGGAGATCGGCTTCGGGATGCCCGAGGACGTCGCGGCGGCCACCGACCAGGCGGAGGAGGTCATCTACCAGGTCGCCGACCGCCGCCTGCGCGACACCGTCCACCCGATCAGGGACCTGCTGATCGAGGGGATGGAGAACATCGAGGCCCTGTGCGAGCGCGGCGAGAGCGTCACGGGCATCGCGTCGGGCTTCCCCGACCTCGACGACTGGACGACCGGTTTCCAGGGGTCCAACCTCATCATCGTCGCGGCCCGGCCCTCGATGGGTAAGTCGGCGCTGATGGGTGACTTCGCCCTCAACGCGGCGGTGCGCCAGGGTCAGCCGGTCGTGATCTTCAGCCTCGAGATGGGGCGCCAGGAGATGGTCCAGCGCTTCCTCGCGTCCGAGGGCAAGGTCGACTCCCAGCGCATCCGCAAGGGAACGCTGCAGGAGCAGGACTGGACGCGGCTGTCGGCCGCGCTCGGGCGTCTCGCCGAAGCGCCGATCTTCATCGACGACTCGGCGAACATCACGCTGATGGAGATGCGTGCGAAGTGCCGGCGTCTCAAGGCGCGGCACGGCCTCGGGATGATCATCATCGACTACCTGCAGCTCATGCAGGGGCCGCGCCGCTCCGAGAACCGCCAGCAGGAGGTGTCGGAGATCTCCCGCTCGCTGAAGATCCTCGCCAAGGAGCTCCAGGTCCCCGTCGTGTGCGCGTCGCAGCTGAACAGGATGGTCGACTCCAGAAGCGACAAGCGGCCTATGCTCGGCGACCTCCGCGAGTCGGGCGCGATCGAGCAGGACGCAGACATCGTGATGTTCCTCTACCGCGACGAGGTCTACGACCCGAACTCCGAGGCCCGCGGCGAGGCCGAGCTGATCGTCGCCAAGCACCGCAACGGACCCACCGGGACGGTCCGCCTGGCGTTCATGAACCAGTACACGAAGTTCGCGTCGATCGCCCGGGTGCCGTAGCTGAACGCGCGGCGGATACGCGCCGTCCACCGCCGGCTGCTGAGGCAGCAGGGTCCGTTCACCCCGAAGCCCCGTCTCGATCCGCTCGACGAGCTCGTCATGACCGTGCTCAGCCAGCACACCTCCGACGTCAACACGGCGCGGGCGTTCGCGGGCTTGAAGGCGCGGTTCCCCGAGTGGGACTCCGTCGTGCGTGCCTCGCCGAAGCGCGTCGCGGATGCGATCCGCTCGGGCGGCCTCGCCGACCAGAAGGCGCCGCGCATCCAGGCGATCCTGCGCGAGATCGCGCGCCGCGAGGGCCGGCTGTCGTTGGATCGCCTGAGGGACGTGGACGACGACGAGGTCGAGGACTACCTCTGCTCTCTCCCGGGCGTCGGGCCGAAGACCGCCGCATGCGTGCTGGTGTTCTCGCTGGGGCGGGCCGCGTTCCCTATCGACACGCACGTCCACCGGGTGACGAAGCGGCTCGGCTGGATCCCGGAGAACGCGTCGGCCGAGGGGGCCCACGCCGTGCTGAAGCATGTCGTCCCCGCGGACGTCCGCTACGAGCTGCACGTCCAGCTGATCGCGCACGGCCGCACGATCTGCAAGGCGCGCATGCCCCTCTGCACGGAGTGCCCCCTGCTCGACCTCTGCCCCGCGGGCCCGCGGCTCCTGGCGGAAGGCCTCGCCCGCTAGACGAGCTCGTGTCCTATTCGGGCAAGTTTGGGAGGAAACCAAGCTCGGTCCCCGAATGCTCTCCCGTTTGGTGGACTCGACTCGAGTGGGGTGGACATGACGAAGAGATCTATCGCCGGGTTGCTCGCGGCCGCAGTCGTAGGGGGAACCCTGCTGGTCGCGGGCCCGGCGCATGCAGAGAGCTGTGTCTCGTTGCCGTCGACGACGGGCGTCACGATCGAGGTCGCGGGGCAGGAGGTGCGCGTCCCGGCCACCAGTGGCGTCGCGGTGTGCATCGAGCTCGGAGGCCTTCCGGGGCTGCCGAGGGTCGACCAGCGCTCGACCTCGACCGACGTCATCCTCGTGGGAGGCGGCTCCGGCGGCGCCGGTTACGTCGCGGTGCGGTACACGATCGACGGGGCGGCGACCGAGCACCGCGCCCCCATCCCCGGTACCGGTCCGGGCTCCGACGTCTGCGCCGTCAGCGTGGGGCTCGACACCCGCGACGACTGCCTCGTGAAGGTGACGTTCGACGACGAGGTGATCCCGTCGCTCCCGCCGACGCCGACCGTGCCTCCGGTGCCCACCCTCCCGCCGATCCCGACGGTGCCGCCGCTGCCTACGGTCTCGCCGGAGCCCCTGCCGACGGTCCCGCCTGTCGAGACCCCTCCGCCCGACCCCTTCTGCCCCGCTCGGGACGTGTGCGTCCCCTACGGTGGGTCGCTCCTCCAGGAGTCCTACGACGTCCTGGTGGAGCGCATCCGGGACCTCGTGAGGAACCTCGACGACGAGATCTACGAGTTCCTCAGGGAGCAGTGCATCGATCCGGAGAACATCTTCGTGACCTGCGCCTAGCGCGTCCCGTCACTGGGGAACGAGGGCCCGGCTCCGGCCGGGCCCTCTGCGCGCCGGCGGGACTGTCACACCCCTCGCGTATCTTCGAAGCGTGAGACGGCCGTTCGACTGGTGGATGCGCCGCGCGCGGACGCGGCGCGGGATCGTGGTCTCGGTCGCCGCCACCGCGACCGTGCTCTCGATGGCGGGCACAGGGCTCGAGCGCGGCGACCCCCCGTCGGTCGTCGCGGGCGGATCGCTGGTCGCGTTCGTGTTCCTGTGGTGGCTCTACTGGGGGATCGTGGCCTTCGCGCGAGTCGTGTGGGAGAGCTCCTCGCGCCCCGCTACGCCGTCGTTCGCCCGCGCGGTCCAGTCGCGCGGCGCGCGGACCCAGCTCCGCCACGATCCCAACGCGGGGTTCCTCCACGACCGCGGGTTCATGTTCCGCCGCCGTCACTGGTTCGTGGGCACGGGGTGCCCGCCGGTCGAGATCCCCCCCGATCACTACGAGCGTCTGCTCGCGGTGCAGGTCGACAGGCCCGTCGAGGTGGCGCGTCTCGCGCCGCGCACGTGGTGGCTCTTCGAGGGCGAGGTCTACTGGGAGAACGAGGGCTACGAGTCCGACGACGTGAAAGCGTTGATCCGACAGCGCGAGCGCCAGAAGCAGCGAAAGCTCGAGCATGCGCGCGCGGCAATGGTGGCCGAGGAGAGCGGTTCCCGCCGCGCCCGCGAGGGCATCCCGCAGGACGTTCGCATGAGCGTCTGGAAGCGCGATGCGGGGCGGTGCGTCGAGTGCGGCCGCAGCGAGCTGCTCGAGTTCGACCACGTCATCCCGCTTGCGCTCGGCGGGAGCAACACCGCGAACAATCTCCAGCTGTTGTGCGCGGACTGCAACCGCGCGAAGGGCGGAGCCTTGTGACGCCCTAGGTGCAGGTGCGGCGCAGCGCGTACGAGGTCTGTGGGTGCGTCGAGTGATAGCCGACCGCCCAGGCCGTGCGATCGGGCGCGACGTCGGCGGCCTCCAGCCAGTTCGATATGAAGTCGTCGTCGCGCGCAGCGTCGGACCACGCCGAGCCGTCCCACTCGAGCACCACGCGGCTGTCCTCCTGGTACTCGTAGGTCCGCTGACCCACCGCCACCGCGAAGTCCGGAGAGGGTGCGGAGACGTCCCGAAGCACGATGTCGCTGGAGCCCAGGTCGGGAAGGTGGCCGAAGGACCACTCCGCGCCGTCGTAGTGAAGGACGAGCGGCCTCGTCGAGCCCTCCGCGATGTATTGCCCCACGGCCCACACGTCGTCCGGGCCCGATCCCGACACGGCGTACAGGACGCTGAAGCGAGCGTTCATCGGCGGCAGGGACGTGGACTGCGTCCACGACTCGCCGTCGTAGTGGACAACGAGGACCTGGCTCCTCCGCCCGACGCTGTGGGTCCCCACCGCCCATATGTCGTCGTCCGCGATCGCTTCGACGTCGTAGAACAAGCCCGGGATACGGCTGGGCACCAGAGTCCAGGCCTCCCCGTCGAACCGGTGGATCATCGTGCGGTACTCGCGCTTAGCGTTCCATCGCGAACCCACGGCGTAGACGTCGCCGCTCGGCGTCACGTCGACGGCCTCGAGGGAGTTGAGCTCCTGGCTCGGGTTGAGGCTCCGTTGCATCCGCCAGCGCGTCCCGTCGTAGCGCTGAACGATCGTCTTGAGCTTCAGCCGGCTGCGTCCGCCGACGGCCCAAGCCGTCCCGTCGGGCAGGGCAACGACGTCGTTGAGACGGTTCGACTGGTCCTTCACGTTCGGGCTCGGGTGGGTCGTCCACTCGGCACCGTCCCAGTGCCGGACGAGCGTGCGCTCGCGTCCCCGGTCGTTCGCCACCGAGCCGACTGCCCATACGTTCGCGGCATCGACGGCGTCGACGCCGAAGAGGATCGCCCGGCGGATCGTGTCTGCGTCCGTCGACCACGAGCATGCGGGCTCCTGCGCGATCGACGCGACCGGCACGCAAAGTGCCATCGAGACCACTGCGAACAGGAACGCCCGCCGCATGCCACCGGTTCTACCCGTGCGGCGAGACGCCTGAAACGCCGCCGCCACCGTTGCGCCGGCGTTACCTCTGCGTGAGCGTCAGCTCGAAGTCGACGTTGGCGCCGTTGAGGTCCTGGACGACGATGAACCCGGTGCCGGCCGGCACGGTCGTCGGAGCCCCGACGTAGAGCTCGCCCTGGTCGCACCCGTAGGTGTAGAAGCTGAGCTCGACGGTGGGCTCCCAGCTCACCGACGTAGCCTCGACCTCTACCTGCGACGGCTTGGCGCCGAACTCGAACGGCACCTCGACCACGTATGCGTCGACGCCCTGCGTCGCCGGTACCTCCGGGCACTCGAAGATGAAGTCGGAATGCGTGACGAGCCCCGTGCCGACGACGAGGCCCTCGGCCGTGAACTTCTTCGGCTTCCGCTTGGGCCCGGCGTGGGTGGTAGCGGGCAACGCCGCGACCAGCAGACCCACCACGGCCGCTGCCGCGACGATCGTCTTCGAGCTCCGTTTCATGGCGACCTCCGAGCAAGCCGAGCGTTGGGTAGGAACTTCGGCGGGGGGCCGGGGGAGCCCTGCAAAGAGATGAGCAGAGCGGGTGAAGGGAATCGAACCCTCGTCACTAGCTTGGGAAGCTAGAGCTCTACCATTGAGCTACACCCGCGGCGACCACGGATTATAGGGCCGCGGCCGACGGGGAGGCTGGGCGATGGATCCGTACGAGGGCCGGTACCGGTACTGCCCCCGGTGCCGCTGCGAGTACCGGCCCGGGTTCGACCTCTGCACGGACTGCGGCGTGGACCTCGTCGACGAGCTGCCGCCGGAGGGGGCGCAGGGCCCGCCGGACGCGGACCTCGAAGCCCTGCAGTCCTGGGTCGGCACCGACCCCGTCGCGGTCCTCGTCACGCCCAGCGAGATCAACGCGCACGTCGCCCGCGGCCTCCTCGTCGACGCCGCCATCCCCTGCAGCGTCTGGGGCAGCGGCCACGACGGCTACTTCGGCCACGTCGTGCAGATGGCGCCGTTCCCGTTCCGGGTGATGGTCCACAAAGACGACGAGGCCGAGGCCCGTGAGCTGCTCGCGTCCCGGTTCGAGGGCTCCCCCGGCGAGTAGACTCCCGCGCCGTGATCCTGTCCGACCGAGACATCCGCAAGGCCATCGGGGACGGCCGCATCGGGATCGACCCCTTCGACGAGAGCGACGTCCAGCCCTCGTCCGTCGACCTCCACGTCGACCGCTACTTCCGCACCTTCCACAACCACCGGCACCCGTTCATCGACGTGAAGCAGCCGATGGAGAACCTCACCGAGCTGGTCGAGGTGCGAGGCGACGACCCGTTCATCCTCCACCCCGGCGAGTTCGTGCTCGGCTCGACCGCGGAGTACGTGAGCCTCCCGGACGACCTCGTCGCGCGCCTCGAGGGCAAGAGCTCGCTCGGCCGGCTCGGCCTCCTCATCCACTCGACCGCGGGCTACGTCGACCCCGGGTTCGAGGGACACCTCACGCTCGAGCTCAGCAACGTCGCGAACCTCCCTATCACGATCTATCCCGGGATGAAGATCGGCCAGATCAGCTTCTTCCACCTCACGTCTCCGGCGGACCATCCCTACGGGACGAGCAAGGTCGGCTCCAAGTACCAGGGTCAGCGGGGACCCACTCCCTCCCGCTACTTCGAGAACTTCCGCCCGGACTAGGAGGCCCCATGGAAGAACGGATCGTCGGCCCGGACCCAGTCGAGGACCCGCAGGGATACCAGCAGGCCCTCCTGGACCTGCTCGGGGAGCAGGACGCGCTCGACGTCCTCGCGCTCACGCCCGAGAAGATCGAGGACCTCTGCGCGGAGCTCGACCTCGCGATCCTCCAGAAGCGGCCGGAGCCCGGCGAGTGGTCTGCGGAGGAGGTGCTGGCCCACCTCCTCGACGCGGAGGTCGTCTACGCGTTCCGCAACCGGATGATGCTGGCGCAGACGGGGACCCACTTCCCCGCGTACGACCAGGACCTCTGGATCGGGCTCCCTCACCCGTCGTTCCCCGAGATGCTCGCGGCGTTCTCGACGCTGCGGCGCCTCAACGTGTGGCTGGCGGAGGAGACGCCTTCGGACGAGTGGGGGACGAAGACCGGCGTCCACTCCGAGCGCGGCGAGATGTCCTTCGAGGTGGCGCTGAACACGGTGGCGGGGCACGACCTCGCGCACCTGAAGCAGCTGGAGCAGACGCTGGCGGCAGTCCAGGCCTGAGAACCGCGGCGTTCGAGTGCTGTCACCGTAGAATCCCGCCCGCTCAGGGGGTGAAGGTGGCGACGAACGTCTACGTGGATGGTTTCAATCTCTATTACGGCTGCCTTCGCGGAACGCCGTACAAGTGGCTGGACCTCGGCGCTTTGGTAAGCCGGCTCCTTCCTAGAGATCACATCGGCCGCATCCGCTATTTCACGGCCAGGGTTGGGGTCCGCAACGATCCGCAGTCCCCGGTTCGCCAGCAGATGTATTTGCGAGCCCTGCAAACCGTTCCCGGTCTTTCGATCCACTACGGCCATTTCCTGACGCGCCCTACGTTCATGCCATTGGCGCACCCGCCGCAGTCGGGGTCGCCGTTCGTCGAGGTGGTGAAGACAGAAGAGAAGGGGTCTGACGTGAACCTGGCTACGTTTCTCCTTCTGGACGCCTTTCGAAGGGATTGCGAAACCGCGGTCGTCATCAGCAACGATTCCGATCTGAAACTGCCCATCGAAGTAGCGCAGCGGGAGCTCGGCATCAAAGTAGGCGTCATAAATCCGCATCCGCCGGACAAGCGCAGCCACGCTCTACGACCCTCGTTCTTCAAGCAGATCCGACGCGGCGCGTTGCGCAACAGCCAGTTCCCGCCCTCGCTCAGGGACGGCAGGGGGACGTTCCACAAGCCGGCCGGGTGGTGAAACGCAGAGACCCGCCACGAGGGCGGGTCTCGCACCCAGCCGCCGAAGCGGCTGGGGGGATGTAGTTGATTATCTGTGGAATTCCCAGATACGCAAGGAGAAAGCCCTCCCGTACGGCGTAATTCCGTGTGGAAAACGAAGGCTCTTTTCTAACGGCTTTTTCTTACGCTTTATTTGGACCTTCCCCTTAGCGCTCCACGAACGACCACTTCTGATCGTGCGTGCTGACGACCAGGCCTGATCCTCTTTACATCGATAGCCTATCGACGTTAGGTTATCGATGTTCAGCATCGAGGGAGAGGAGCCGGCGTGTTCGACCGCCTAGCGGACTTCGTCGTCAGACGGCGTTTGTGGATCGTGATCGGAACGGCCCTCTTCTTCGTCGCGGCGGGCGCCATCGGCGGCGGCGTCGCCGAGCGCCTCTCGGCGGGCGGCTTCGAGGACCCCCATGCCGAGTCGACCCGCGCCGAGGAGGTCCTCCGGCGCGAGTTCGGCACGCAGACCCCGAACGTGGTCCTGCTGGTGACCGCCGACGGCGGAGACGTCGACGAGCCCGCCGTGGCCGAGGCGGGGCTGGCCCTCACCGAGGAGCTCGCCCGGCAAGACGGCGTCGAGGAGGTCGGCTCCTATTGGTCGCTGCAGGCCCCGCCGCTGAAGAGCAACGACGGCGGCCAGGCCCTCGTAGTCGGCGTCATCGAGGGGAGCGACGACGAGGTCAGCGAGCGCATGGAGGAGCTGTCGCCGCGGTTCACCCGGGCCGGCGACGGCCTCGACGTGCGCGTCGGAGGGTTCGCCGAGGTCTACCGCCAGATGTCGACGACGATCGAAGAGGACCTCGTGCGGGCCGAGACGATCGCGATCCCGATCACGATGGTCCTCCTCGTGGTCGTCTTCGGCAGCGTGGTCGCGGCGGGCCTGCCGTTGCTCATCGGCGGCCTCGCGATAGTCGGGACCTTCCTGATCCTGACGATCCTCGCGTCGATGACGCAGGTCTCGATCTTCGCCCTGAACCTCACGACTTCGATGGGGCTCGGCCTCGCGATCGACTACAGCCTCTTCGTCGTCTCGCGCTACCGCGAGGAGCTGCGCGGGGGCCTGGATCCCCACGAGGCCGTGAAGGCCTCGGTGCGGACCGCGGGCCGCACGGTTGCGTTCAGCGGCCTGACGGTCGCGCTGTCGCTCGGCGCGCTCATGGTGTTCCCGCTCGCGTTCCTGCGCTCGTTCGCGTACGCCGGGATCGCGGTCGTGCTCCTGGCCGCTCTGGCGTCGGTCGTGACGCTCCCCGCCGTGCTCGCGCTGCTCGGCCATCGCGTCGACAGCCTCCGTCTGTGGAAGCGGAAGGAGGCGCACGAGGGCGAGGGGTTCTGGCACCGCATGGCGGTGACGGTGATGCGCCGGCCACTGGTCGTCGCGAGCGCGGTGATCGCCTTCCTGCTCGTGCTCGGCGCGCCGTTCCTCGGCGTGCAGTGGGGGCAGGCGGACGACCGCGCGCTCCCCGACGAAGCATCCAGCCACCGCGTCTCGCAGGAGATCCGGGAGGCGTTCGACGTCAACAGCGCGAACTCGCTGTCGGTGGTCGCGCCGGGCGCGGCCGCCGGGGAGGACGAGATCGACGACTACGCCACGGCGCTGTCGCGGACCGAGGGCGTGTTCGCCGTCCAGGCGGCGACGGGCACCTACGCCGAGGGCCGGCGCGTCGCGCCGCCCGACCGCTTCTCGGCGCGGTTCACGAACGCGGAAGGAGGGACGTGGTTGTCGGTCGTGCCAGCGGTCGAGGCGTTCTCCGACGCCGGCGAGGAGCTCGCGCGTGCAGTGCGTGAGACCCCCGCCCCGTGGGACGTCCAGGTCACCGGCCCCTCGGCGGCGCTCGTAGACACGAAGGACTCGATCTTCGCGAAGGTCCCGCTTGCCGGAGGGTTGATCGCGGCCGCGACCTTCGTTTTGCTGTTCCTGATGTTCGGGAGCGTCCTCGTGCCCCTCAAGGCGATCGTGCTGAACATGCTCAGCCTGACGGCGACGTTCGGGGCCCTCGTGTGGGTCTTCCAGGACGGCAACCTGTCGAGCCTGCTCGACTTCACCCCCACCGGCTTCCTCGAGGTGAGCACGCCGATCCTGATGTTCTGCATCGCGTTCGGGCTGTCCATGGACTACGAGGTCTTCCTGCTGTCGCGAGTGAAGGAGGAATACGACCGGACCGGGGACAACACGGCATCGGTCGCGCTCGGCCTCGAGCGGACGGGCCGCATCGTCACCGCGGCCGCCCTGCTCCTGAGCGTCGTGTTCGTCGCGACCGCGACGTCCGGCGTGTCGATGATCAAGATGTTCGGCATCGGGCTCACGCTCGCGGTGGTCGCGGACGCCACGTTGATCCGCGCGACGCTCGTCCCCGCGTTCATGCGGCTCGCGGGCCGGGCGAACTGGTGGGCCCCGCGCTGGATGCGGAGGATCCACGACCGTTTCGGCATCAGCGAGGCCGCGCCCGAGGGGAGCACGCCGTGACGACTCCGGCCACGCGCTCGCGCGCCCGCAAGGGCGAAGGCGACAAGCTGCGCGAGCGGCTCCTCGAAGCCGCCGAGGACCTTCTCGTCCGGGCGGGGCATCCGGACAACGTGTCGGTCCGCGCGATCGCCACCGCCGCGCAGTGCACGCCCCCGTCGATCTACCTGCACTTCGCGGACAAGGACGAGCTCTTGATGGAGGCGTGCGAGCGCCGCTTCGCCGACCTCGACCGGTACGCGCAGGACGCCGCGGAGGAGTCGGACGATCCGCTCGAGTCGCTGCGGCTGCGCGGCCGTGCCTACATCCGCTTCGGCCTCGACCATCCCCAGCACTACCGGCTGCTGATGATGACGGTGCACGAGAAGTCGCTCGACGAGCTCGATTGGGAGAGCTCGGCGGGGGTGAAGGCGTTCATGAACCTCGTGGGGGCGGTCCAGCGGTGCATCGACGCCGGGGCGCTGCCGGGCGAGACGACCGCGCACGAGACCGCGCTCGGTCTCTGGGCGACGATGCACGGGATCACGTCGCTGCTGATCACGTTCCCGAACTTCGAGTGGGGCGACCGCGCCGCACTGGTCGACCACCTGCTGGACGTCCACATAGAGGGGCTGCTGTCCGTCTAAGTGGTTTGCGCAGATGCCTTGCCGTGGACGGGACCGGTTCTTAGCATCGACCTTGCGGCGATGAGGGAGGACCCATGGATGCCGTAGCACCCGGAGCCGTACCCGCCGCGCCTCTCGCGACGGTCGACTACCCCGTCAAGGTGGAGCTGGAAGCTCCGAACGAGATCGCACGATGGCGGCCGATCGCCCACTTCTTCATGGCGATCCCGCACTTCATCGTCTCGCAGGCCCTGCAGGCGCTCCTGGGCGCCGTCACGCTCATCGCGTTCTTCGCCATCCTGTTCACGAAGAAGTACCCGGAAGGTCTGTTTCGCGTCGCGGTGATGGCCGAGCGGTACAACTGGCGCACGACGTCGTTCGCCTTGTACCTGCGCGAGGCCTACCCGCCGTTCGACTTCCAGATGGAGCTCGAGGACCCGCGCCTCGACCCCGCGCGCTTCTCCGTCGAGTACCCGGCCGAGCTGAACAGATGGCTGCCGCTCGTCAAGTGGTTTCTCGCGATCCCGCACTTCTTCGTGCTCTTGGGCCTGTTCGTAGGTGGAGCCGCGGTGGTGGTCCTGTCGTTCTTCGCCGTGCTGTTCACGGGGAAGTACCCGGAGGGCATGCGCAACTACATGGTCGGCACCACCCGTTGGTACATGCGGGTCACGTCGTACGTCTGCCTGCTCACCGACCGGTACCCCCCGTTCTCCCTCCGGTAGGCGGGTGATCCGCGGCCGGGCCGATTCGGGCTGGTGGGGGGCCGTCCTCGACTGCCCGGACGCGTCCGCGCTTGCCCACTTCTACGCCGGCCTCCTCGGGTGGCGGGTGGCGAAGGACGAGCCCGGATGGGCCGCCGTGTCGCCGCCCGAGGGCGTCGCGTACCTCGGGTTCCAGACGTCGCCCGAGTACGTGCCGCCGGTGTGGCCGCCCGCCGAGGGCGAGCAGCAGATGATGATGCACCTCGACATCGAGGTGGACGACCTGGCGGCGGCGGTCGAGGACGCGGTGGCGGCGGGTGCGCGCGTGGCGGAGCACCAGCCGCAGGAGAGCGTGCGGGTGATGCTGGACCCCGCCGGCCACCCCTTCTGCCTGTATCTCGGCGGATAGGAAGAGCTCGCGGGTGAGCGGCTACTCGGGCTTCGGGTAGCCCTCCGGCGCGTCGGACATCTCCTCGGGCGCCTCGGTCGCCGGGTACGACCCGTTCCCGTTCGAGCCGTTGGTCGCGGCCCCCGACGCGGGATGGAACTCGATCGACTCCAGCAGGATCTGCGCGACGTCGCGGACCTGCATGTCCTCGTCCGCGTGCCGCTCGGTGATCCCGTCGGACAGCATGATGTTGCAGAACGGGCACCCGACCGCGAGCGTGTTCGACGCCGACGCGAGGGCCTCGTCGGTCCGCTCGACGTTCATCTTCTTGCCCATCCGCTCTTCCATCCACATGCGCGAGCCGCCCGCTCCGCAGCAGAACGTCGTGTGCTTGTGGCGGTGGAGCTCCTGGTACTCGGCCCCCGGGATCGACTCGATCACCCAGCGAGCTCCCTCCCACACGTCGTTGTGCCGCGCGAGGTAGCAGGGGTCGTGGTACGTGACGGTCTCGTCTCGCCGCACGTTCGGCTGGAGGCGCCCCTGCCGTACGAGGTCGGCGAGGAACTCGGTGTGGTGCACGACCTCGTAGCGCCCGCCGAGCTGCGGGTACTCGTTGAACATCGTGTTGAAGCAGTGGGGGCAGATCGTCACGATCTTGCGCACGCCGTAGCCGTCGAGCGTCTCGATGTTCTGCTGCGCGAGCATCTGGAAGATGTACTCGGCCCCCGCGCGCCGCGCCGGGTCGCCCGTGCACGACTCCTCCGGGCCGAGCACGGCGAACTTCACGCCGGCGATCTGCATCAGCTTCGCGAAGTCGTAGACGACCTTCTTGTTGCGGTCGTCGAAGGCACCCGCGCAGCCGACCCAGAACAGGACCTCCGCGTCGGGGGCTTCCGAGACGTGCGGGATCTCGAGCGGCTCCTGCTTGCTCGTCCCCTTCATCCAGTCGGTGCGGGTCTGCGGCGGCTGTCCCCACGGGTTGCCGGTGTTCTCCATGCTCGTGAGCGCGCTCTGCATCTCCTTGGGGAAGCGCGACTCGCCCATGACGAGGTTGCGGCGCATGTCGACGATGGCGTCGATGTGCTCGATGTTCACCGGGCACGCCTGGACGCACGCGCCGCAGGTGGTGCAGTCCCAGATCACCTCGTCCTCGACGACCGTCGGGTTCAGGTCGGGCAGCGCCTCGACGGCGGACGCGAACGCCTCGTCGCTCGTGCGCTTCGCGGCGAGCAGCGCCGCGCCCTCCTCGAAGAGGTGGTCGCGTGCGTCCATGATCAGCAGCTTCGGGGACAGCGGCTTGCCCGTGTTCCACGCCGGGCACTGGCTCTGGCAACGCCCGCACTCAGTGCAGGTCATCCCGTCGAGCATCTGCTTCCAGCTGAGGTCCGTGAGCTTCGCGGCCCCGAACGTGTCCTCCTCCGACATCGTCTCGAGGTCGATCTCCATCGGCTTGAGCGCGCCCTTCGGCCGCTCCGACGTGAACAGCACGTTGATGCCCGCCGTGATGATGTGGAGGTGCTTCGAGTACGTCAGGTACACGAGGAAGCCGAGGATGATCAGCGAGTGCCACCACAGGAACACCGTGTCGGCGGCCTCGCGCGCTCCCTCGGAGAGCGGCTCGAACAGCCCGGCGACCCAGTCGCTCACCGGCGTCCACTCCGTCGGGTAGGGGAAGTGGCCGAGCGAGATCTCGGCCGCCCTCGTGAACAGGATCGTGACCATGATCCCGGTGATCGCGACCAGGATGTAGTCGGCCTCCTTGAGGTGCGACCCGCGGAAGCGCCCGGGGCGCTGGATCTTGCGGATCGCGAACGCGACGACGATGCTCACGAGCACCGCGACGACGAAGAAGTCCTGTAACGCCCCCAGCGGCCCCCACTGGCCGATCAGCGGGATGTGGAAGCCCTCCTGGTAGACGGCGCCGAACGCCTCGACGATCGTCGTGAACAGGATCACGAAGCCCCAGAAGACGAAGAAGTGCATGAGGCCGGGGATCGTCCACTGCAGCAGCTTGCGCTGGCCGAAGACGACGACGAGCTGGTCCTTGATCGCGCGGCCCCAGTCCTTCGGCGCGCGGTCGTCGGGGGAGCCGAGCATCACGTAGCCGACGAGGTCGAGGGCCCGCCGCGCGAAGACCGCGAGCGTCACGAGGATCAACAGGGTCATGAGGATCTTCTCGATCACGCGGGCGGCCCTTCCTCGCTCGGGAATACGGCCGGAGTATAGGTGGCGGACATCGCCCGGACGCGAAGAACCCCCGCCGATCGCGGGGGTTCGTCATGACTTCGGCGGAGCTAGCAGGGGCCCTCTTCGCCGCATGCCATCGTCGAGTAGAGCTGGATGTGCTCGGCCGTGTTCGAGATCCCACACTCCGTCAACTTCTCGAGGACCTCCTCGACGCCGGTCCCGCCGCGCACCTCCGCGAGCTCCTCGACGAACAGCTCTCGCATCGCTTCCTTGCGCTTCATCCGCCTCTCCTCCCCCCGGCGCCGCTAGCGAGTGCCGGTCGTCTCCTCAGCAGGACGATCCTTCCTCGCCGCACGCGTGGGTCGTGTAGGTGTGCTCCTGGATCAGATTCGACAGGGCGATCCTCTCGAGAAGCTCCTCGAGCGGCCCGGCGCCGCCCTTGACCTCGGCCAGCTCCTCTATGAACAGCTCTCTCATGGCCGCCTCCTAGCAGGTGCTCGGGACTTCCTCGCCGCACGCGTGCGTCGTGACGAGCAGCTCACGGAGCCAGTACTTGACCTTCTCGAGCGGGTCGGGCCCCGTGGCGCCGCCGGTCACCTCGGCTAGCTCCTCGATGAACAGCTCGCGCATCACCGGCTTCTGCTCTCCCATCGCTCCTCCTTCGCGGGCGGTTTGTCCGGATTTGTTACTCCCGTCCGCACGCTTTCGTCAAGGAGCGCCCTACTCCTCCCAGAGGGGGCCGCGCACGAAGACGTCGGCACGCCCGTTGTCGTCCCCGGAGACGAGGTTGTCCGCCCGGCTGCTCCAGCAGACGTAGCCGCCGTCCGGGCTGAGCGACAGGTCGCC
Source organism: Actinomycetota bacterium (assembly GCA_036258555.1). Taxonomy (GTDB): domain Bacteria; phylum Actinomycetota; class CADDZG01; order CADDZG01; family WHSQ01; genus JALZEG01. The sequence goes on along the minus strand of DATADL010000025.1, from coordinate 12,835 downwards.
GGCGTCGTCGTTTCCCTCCTGGCCCCCCTCGCCCACCGTCACGCGGAAGGTCTGCTCGTCGACCAGATCGCGGACGAACCCGTCGACTCCGAGGGAGCGCTCGTAGTGCGCGTTCGTGTCGTGGGGGACGAGGTTGTCCGCGGCCGAGAGGAATGCGACGTAGCGGCCGTCCGCCGAGATCGCGGCCTCGTCGCTGTAGGAGTTGGCGATCCCCCCGGAGCCGAGGCTCACGAGGGAGGTCTTAGCGGTGAAGGCGTCGTGCACGTACACGGCGGGGTGGTCGGTGGGGCGGTCCGGGTCGAGCGACGCCGCGCTCACGAACGCGACGAAGCGGCCGTCGGCGGAGATCGAGGGCGAGCCGCTGTCCTCGTCGAGCCCGCCCTCGGAGCCGTCGGACGCGACGCTGATCCTCGTCGTCCGGCCCGTGCTCACGTTGTGCCTGAAGACGTCGACCGCCCGGTTGCCGTCGCCCGAGACGATGTCGGGGGCGTCCGAGGTGAAGACGACGAACCCGCCTCGCGCGGAGAGGTCGTACGGGTAGCTCTCGCCTTCCGGCTCCCCGCCTCCGAGCGCGAAGCTCACGCGCTTCGTCTTCCCCCGCGCCAGGGACCGCACGTAGGCGTCGGTCCAGGCTTCGTTGACGCCGCCCTCGACGAGGTTCGAGGCGTAGCTGAAGAACGCGACGTGACGCCCGTTCCCGGAGATCACGCCGCCGTCGCTGTAGGAGTCGGGGCGGCTCCCGTCGGCCGTGACGTTGACGCGGATGGTCTTCCCCGCCGCGGCGTCCCGGACGAAGATGCCCTCGGGCCGCCGCCCTCCCTGAAGGCGCCACCGGTTCGCGGTGAACGCCACCCGGTTCCCGTCGTCCGAGATGGACGGGCGGTAGCTGTCGACGACGCTCGGCTTCTCGCGGGACGTGACGCTCATCCGCTCGATCCCCTTCGCCGTCTCGCGGAAGACGTCCCAGGCGCGGTTCGCGTCGCCCTCGACGAGGTTCGACGCTCGTGAGGCGAACGCCACCGCCCGGCCCTCCGAAGCTACGTCGCAGCTGCTGCTGGAGCGGTTCCCGCCCTCGGTGACGAGCCGTGTCACCGGCGTCGCCGTCTGCGCGGCGGCCGGCGAAAGGAGGCCGGCGCACGCGAGCACGCCGGCTATCGCCATCGGGACCATCTTCACGCGGGGACCTCCTGGTCGGGGCGGTCCCATAGTGGGCACCGGGACGGGATGCGTCCGCTCAGTTCTTTACGCGCGGGGTCAGGGGGCCGCGGGATCCTCGTCCTCGTCCTCGTCGTCCTCCCACTCGAGCTCCTCGATCTCGCCGGCGCCCTCCTCCTCGAAGGTGCGCAGGATCTCGGCAGCCCGTTCGGCGTCGGACGCCCGGACGACTATCGCGAACTCGCCGATCGCGCCGATGTTCGTGGCCAGCCCCGAAGCGGCCCCCCCGGTGACCACCGACTCGATCCCGCTCCCCGACAGCAGAGACCGCAGCATCTCCGCCCGGAACTGGCCGCCGCCCCCCCGGTAGACCTCTACGTACTCGTCCGCCATGCCGGGGATTCTGGCACGTCTCGTCGCGGCGTCCGCCCAGGCCGCCCGTCCGTTCGCGGGAATACCGGGCAGGGCCTCGAAGTTGACAGTGGTGCACTCAACTTGGCATCATTGGGAAGACTCAAGTTATCCCCCCATAAAGCAGCTCGGACAAGGAGCAACGACATGGCAAAGGCAGTAGGAATCGACCTCGGCACGACCAACTCGGTCGTCGCCGTGCTCGAAGGCGGCGAGCCCACCGTCATCCCGAACGCCGAGGGCGCCCGCACCACGCCGTCCGTCGTCGCCTTCTCGAAGACCGGCGAGATCCTCGTCGGCGAGGTAGCCAAGCGCCAGGCGATCACGAACCCCGACCGGACGATCCGGTCGATCAAGCGTGAGATGGGCAGCGACCACAAGGTCGAGATCGACGGCAAGAAGTGGAGCCCCCAGGAGATCTCGGCGCGCATCCTCATGAAGCTCAAGGCCGACGCCGAGCAGTACCTCGGCGACAAGGTCACCGAGGCCGTCATCACCGTTCCCGCCTACTTCGGCGACGCCCAGCGTCAGGCGACGAAGGAGGCCGGGCAGATCGCGGGCCTCGAGGTGCTGCGCGTGGTCGCCGAGCCGACCGCGGCGAGCCTCGCCTACGGGCTCGACAAGACCGACGGCGAGCAGACGATCCTCGTATTCGACCTCGGCGGCGGGACGTTCGACGTCTCCCTCCTCGAGCTCGGCGACGGCGTCGTCGACGTGAAGGCGACCTCCGGCAACACGAACCTCGGCGGCGACGACTGGGACCAGCGCGTCATCGACCACCTCGTCAAGACGTTCAAGGACCAGAACGGCGTCGACCTGTCGAAGGACAAGATGGCGCTTCAGCGCCTCAAGGAAGCCGCGGAGAAGGCCAAGATGGAGCTCTCGTCGACGCAGTCGACGAACGTCAACCTGCCGTTCATCACCGCGACCGAGCAGGGTCCGCTCCACCTCGACGTCACGCTGACGCGCGCGGAGTTCGAGCGCATGACCGAGGACCTGCTCGACAAGTGCAGGGGTCCGTTCCACCAGGTCATGAAGGACGCCGGCATCGGCGTCGACAAGATCGACCACGTCGTGCTCGTCGGCGGCTCGACGCGCATGCCGATGGTCCGCAACCTCGTCAAGGAGCTGACCGGGGGCAAGGACCCCCACCAGGGCGTCAACCCCGACGAGGTCGTCGCCGTCGGCGCGGCGATCCAGGCCGGCGTGCTGCGCGGCGAGGTGAAGGACGTGCTCCTCCTCGACGTCACGCCGCTGACGCTCGGCGTCGAGACGCTGGGAGGCGTCTTCACGAAGCTGATCGACCGAAACACCACGATCCCGACCAAGCGCTCCGAGACGTTCACGACCGCCGCCGACAACCAGACGTCGGTCGACATCCACGTCCTGCAGGGCGAGGCCGACATGGCGGACCACAACAAGTCACTCGGTCGCTTCCAGCTGACCGACATCCCGATGGCGCCGCGCGGCGTCCCGCAGATCGAGGTGACGTTCGACATCGACGCCAACGGCATCGTCAACGTGTCTGCTAAGGACCGCGGCACCGGGCGCGAGCAGTCGATGACGATCACCGGCGGGACGAAGCTCTCGCAGGACGAGATCGACCGCATGGTCCGCGACGCGGAGGCCCACGCGGAGGAGGACCGCAAGCGGCGCGAGGCCGCCGAGGTCCGCAACCAGGGCGACAGCGTCGTCTACCAGACCGAGAAGCAGCTCAACGAGCACGGCGGGAAGCTCGACGAGGGCGACCGCAAGAACGTCGAGGACGCCGTGAACGACCTGAAGGAGGCGTTGAAGGGCGACGATCTCGACGCGATCCGCAGCAGGACCGACGCGGTGATCGCGGCGTCCCAGAAGTTCGCCGAGGCGCTGTACCAGAAGGCGCAGAGCGAGGGCACTACGACGTCCAACGGTGCCTCGGGCGACGACGACGTCGTCGACGCCGAGGTCGTGGACGACCAGCAGAGCGCGTAGTGGAACGACAGCAGCAGCAAGGCCCCAGGAAGATCAAGGTGCACGTGAAGGACAAGCGGCGTGTGGCGCCGGACGGACAACCGAGCGAGCGCGACGGCGCGGCCCCCGAGGCCGCGCCCGTCGGGGTCGCGGAGCCGGAGCCCGTAGAGACGGAAGGGGACGGCGGCTCGCCCGTCGACGGAGCGGTGTCCGCCGTCGAGGCCGAGAGCCCGGCCCCCGTCGAGGAGCCCGACTACCTCGGCGACCTCCAGCGTCTCCAGGCCGAGTTCGCGAACTACCGCAAGCGCATGATGCGCGAGAGCGCCGAGGCGTCCGCGCGCGGCGGCGAGCGGCTCGTCGTCCAGCTCCTGCCGGTGCTCGACAACTTCGAGCGGGCGATCGCCCACGGCGAAGGCGGCGAGGGGGTCGAGCTCGTGTTCAAGGAGCTGAAGGCCGTGCTCGAGACCGCCGGGCTCGAGGAGGTGCCGGGCGAGGGCGCTCCGTTCGATCCGCAGGTCCACGAGGCCGTCGAGTCGCGCGAAGACGAATCGGTGACCGACGAGGTCGTGCGCGCCGTGCACCGCCGCGGCTACACGATGAACGGCAAGCTGCTGCGCGCCGCGATGGTCGGCGTCGCCCGGCCTCCCGCTCCGCCACCGGCACCCGAAGAAGAAGTACAAGAAGAAGAAGGACAGGAGTAGCGCGATGGCCCAGCGCGACTGGCTCGAGAAGGACTACTACAAGACGCTGGGCGTCTCTTCGACCGCGTCCAAGGACGAGATCAAGAAGGCGTACCGCAAGCTCGCCCAGAAGTACCACCCGGACGCGAACAAGGGCGACGCCGCCGCGGAGGCGCGCTTCAAGGAGATATCCGAGGCGCACGCGATCCTGAGCAACGACGAGAAGCGCAAGGAGTACGACGACCTCCGCAGGTACGGCGGACCCGGGCACGGGTTCGGCTTCCGGCCCGGTCCCGGGCGCAACGTCCGCGTCGAGGTCGGCGACATCGGTGACCTCTTCGGCGGCGGCAACGGGTTCGACTTCGGCGACCTCTTCGGCGGCTTCGGTTTCCGGGGGCCGCGCAAGGGCGCGGACGCGGAGGCGGAGACCGTGCTGTCGTTCGAGCAGGCCGTCGAGGGCGCGACGGTCGAGCTCGCTTCCGGGACGAAGGTGCGGATCCCGCCCGGGGTCACCGACGGCGCGCGCATCCGCGTGCCGGGCAAGGGCGCGACGGGGCCTCAGGGCGGCGACCCGGGCGACCTCTACGTGGTCGTGAAGGTGCGGCCGCACCCGGTGTTCTCGCAGGGGCGCGACGGCGACCTCGTCGTCGAGGTCCCGGTGACTTTCCCGGAGGCCGCGTTGGGCGCGAACGTGAGCGTCCCGACTCTGGAGGGGCACGTCACCGTGAAGGTCCCTCCCGGTACGCAGCACGGCCGGACCCTGCGCGTGCGCGGCAAAGGGGGGCCGCGAGGGCGCGGCGGCCACGGCGACCTCCTCGTGAAGATCGCCGTCGAGGTGCCGCGCAAGCTCTCGCGCAAGGAGCGCGAGGCGCTCGAGAGGTTCGCCGAGGTGCACGACGCCTCGCCGCGGGCCCATCTCGAGCCCGAGACGACGACGACGTAGGAGGGAGGCACCGTGGCCCGGCGAGGCGAGGACGACAACCAGGCGATCTACATCATCTCGGTGGCGGCCGAGCTCGCCGGCGTGCATCCCCAGACGCTGCGCGTCTACGAGCGCAAGGGGCTGCTGTCGCCGAGCCGGACGAGCGGCAACACGCGCCGGTACTCGCGCAAGGACATCGAGCTCCTTCGCCGGATCCAGGAGCTCACGACCGAGGGCATCAACCTGGCGGGCGTGATGCGGATCCTCGAGCTCGAGGGAGAGGTCGAGCGGCTGCGCAGCCGCGTGGCGCGGACCTCCGCCCAGCTCGAGGAGAAGGAGCGTCAGGTCGAGCAGATGCGGTCCTCGCGTGCGGTCGCGCTCGTCCCGTTGAAGGACGTCCGGCGCGTGCGGCGCGCGATGAAGGCCGACGAGGTCGACCAGGCCGGGCGCCGGCGGACGTTCGAGGCCCCCCCGATCTCCTGAGCGTGACGGACATCCTGCGGGACGGCCCGGCCGACGGCCGCGCCCTCGTCGTCCTGGCGCACGGCGCGGGGGCCGGCATGAGGAGCGACTTCATGGCGTTCCAGGCGAGCTCTCTCGCGGACGCCGGTCTGCATTGCTGGCGCTTCGAGTTCCCCTACATGGAGGCCGGGCGGAAGTCGCCGGACAAGGCCGCCGTGCTCGAGGACGCGTGGCGCGCGGTGGCCGAGGAGGCCCGGTCGGCCGCCGATGGCCGTCCGCTCGTGTTGGGCGGCAAGTCCATGGGCGGACGGATCGCCTCTCAGGCCGTCGCGGGGGGCGCGCCCGCGGACGGCCTCGTCTTCCACGGCTATCCGCTCCACCCGCCGGGCCGCCCGGACCGGATCAGGAAGGCCCACCTTCCCGACGTGCGGGTCCCGATGCTGTTCGTCGAGGGGACGCGCGACCCGTTCTGCCCGCTCGACACGCTCGCCGAGGTCGTCGCCGAGACGAGGATCGACGCGACCGTCGCGGTGATCGACGACGGCGACCACTCGTTCAAGGTGCGCGCGGCGTCGGGCCGGTCGACGAAGGCCGCGTGGGGTGAGGTCGCGGAGCGAACCGTCGCCTGGATCGACGAGCGACTCGTTCGGCCGGAACGCAGCGACGTCTAACGGGTAGGTGCGCTCCGCTCGCGACCGACGGTCCGTTCCCGCGGTCTACCTCACGATCGAGGCCGTCTCCGCGTTCGGCTTCTACACGATGGCGACCCTCGCCTCCGTCTACCGGATCTCCGCGGCCGGGCTCGACGCGCTCCAGCTCGTGCTCGTCGGCACCGCCCTCGAGGCGACCGTGTTCCTGTTCGAGGTCCCGACGGGCGTCCTCGCCGACACGGCCGGCCGCCGCCGCTCGGTGATCGTCGGAACGTTCCTGACCGGGATCGGCTTCATGATCGAGGCGTCGTTCCCGAGCTTCCTGCCGATCCTCCTCGGACAGGTCGTATGGGGCCTCGGCTACGCGTTCGTCAGCGGCGCCGACGTCGCGTGGGTGACGGACGAGGTCGGCGAGGCCCCGGCTGCGGGGTTGTACATGCGCGGCGCGCAGCTGGGGTACGCCGCGGCGCTCGGAGGGATCGTCGCCGCCGTCGCGCTGGGAAGCGTCGCGCTGTGGCTGCCGTTGTTCGCCGCGGGCATCGTGTTCGTGACGCTCTCGCTGGCGCTCGTGTTCGTGATGCCCGAGAAGGGCTTCCGCCGTCCGGCCGAGCGCGGCTCGGTCGTCTCCTCGATGACCGAGACCCTGGGAGCGGCGCGGTCCATGATCCGGCTGCGGCCCGTCCTCGTGACGATCCTGGTCGTGTCCGCGCTACACGGGGCGTCCACCGAGACGTTCGACCGTCTGTGGGAGCTGCACCTGCTGCGCGACGTCGGTCTCCCGGCCCTCGGAGGTCTCGACCCGCTCGTGTGGTTCGGCGTGATCAACGCGGTCGGTCTCGTGCTCGGGCTCGTCGCCGTGGAGGTCGTCAAGAGGCGGGTGGACGTGGTGCGGGGGCCGGGGATCGTGAGGGCGCTCGCGGTCGTGAACGTGCTGCTGGTCGCGGCGACGGCGGCCTTCGGCCTGACGGGAGCGTTCGCGGCGGCGGTCGCGGCGTTCTGGGTCGTCGACGTGCTGCGCTACACCCACGAGCCGCTGTTCCAGGCGTGGGTCAACCGCGGGCTCCAGCCGGCGACGCGGGCGACGATCAACTCGGCGGCGAGCCAGATGGACGGGCTCGGGCAGATCTTCGGGGGCCCGGTCCTCGGCGCGATCGGCGTCGTGCGGAGCGTGGCCGCGGCCATAGTCGCGGCCTCGCTGCTCAGGGTCCCGGCGCTGTTCCTGCTGCGCCGCCGGGACGTCGTGGACGAGCCGGATCCTGCGGGCGCCGAGGCCCCTGCGTGACCCGCTAGGGAGCGGCCGCCGGCTGAGGCGACAGCGACCGCAGCGCGGCGATCCGCTCGTCCAGCGGAGGGTGCGTGTCGAACAACCGGTTGAGCCACGCCCCCGACTTCCGCGTCTTGCTACCGCCCTCGTGGGCGTGGCGCGCGTTCGGCTGCTCTATCCACAGGTGCGCCGTCGCGCGGCTCGCCGTTCGAACCACGGTCGAGTCGTCCCGCAGCTTCTCGAGCGCGCTGATGAGGCCGTCGGGATAGCGGGTGAGGAACACGGCGTCGGCGTCGGCCAGGAACTCGCGCCGGCGCGAGATCGCGAACTGCAACATCTGCGCGAACAGCGGTGCCGTCACGAGCAGGACCACGCCGAGGATCGCGAGCGGCGCGAACGCCTTGCCCTCCGACTCGCCGGCCCCCCACCACAGCGCGCGCATCATCCAGTCGGCCAGCAGCACGATGACGCCGACTAGCGTGACCGCGAGCGTCATCACTAGGGTGTCGCGGTTCTTCACGTGCGCGAGCTCGTGTGCGATCACGCCCTCGAGCTCGTCGCGCTTCATCTTGAGGACGAGCCCTGTCGTGACCGCGATGGCGCCGTGCTCGGGGTTCCTTCCCGTGGCGAACGCGTTCGGGGCGATGTCCTCCACCACGTAGACGCGCGGCTTCGGAAGCCCTGCGGCGATGCTCAGGCTCTCGACGATGTTGTGGAGCTGCGCGAACACCTTCGGGTCCGCCGGCCGGGCCCGGCTCATGCCCAGAGCGATCCGGTCGGACGCGAACCACGACCCCCACGACATGAACGCGGAGAACGCGACCGCGATCCAGAGGCCCCACAGCCCGGTGCCCGTGAAGTAGCCGAAGAAGTACCCGACGATGCCCGTCAGGACGAAGAACGCGATGACGAGCAGCCACGATTTGCGGACGTTGCCCGCTATGCGGTCGTACAAGCTCTTCTATGCAGGCGTCGTGCCGCCGCCCTGGCCAAAGTCGACGCGGACGGCGTCGCGGGTCGACTCCTCGGTCTCGAAGTACTCGCGCGCCTCGAAGTTGAAGACGCCGGCGACGATGTTCGTCGGGAAGCTCTCGCGCGCGTTGTCGTAGGCCAGAGTCTGCTCGTTGTAGAACTGCCGCGAGAACGCGATCCGGCCCTCGGTCCCGCTCAGCTCCTCCTGCAGCGCGAGGAAGTTCTCGTTCGCCCTCAGCTCGGGATACGCCTCGGCCAGCGCGAAGAGCTGGCGCAGCGCGCCCGTGAGCATGTTCTCGGCCTGGGCCTGCTGCTCGACTCCGGTGGCGTCGACGGCCTGCCGGCGGGCTGCGACGACGGCCTCGAGCGTCTCGCGCTCGTGGGCCGCGTAGCCCTTGACTGTCTCGACCAGGTTCGGGATGAGGTCGTGGCGCCGCCGGAGCTGGACGTCGATCTGCGACCAGGCCGCGTCGATGCGGTTGCGCAGCTTCACCAGCCGGTTGTAGGTGAGGATGAGGAAGAGCAGCAGCAGCACGGCTACTGCGATCAATACGATGGTCACAACGCTCATGCCCTATGGCCTCCTTGCTCCGGTCGCGCCTCAAGAGTGAGGCACGGGGGCTAGTTAAGCAAGCTCGCCGCGACGGTCGCCTGGCGAAGGGCCCCGGGGGCCTAGGATCCCCGGCCATGAGGGTCTCGATCGAGTACTGCGCCCAGTGAGGCTACGCACCTAGAGCCGTCGGTCTGACGGAGAGGCTGCTGGAGGAGTTCGAGGAGCGGATCACCGACCTGGTGATCGTGCCGTCACGCGGAGGGGTCTTCGAGGTCGAGGTCGACGGCGAGCTCGTGTTCTCGAAGAAGGCGGCCGGCCGCCACGCGGAGCACGACGAGATCCTGAAGACGATCCGAAGCCGGTCCTGACGCCTTCTTCGGTCGAGTTCTCCCGTTTCCCGGGAGTTTTCGACCAGAGAACGGACGGCGGGCGCTAGCGGGCCTGGATCATCTCCCCTACCTGGAAGGCCAGGTCCAGCGCCTGCCGGGCGTTGAGGCGCGGGTCGCACAGCGCCTGGTACCGGGCCTCCAGATCGAGGATCTCCTCCGCCCCCCCGAGGCACTCGGTCACGTCCTCCGCGGTCAGCTCGAGGTGGACCCCGCCCGGCGTCACCCCCTCCGCCGTGCAGGCGCCGAAGAACGCCCTTATCTCGGCCAGGATGTCGTCGAACCGCCGCGTCTTGAGCCCGCCGTCCGTCGTGAACGTGTTGCCGTGCATCGGGTCGCACGCCCACACGACGGCGTGACCCTCGTCGCGGGCGGCGCGCAGCAACGGGGGCAGGGCGTCTTCGACACGTCCGGCCCCCATCCGCGCGATCAACGTCAGCCGCCCCGGCTCGCGGTCCGGGTTCAACCGCGCGCACAGCCCCGCGACCTCCTCGGGCGTCGCGCCCGGGCCGAGCTTCGACGCCACCGGGTTCTTCACGCCGCGGAGGAACTCGACGTGCGCGCCGTCGAGCTGGCGCGTCCGCTCGCCGATCCACAGCAGGTGCGCGGAGCAGTCGTACCAGTCGCCGGTGAGGCTGTCCCGCCGCGTCAGCGCCTCCTCGTAACCGAGCAGCAGGGCCTCGTGCGAGGTGAAGAGGTCGACCTCGTGCATCGCGGCGTCGTTGTCGAGGTCGACCCCGCACGCCGCCATGAACCTGAGAGCGCGCTCGATCTGTCCTGCGATCGCCTCGTAGCGCTGCCCCTGGCGGGACGCCGCGACGAACTCCTGGTTCCACACGTGGATCTGTCTGAGGTCGGCGAAGCCCCCCTTCGTGAACGCACGTATGAGGTTCAGCGTCGCCGCCGACTGGTGGTAGGCGCGCAGCAGCCGTTTCGGATCGGGGCGCCGCGCCTCGGCGTCGAACGGGGAGTCGTTGATCATGTGGCCGCGGAACGAAGGCAGCGACGTCCCGGCGACGATCTCGCTCGCCGACGAGCGCGGCTTGGCGAACTGCCCCGCGATGCGCCCGACCTTGATCACCGGGAGGCCCGACGCGTAGGTCAGCACGACCGCCATCTGCAGGATGACCTTGAGCTTGTCCCTGATCGAGTCGGCGGTGAAGTCGCCGAAGGCCTCGGCGCAGTCGCCGGCCTGCAGCAGGAAGGCCTCACCCCGCGACGCCCGGGCGAGCGCCGCCTGCAGCGATCGCGCCTCGCCGGCGAACACGAGGGGGGGCAGCACGCGGAGCTCCTCGACGACCTCCTTGAGCGCGGCCTCGTCGGGCCACTCCGGCTGTTGCTCCGCCGGGTAGCCCGTCCAGGAGGTGGGCGTCCACGTGCTCGACATCCTCCAATCGTCGCGTAGTTGGGGGTCCACGTGGCACGATGCGGGTGGTGAAGACGCACCAGGTCGAGCTGGTGGGGCTCGACGACATCCGTGCGGCGCGCGAGCGTCTGCGGGGCGTCGCGGTACAGACGCCGGTGGACCGGTCGCGCGCGCTCTCGGCGATCTGCGGGAGCGAGGTCTTCGTCAAGTGCGAGAACCTCCAGCGCACGGGCTCGTTCAAGATCCGCGGCGCCTACAACCGGATCGTCCAGCTGAGCGACGACGAGCGGGCGGCCGGAGTGGTGGCCGCGTCGGCCGGCAACCACGCGCAGGGCGTCGCGCTCGCGGCGTCGCTCGCGGGGATCGATGCCACGGTCTACATGCCCGCGGGCGCGTCGCTGCCCAAGGCCGAGGCGACGAAGCGCTACGGCGCGACGGTGGTGCTCGAAGGGCACGACTTCGGCGCGGCCTTCGAGGCGGCCGAGGACCACGCCGCCCGGACCGGCGCGGTGTTCGTCCACCCCTTCGACCACCCGCACGTGATCGCGGGCCAGGGGACGATCGGGCTCGAGATCTCGGAGCAGATGAGCGGCGGGGTCGGCCGGCGGGACGAGACCGCCGACCCGATCGGGACCGTCGTCGTCCCGATCGGCGGCGGGGGACTGATCGCCGGGATCTCCGCCGCGGTCAAGTCGTTGCATCCCTCGGTCCGGGTCGTGGGCGTGCAGGCCTCGGGGGCCGCGTCGTTCCCCCGGTCCCTGGCTCAGGGCTCGCCGGTCACGCTCGACTCGATGTCGACGATCGCGGACGGCATCGCGGCGAACCGCCCCGGCGACCTCACGCTGGCGCACGTGGCGGAGCACGTGGACGACGTCGTGTGCGTCTCCGACGATTCGATCGCCGAGGCGCTCGTGATGACCGCGGAGCGAATGAAGCTGGTCCTCGAGCCCGCCGGCGCCGCCGGGGTCGCGGCAGTCACCCAGGGCCTCGCCGACCTGACGCCGCCAGTCGTGGTGATCCTCTCGGGCGGGAACATCGACCCGCTGTTGCTTCTTCGGGTGATGCGGCACGGCCTCAGCGCGTCGGGGCGCTACCTCGCGTTCAGGACGAGGATCCCGGACAAGCCGGGCGAGCTCTACCGGCTGCTGGGGCTGATCGCCGACATGGGCGCGAACGTCGTCGGCGTCGAGCACCATCGTGAGGGCGTCGCCGTCCAGATGGAGGAGGTCGAGGTGACGCTCCAGATCGAGACCAAGGGGGGGCCGCACATCCAGCAGGTGACGGGCCGCCTGGCCTCTGCCGGGTACTCGATAGAGCGTCTCTGACCCCTGTTCCCCTAGGGGGGTGGGGGCCATAACCTGCGAGTCGTGCACAACGAGCTCGATCTGTCCGCGATCCGCCCCCTCGTCGCGTCGTGGCTCGCCGAGGACGTCGGCCGCGGCGACGTCACCTCGTGGAGCGTCGTCCCGGAGAAGGCCTTCGCCGTCGCACGACTGGAGGCCCGGGAGGAGTTCGTCGTCGCAGGCCTCGGGGTCGCCGGGCTGTGCTTCGCGATGGTGGGGGAGCCGGCGCCGGACTGGGAGCCGAAGGTCGACGACGGGAACATAGCGAAACCGGGCGAAACCCTCGCGCGCGTCGAAGGCAACCTGCGGAGGATCCTCGCGGCGGAGCGCACGGCCCTCAACGTCTTCGCTCGCATGTCCGGGATCGCCTCGCTCGCGTCGGCCTACGCCCAGGCTCTGTGGGGCACCAACGCCAAGATCGTCGACACCAGGAAGACGACGCCGGGTCTGCGTGTTCTAGAGAAGTACGCAGTCAGGGTTGGAGGAGGCTCCAACCACCGATACGGACTGGACGACGGCATCTTGATCAAGGACAACCACGTCGCGGCTGCAGGCGGGATCGGCTCGGCGGTCCGGTCAGCCCGGATGAACGCCCACCACGGGCTGCGCGTCGAGGTCGAGGTCGAGGACCTGGCCGGGCTCGACGAGGCCATAGAGGCGGGAGCCGACATCGTGATGCTCGACAACATGACGGTGGAAGAGGTGCGCAAGGCCGTCG
>DATADL010000024.1:0-9289 GCA_036258555.1 Actinomycetota bacterium | reverse complement strand
GGTCACCTTATCCACAACGAAATGAGGGGGCGCAGAGCGCCCCCTCATCTTCGTGTCGTCGTCTGCTACTGGCCGCCGACCGTCACGATGCTGAACGGCTCGAGCGAGACCGGGCTCGGCTGGTAGCCCGAGACGTTCGCGTTGAACGCCAGCGCCGGCTTCGTGTGGACGTACGGGAGCCCCGGCAGGAAGTCCATGATCAGCCGGTTGCACTCCTCGTACTTCGCCGTCCGCGCGGCGGGGTCGACCTCGGTCTCCGCCTCGTCGAGGCAGTCGAAGATCTCCTTGTTCTCGAAGCCCCACGCCTTCTGCGGGGTCTGGAAGAACGTCCCGATGAAGTTGTCCGGGTCGCCGAAGTCACCGGTCCACCCGAGCAGGTAGAGCCCGTAGCGGCCGTTGTCGACGTTGTCGAGGTAGTCCGGGCTCCAGATCGCCGACTGCGTGTTGACCTTGAAGCAGCAGTCCTCGAGGTCGGCGACCATCGCCTCGAAGTTGTCCTGCGGCACCGGCATGTACGGCCGCGAGACGTCGGTCGGGTAGGCGAAGTCGATCTCGAGCGGCAGGTCGTAGCCGGCGTCCTCCAGGATCTGCCTCGCCTTGTCCGGGTCGTACTCGTAGGTCGTGACGTCGTCGGCGTAGCCGAAGAGCGCCGGAGGCATGAACTGCGTCGCCACCTCGCCCTGGCCGGCGTAGAACGCGTCGACGACCTCCTGCCGGTTGATGGCGTGCGCGATGGCCTTGCGGACCTCGATGTCGTCGAGCGGCGCCTGCGCCTGGTTCATGCCGACGTAGCCGACGTTGAAGGCGGGACGCTCGAGCAGCTGGAGGTCCGGGTTCCCGGAGATGGTCTCCATGTCCTGCGGCTCGACCAAGTCGTAGCCCTGGATCTCGCCCGTCTCGAGCGCCTGCAGGCGGGCGGCGTTGTCGGGGATCGGCCGGAAGATCAGCGTGCCGATGTTCCCGTCCGCCTCCTCGTCCCAGTAGTCGGGGTTGCGCGTCATCGTCAGGTGGTCGTTGCGGACCCACTCCTCGAACATGAACGGTCCGGTGCCGACCGGGTGCTCGGTGCCGTAGGTCCCGGTCGCCCGGAAGATGCCCTCGGCGTTCACGCGGCCCTCGTTCGCGTCGTACTGCTCGAGCGCCGCCGGGCTCCCGAACGTGAAGTTCGTGAGCGCCATCGCCGCGAGGAACGAGGACGACGGGGTGTTGAGCGAGATCGTCACCGTGAACTCGTCGTCGACCGTGCAGCTCTTGAAGTTGGACTCGGTCGGCGCCCCCGAGTCGGGGTCGGTGTTCTTGAAGCCGCCGAACACCGTCTGCCAGTAGTACGTGGCGGCCGGGTTCTGGAACGACCCCTCGAAGTTGTACCAGCGGTCGAAGTTGTAGCAGACGGCTTCGGCGTTGAACGGCTCGCCGTCGTGGAAGGTCACGTCGTCACGGAGCGTGAAGGTCCAGTCGCGGCCGTCCTCGGACGTCTCCCACTCCGTCGCCAGGTTGGGGATCACCTCGGTGCTGCCGGGCTCGAGCGTCACGAGGCCCTCGAAGATCTGGTCGATGGCCCGCAGCGACTCGCCGTCGGACACGAGCGCGCCGTCGAGGACCACCGGGTCGGCCGACGTGCCGAAGGTGAGGGTCGCAGTCGCCGCTCCCGCGTCGTCGCCGTTGCCGCCGTCGTCCTCCGGCTCGCCGTCGTCGCCTCCGCAAGCGGCCATCGTCAACGCCAGCACGAGCGCGAGCGCGAGGAGCCTGAGTGGTTTCGGCATGGACTGAACCTCCCCCTTCTGCAGAGCCTCTCCTGGCGGGGCTCTCGAACCCGCGCAGTATATGTCCGCTATCCTCGCCGGGCTACTACTTTTGTAGTTGCAGCCGGCCCCCCGATTGGTTGTTCCGGCGCGCTGCTACCCTTGGGCGCACCCGGACGAGCGATCGCGAACCAATCGGCAGGGGGCCGAGTCCGGGTACGAGAGAATTCCTGGGAAAGGGGCTTACCGGATGGCGACACCCCCGCCTCCTCCGAACGGCGACGGCCGCGACTTCTCCGAGTTCCAGGCGACGTTCGACCGCATCGTCGAGAACATGGAGAAGGCGATCCAGGGCAAGACCGGCACGGTCCGGCTCGCGCTCGTGACGATGATCGCCGAGGGCCACGTCCTGCTCGAGGACATCCCCGGCGTCGGCAAGACGATGCTCGCCAAGTCGCTGGCGAAGTCCGTCGGGTGCCAGTGGCAGCGGATCCAGTTCACCCCGGACCTCCTCCCCAGCGACGTGACGGGCGTGAACGTCTGGGACCGGGCGAGCGGCGAGTTCCAGTTCAAGCCGGGGGCCGTGTTCGCCAACATCTGCCTCGGCGACGAGATCAACCGCGCGTCGCCGAAGACGCAGTCGGCGCTGCTCGAGTGCATGGAGGAGCGACAGGTCACCGTCGACGGCACGACGAGGGTGCTCGACATGCCGTTCATGGTGATCGCGACCCAGAACCCGATCGAGCACGAGGGCACCTATCCCCTGCCCGAGTCCCAGCTGGACCGCTTCATGATGCGGCTGTCGATGGGTTACCCCAGCCGCCAGTCCGAGCTCGAGATCCTCGAGACCCACGGGCGGACGTCGCTGCTGGAAGAGCTCGAGCCGGTCGCGGACGCGAACGAGGTCAACAACCTCGTCAAGCTCGCCCGCGAGGTCCACGTGGTGCCGTCGCTGCGGCGCTACATAGTCGACCTCGCCGAGGCCACCCGCGACCACCCCGACGTCTACCTGGGGGCGAGCCCCCGCGCCTCGCTGTTCCTTCTCAGGGCGTCGCGCGCGCTGGCGGCGAGCCGCGGCCGCGACTACGTCGTGCCGGACGACATCAAGGACCTCTGCATCCCGGTGCTGGCCCACCGGGTGCTGCTGTCGCCCGAGGCGCAGATGCGCGGCGCGAGCGCCGAGTCCGTCCTGGAGGGTCTCGCCGGGCGCGTCCCGATCCCGGCGAAGGAACAGGCCTGACGCCGTGAGGCGCCCCGCCCCGCCGGGTCCGCGTTCGACCTTCCAGGGGGCCGGCGGCCTCGGCCGGCGGCCGGACTAGGCGTGCTCACGCTCCGCGGCTGGGCCGTCGCACTGACCGGGCTCGCGCTCCTCGTCGTCGCGCGGATGTTCGGGTCGGGCCCGGTCGAGCAGTTCGGCTTCGCCCTCCTGGTCCTCCCGCTGATCGCCCTCGCGGTCGTGCGGCTCGGCAAGCACGACCTCGAGGTCACGCGGCGCACCTCGCCCGACCGGGTCCGCGCCGGCAACAAGGTCAGGGTGACCCTCGAGATCCGCAACCGCGGCCGCGGCCCGGCCCCGCTGCTCCTGCTGGAGGACCGCGTGCCGAGCGACGTGGCGGGACGGGCGCGGTTCGCGCTCCACGGCGTCGAGCCGAAGGGCCGGCGCGTCGCGAGATACGAGCTCCGGCCCCCCCGGCGAGGTCACTACGAGATCGGCCCGTTGACGCTCACGTCGGCCGACCCCTTCGGGCTCGCCCGCCTCGAGTCCGCGGCCGCCCCGAAGACGTCGATCCTCGTGCACCCGCGCGTCGAGCCGCTGGCGCTCCCGCGCGACCTCGGCGACCGGCGCAGCCTCGCCGTGTCGGCGCTCCGGCAGCCGATCGGGGCCCAGGGCGAGGACTTCTACACGCTGCGCGAGTACAACGAGGGCGAGGACCTCCGCAAGGTCCACTGGCCCGCCACCGCCAAGCGCGGGCGCTACATGATCCGCCAGGAGGAGACCCCCTGGCACAACCGCGCGACCGTGGTCTTCGACGACCGGGCGCGCGCCCACGACGGCATCGGCGACGCCGGGAGCTTCGAGCGCGTGGTCGAGGCGACGGCCTCGATAGTCGACCTGTACCACCGCTCCGGCTACACCTACCGGCTCGCGGGGGCGTCGGCGCCGGGGCTGCAGGCGTCGAAGGGCTCCGCGCACTTCAACCGGGCCCTGGACCTACTGGCGACGATCCGCACGTCTTCTCCCGGCGCCCTCGAAGCCGACCCGCTGACGGCGCGGCTGCTCGAGATCGACGCCGGCACGGCCGGTGAGGGCACGCTCGCGGTCGTGACCGGGTCGCTCGCCCCCGAGGCGGCGATGGCGATCACCCGCTGCCGGCGCCGGTTCCGTCAGGTCGTCGTCGTCGTGTTCCCGGCGCACCGGTTCGGCACGCTCGCGACGAAGGCACGCTGGGAGGGCGAGGAGGCCGTGCGCGAGGTCGTCAAGCTGCTGGGCCGCGCGGGGGCGCAGGCGATCGTGCTCGGCCCCGAGGAGTCGCTGCTGTCGGGCTGGGACTCGCTGACCCGCTCGGCGTCGTCGGCGGCGCGGTCCAAGGCGGGGGCCGTCCCGGCGGGCCCGGCGGGAGGTGCCTCGTGAGCTCGGAGGGCCGCGCCCGCGTCGGGCTGACGATCCTTCTCCTGCTCACGCTGTTCTCGTTCGCGCAGGTGTTCGCGGAGGGCGACTATCCCGGCCCGGTGCTGCTCGGGATGGCGCTCGCGTCGCTCGTCGCGATCGGGGCGCGCCGGCTCGGGCTGTGGACGAGCACGACCATCGGCGTGAGCGCGCTGGTCCTCTTCTTCTACCTGGTCGTGATCTTCCAGGCCCGGAACTCGTTCTACCTGCTGCCCTCTCCGGACGCCGTGGCGGGACTCAGCCGTTCGATCGCCAACGCGCTCAGGCACTCCTCGCTCGACTACGCCCCGGTCCCGGTCAGGACGGGGTACGTCGTCCTGGTCGTGATCGGGATGTGGGCCGCGACCACGATCGGCGAGATAGCGACGTTCCGCTGGCGGCGCCCCCTGCTCGCGTCGATGCCCTGCATCGGTCTCTTCTGCATCCAGATGACGGTCGGGACCGGGACCGGGGCGCCCGTGCTCGTGATCGCGTTCCTCCTCGCGCTCCTCACCTACTGGGGGCTCGAGGCGGCGCACCGCGTCCGCTCGTGGGGGCGGTGGGTCGGCGCCTTCCCCGGCGCGGGCCGCGACGGCAAGGAGCCCGAGTCGGTGACGGGAGCCCTCGCTCGCCGTATGGGCGCGGGGTGCGTCGCCGCGGCGATCGTGGCCCCACTGGTCGTCCCGGCCCTCGGCGACGGGCTGCTCGCCTGGCGCAACGAGGTCGGCGAAGGCCCCTTCGGGAGCGGTGGGGGGGGCGTCTCGGGCGAGATCGACCCGTTCGTAGCGATCGCGCCCCAGCTGATCGAGCAGTCCAGCGACGTGATGTTCCGGGTGCAGTCCGAGCGGGGGGAGTACTGGCGGCTGCTGACGCTCGCGGAGTTCGACGGCGCGGAGTGGGACCCCGTCCCGGCGTCGGAGACCGAGGAGATCGAGGACGGCATCGCGTTCCCGCGCCAGACGAACGCGCCGTCGGAGTCGGAGCCGCTCGAGCAGACGTTCACGTTCGAGGCCCTCGACTCCTCTCAGCTCCCCGCGGCCCTGAACCCGGTCGAGGTCGACCTGGAGGAGGACGCGACGCTCACCTACGACGACGAGAACCAGGAGCTCACGCTCGACGAGGAAGCCGGTGAGGGCTTCTCGTACACGGTCGTCTCGAACGTCCCGTCGCTCACGTACAAGGAGCTTCGGTCCGCCGAGATCGGGTTCACCGACTCCGTGTACTCCGACGACGCGAACGTGTCGGACGTCGTCCGGCAGATCTCCGAAGACATCCGCACGACCCGTGACGGACGTCTGCTCTCCCAGCCGGACTTCCTGATCGCCCTCCAGGCGTACCTCCGCGGGTTCGACTACGACCTGCGGCCGGAAGACGTCGAGCTCGCCGAGAGCGGGGGCTCGACCGACTTCCTGGAGCGCTTCCTCACCGTGACACAGCGGGGCTACTGCCAGCAGTTCGCCACCGCGTTCGCCCTGCTGGCGCGCTCGCAGGGGATCCCGACCCGCGTCGCGGTCGGCTTCCTGCCCGGTACGGAGATCCTCGGGACCGACGGCGTCTTCGAGGTCACCGGGCTCCACACCCACGCCTGGCCGGAGGTCTACCTCGAGGACTACGGCTGGGTGCGGTTCGACCCCACGCCGCGCTCCGAGGCGATCGAGCCGCGCTACACGCGGGAGCCGGTCGACCTCGGCGGGCCGGGGGCCGCCGGGGGCACCGAGAACGGGATCGGCGCGGCCCTCGGACGCCAGGATCCGATCGAGGACCGGCGGCTCGCCGGCGCGGGCACCGGGTCGGACACCGGCGCCGACCGCCGTGGCCGCGCGGGCGGGGTCGCCGACCGGCCGGTCGCGGAGGACCCCGTGTGGGAACGGGCGTTCGACCGGATCGTGCTCGGCGTGGCGATCGCCCTCGTGGTGTTCCTCGCCTCGGTCCCCGCGCTCAAGACCTGGAGGATCAGGCGGCGCTACCGCCGGGCGCGGAGCGCCGAGGGGGCCGCGGCCGCGGCGTTCGCGCATTTCGAGGACGAGGCCGCCGAGCTGGCGTCACCGCGCGACCCCGCCGAGTCGGCCGCCGCCTACGCGGCCCGGCTCGCGCGCCTCCGGAAGGTCCCCTCGGACGACGCGGCCCGTCTGGCGTCGATCTACGAAGCCGCCGAGTACGGCCCCCGGGGGGTCCGGCCGGACCAGGCCGGGCAGGCGAAGGTCCTCGCGCGCAAGCTCAGGGGCGCGCTGTGGTCCCGGGCGTCGTGGTGGGCGAGGGCCGGACGGTTGTTCTCGCCGCGGCGGCTAGTTGGCCGCGCGTAGGCGGCGGCGGGTCTCCTCCGGCACGTCCTGCTCGAGCGTGTGCTCGACCTTGCGCAGGGCCGTCACGAACTCCTCACGGTCGTAGAGGTACTCCGCCACCTTCCCGTCGACGC
The DNA here is from genome assembly GCA_036258555.1 of Actinomycetota bacterium. GTDB lineage: Bacteria > Actinomycetota > CADDZG01 > CADDZG01 > WHSQ01 > JALZEG01. The sequence goes on along the minus strand of DATADL010000024.1, from coordinate 2,484 downwards.
CTGCCGCGATCTCGTCGATCGCGAGGAAGAAGGCCAGCTGGCCTTCCTTGAGGGCGTCGAGCAGCTCGCCGTCGCTCCGCGCGATCTTGAAGATGCTCTGCCCGTCGGTGACGAGCTTGACCTCGGAGAGGTGGTCGTCGAGCGCCGCCTTCTTGCGCAGGTACGAGTACGCGCGTCGCACGCGCTGGAGGCTCATGCCGTGGTCGAGCAACGACTTGACCACCTTCAGAGCGACGAGGTCGCGGAACGAGTAGAGCCGCCTGACGCCGGGACGTCCTCCCGTTTCCTGGACGCTCGGCTTGACGAGACCGATGCGGTCCCAGTACCTCAGCTGATGTGCTGTGCAACCTGTGAAGCGTGACGTTTGTTGTGCAGTGAAACCCTCCATGGATGAGTACGTCCTTCCACTACAAGATCGAGGAAAAAACCTGCAGCACGCCTAGAAGAGATGCACCCGCGACGGGCAACGTTGCACCGCGAAGTGAGCCCGTTGGTTCGATGACTTCAAAACGACCTACGGAATCTAGCGCGGCATTCCGCGACGCGGCAACCCCTGCCGAAGGGCAATCGCGAAACGAACCGGAAAAGTTTTCGCGTGTTCGCCTAACGACGCTTGTAGCGCTGCCTGAGCCGTCTTTCGAGCTCGCCCGCAGCGCGGCCGATGCGGTCGCCTACGTCGCTCACCGTGCGGCCCGGAGAGGAGGCAGCGCCGCGCAGGGCGCCTGCGACGATCACGATCCCCCACACCATCGAGCCGAACGCGAGCGCGCCGACCCACACCTGCTTCGTCATGAAGAAAGCGAAGAGCACGAGCAATCCCGCTACGAACAGCGCGGCCCCCCTGCGGACGGTTCCGATGGTCTGTCCCGGGGGCCGTTTCTGTGCGGACTCCCGCGCGAACACCGGGTCCTCCTGGTAGAGGCTCTTCTCGATCTCGTCGAGGATGCGCTGCTCGCGCTCCGAAAGCGGCACTGTCTGCCGATTATAGGTTCGGGCCCGTTCAACGAACCAGATGCTCGAGCCTCTTCAACCCCGGTCGACGAGCGTCGCGGGGCCGACCGCCGACGACCCGAACCGTTCCCTGATCGAGTCGATGGCCGCCGAGGCCTCCTGCCACCCCGCGCGGCCCGCGCGCTCTCCGAGGAGGTCCAGCTGGCGTCGGGGCGGCCCGGCCGCCAGCGACGTGACGCTCACGCCGAGTAGGCGAATGCGCGGCGTCACCGGCGCCACCCTCTCGTAGAGCTCGCGCGCAACTGCGTAGATCTCCGCGGCCGTGTCGACCTCCGCCGGCAGCGTGCGCGACCTCGTGATGGTCTGGAAGCTCGACCAGCGGACCTTGATCGTCACAGTGCGCCCGCACAGGCCCTTGGCGCGCAGACGGCCGGCGGTGCGGTCGGAGAGCCGCAGGATCTCGCGCAGGATCGCGTCGTGCGCGTCGAGGTCGGCGGCGAACGTCTCCTCGGAGCCGACGGACTTCGCCGGCTCGTCGGGGGTGACGGCGCGGTCGTCCCGCCCTGCGGCGAGGTGCGCGAGGTGCGCTCCGAGCGAGTCGCCCACGGCGCGCTCGAGCGTCCGCCTGGGGATAGCTGCCAGGTCGCCGACGGTCTTTATGCCGAGCCGTCGCAGCGCCTCGCCCGTCGCCTCCCCCACGCCCCACAGCGCCCGCACCGGGAGAGGGTGGAGGAAGGACCGGACGCCGTCGGGCGGGATCACGAGCAACCCGTCGGGCTTCGCCCGGGTCGACGCCAGCTTTGCCAGGAACTTGTTGGGCGCGACGCCGACCGTGCACGTCAGGCCCAGGTCCGCGATGCGGCGCTTCACCGTCCCGGCGATCGTGACGGGGTCGCCGAAGAGCTTGACGGAGCCGGACACGTCGAGGAACGCCTCGTCGAGCGACAACGGCTCGACCAGCGGTGTGAAGGACGTGAAGACCTCGCGGATCCTGCCCGACAGCTCCTGGTACGCCGCGAAGTCGTTCGGCAGGAAGATCCCGTGGGGGCAGAGCCGCCGCGCCTGGATAGTCGGCATCGCCGAGCGCACGCCGAACTCGCGCGCCTCGTACGACGCCGAGGTGACGACGCCGCGGCCCCCCTGTCCCCCGACGATCACCGGCTTGCCCTTCAGCGACGGGTCCTTGATCACCTCGACGGACGCGTAGAACGCGTCCATGTCGACGTGGAGGATCGGCGTCGCGACCTTCATGCGAACGAGCGTACGCCCCCGGTCTTGCGGGTAGGCGTCAGGCACACGACTATCGAAGGAGCAATCCGCATGAGCAGGATCGCGATCGTCACCGCCTCCGACTCCGGCATCGGCAAGGCGACCGCCGTGGCCCTCGCCAGAGCCGGGTGCGACGTCGGCATCACGTGGAACTCGGACGAGGCGGGGGCCAAGGAGACGGCGAACGAGGTCGGCGCCCTCGGCCGCCGGGCGGAGGTCCGCCACATGGACCTCACGAACCTGCCCGAGGCGGCGGACGTCGTG
>DATADL010000023.1:0-3524 GCA_036258555.1 Actinomycetota bacterium | reverse complement strand
AGAGGCCCTGAGGCAGGAGGTCCCCCTGGGAGCCGAGGCGTTCGACGCGCTCCTGGACCGAACGGACGGCGTCGTGCAGGAGGGCGCGCTCGTCCGCTCGGCGTCGCACAGGGTGGCGTTCGCGCCCGAGCAGGAGGCCGCGCGCACGCGCCTGCTCGCGGACATCGAAGCGGCCGGCTTCAAGCCGCCGCTCGCGAAGGAGCTGTCCGCCGACCCCGCGCTCGTGCGCGCGCTGGTCGAGGGCGGCGACCTGGTCGACGTCGGCGGCTTCTATCTGACGAGAGCGCGGGCCGAGGAGGCGCGGGCGAAGGTCCGCGCCGCCATCGAGGAATCCGGCGGCCTGACGGTCGCCGAGATCAGGGACCTGCTGGGGACGACGAGGAAGTACGCCGTGCCGCTGTGCGAGTGGCTGGACGCGACGGGCGTGACACGCCGCCGCGGCGACTTGCGCGTAGCCGGCCCCCGCTAGTACCCACCCTGCGGACCGCCCGGCGGGCTACTCGCCCGGCAGCGGGTCCCCGTGCACCACCGTCCCGCCGACCAGGTCCCCGTCCGGCAGGCTCTGCGGCTTCCCGGTCTGCATCTCGTGCACCAGAGAGTCGACGACCTGCGACATGTCGCGGCTCTTCGCGTAGACCTCGCGCTGGCGCACCGCGGACGTCCCGCGCTCGAGGATCTCGTTGACCCTGCAGAGGTCCTCGTAGCACCCGAGCTTCTCCGCGACCGGCTCGAGCATCTCGACGGTGTCGCCGATCGATCGGCGCAGCGACAGGAGGTTGCCCTCTTCGTCGCGGATGATCTCGGCGTCGAGGCCGTAGCGCGCCGCGCGCCATTTGTTCTCGCGCACCGTCCACGCCTTGTGCTGCGGCAGGGGAAGCCCCGCGTTGTAGCGCTCGCCCATCCACACGACGAGCGACTGCGAGAGCGCGACCATCGCGCACAGCTCGTCCATCGTGGGGATCCCGTCGCAGATGCGGAGCTCGAGCGTGCCGAAGCCGGGGTGCGGCCGGATGTCCCACCACACCTCGCGGATGCTCCGGATCGTCCCGGCCCCGATGAGCGTGCGCATGAACCGCTGGAACTGCCCCCAGTTCTCCATGAAGTACGGCAGCCCCGCGGTGGGCAGCGACTCGAAGATCTTCGAGCGGATCGACGCGAGGCCCGTGTCGCGCCCCTGCCAGAACGGGCTCGACGACGACAGCGCGAGGAAGTGCGGGATGTAGGTGCCGAGCGCGTTGGAGATCGCGATGGCCTCCTCGCCGGAGCGAACCCCGACGTGCGTGTGGACGCCGAAGATGAGCAGCCGGCGCGCGGTCCACTGGCAGTCCTCTATGAGGCGGTGGTAGCGGGGGTCCGGCGACACCGTCTGGTCCGCCCACGAGGAGAACGGGTGCGTTCCCGTGCACATGATCCGGTAGCCCTGTCCGTCCGCGACCTCGATCAGCCGTTCTAGCTTGTCGCCGAGGTCCTTGCGCACGGCTCCGACGGTCGGACACACGTCGGTGATGACCTCGATGCAGCACTCGAGGAGCTCGTGCTTGTAGCCGGGGGAGTCACCGAGCTGGGCGAGGATCTTCGTCGCGGCGGTGTCCGTGGCGAGGGCGCCCGCAGCGTCGACCACCTGGACCTCGATCTCCGCGCCGAGCGTCGGCGCGTCGTTGCCCTTGAAGATGATGTTCACCGGTACAGCCCCCCTTTGCTCTCGCCGCTCGCCCAGCCGACCGGCGTCGTGCTCTCGCCGCTCGCCCAGCCGACCGGCGACGGTCGGGTCCCGCGCTCCCAGTCACTTTCCCTGCGTCGAGGCAATCCAACCAGAGCGTCGCTTGACGCGATGGCGGCCGAGCGCGTAGACGCCCGCCAGCAGCGCCGCCGTGACGCCGCCCCCCGTCACCCCGGCCCCGCCCGGGATCGGGAGGATCAAGGGGATCAGGGCGCCGCCGACCCAGGCGAGCTGCAGGATCGACTCGAAGCGCGCGAACGCCCAGCCGCGCCCGCCCTCCGGCGTCACCCGCTGGACGATCGAGTCGAACGCTAGCTTCGCCGTGCCGGAGGTCATCCCGATGAAGAACACGAGGGCCGCGGCGGCGACGAGGGAGAACCACCGGCCGACGAGCAGCCCCGCGACGCCCGCGACCACCAGGGAGGCGACGATGATCGCCTCCTCCGCGAGCCGCCGGCGGAGCGGAGGTGCGACGAGCGACCCCGCCAGGCCTCCTACGGCCGCCGCGGCGATCAGGAGACCGAGGCCGATCGAGCCCGCGTCCTCCCGCCGCAGCGCGAACGCGAGATGGAACACGAGGAAGCCGACGAGGAACCTCATCCCCGCCGATGCGACGGTCGCCTGCCGCACGGTCACCGACCGGGCGAGCCGCCGCGCGCTCGTGGTCTCGTCGGCGGGGCGGCGCCCCTTCGGCGAGGGGAGCCGGAAGGCCGGGAGCACGCCGAGCCCGTACACGATCGCGGCGACGCTGAGCACGGTCCCGTTCCCGATGAACCTGGCGAGGAGCAGCCCGGGCCCGACGGCGACGATCCCCGCGACGGCGGAGAACCGCGTGAGCGACGCGTTCGCAGACACCAGCGCGTCCTCCTCGGGGACGAGGTGGGGCAGGACGGCCCCCCGCACGACCGTGGCGGCGCGCGACAGGAGGAGGATCCCGAACGCGAGCGGGAAGAGGTACAGCGAGTCGAGGCGCGTCGCCATCCACCACGCGAGCGCGGCGCGCCCTGCGCCGGCGATCACGAGCGCCCACCGGAGCCCCCCACGATGCAGGTCGAGCACGCGCGAGAGCAGCGGCGCGATCACGGCGAACGGCGCGACCGTCAGCGCGAGGTAGAGGGCGACGCGCCCCCGCGCCGTCTCCTCGGGCACGGAGAAGAAGAGCGTCCCCGCCAGGGCGAGGGCGACGAGGGCGTCTCCGCCCGCACCGGTCCCCTGGAAAAGGATGAGGTCCCGAAGCGAGCGGTGTCTCGTCGGAGCCTGCACGGATGCGACCGTACAGGAGCGGTTCCTCCCGGCCGCGGCCGCGCCCTCGACGCCGCGGCGGCAAGCCGGACAAAGCCGTGCGAGCAGGACTTTTGCATCGCGGCGACGGCCCGGAACGGCCGGGGGAACCGCAGGAACGCGCCCGGGCGGGGCGAACCTTCACGCCACGAGCCCAGGGCAGGAACATCCGCCAGAGCCCCGGCGTTCGAACAAAAGCCTACAAAGCGGACACGGACCGAGAGGAACAGAGGAGATGCGAGCCCGCAACCCGATCCTGATCGCTCTTGCAGCAGCGCTGGTCGGCGGCCTCGTGAGCGCGCCGGCGACGGCCGCTGCAGCCGCCCCCGAATACGTCGCGGAGACGGTCCCCTACACGATCGAGACCAGGGCGGGCACCCTGTACGGCGAGGTCGCGCACGCGACCGTGAACGGCAAGATCGCCAAGCTCCCGACCATCCTCACGCTGTCGCCGTACTCGGCGCTGGGGCGCAACGGCGACTTCGAGCGCTGGGTCCCCAAGGGCTACCACCGCGCCTGGGTC
>DATADL010000022.1:0-2058 GCA_036258555.1 Actinomycetota bacterium | reverse complement strand
AGGCGCTCCGCCGCGGCGGCGCCGAGATATGGAGCGAGATCGAGCTCGCCTATCGCATGGGCGAGTGCACCTTCCTCGCCGTGACGGGGACGAACGGGAAGACGACGACGACGAGCCTCCTCGCGGCGATGCTCGCCGAGGGAGGCGAACGTTCTGCCGCTGGCGGCAACATCGGCATCCCGATCGTCGACGCGGTCGAGGAGGTGGGGCCGGACGGAGTGGTGGCCCTCGAGGTGTCGAGCTTCCAGCTCCTGACGATCCACGAGTTCCGCGCGGAGGTCGCGGTGTTGCTCAACATCGCGCCGGACCACCTCGACTACCACGGCGACCTGGACGCGTACGCGGCGGCGAAGGCCCGGATCGTCGAGAACCAGACGTCGTCGGACGTCTTCGTGTGCAACGCGGACGACCCGCTCGTCATGAAGGTCGCGGCACAGGCGCCGGGCCGTGTCGTGACGTTCTCCGCGACCGACTCCTCGGCCGACCTGACGGTTGCGGGGGAGCACCTGACCTGGCGGGGCCGCCGGTTCGCGCCGCTGTCCAGCCTTACCCTCCCGGGGCGGGCCGGGGTCGAGGACGCGCTCGCAGCCGCGGGGGCAGCGCTGGAGCACGGCGTCGCGCCGGACGCGGTGGCGCGTGCGATCGCCTCGTTCCGGCCGCTCGCGCACCGCCTCCAGACGGTCGCGACGATCGACGAGGTCGACTACGTCGACGACTCGAAGGCGACGAACCCCCACGCGACCCTCGCGGCGCTGCGCGGGCGCCGCGACGTCGTGTTGATCGCGGGGGGCCGGAGCAAGGGCAACGACCTCGGGGAGCTCCGCGCCGGGGTGCCGCCCGTACGCGCAGTCGTCGCGCTGGGCGAAGCCGCGGGCGAGGTGCGGTCGGTCTTCGAGGGGCTCGTCCCGGTCGAGGTCGTCGGCGACATGAGAGCCGCGGTCGCCGCGGCGCGCTCGTATGCAGTTCCCGGAGGATCCGTCTTACTCGCGCCGGGTTGTGCGAGCCTGGACATGTACACGAGCTATGCAGCGCGCGGGGACGACTTCGCGCGCTGCGTCCGCGAGTTGATCGAGGAGGGTGCGACGGATGGCGACGCGTAGCGGGACGATCTCCTCGCGCGTATCGCCGAGGCGGTCCGCGAGCGGCGCCGCCCGCCGTTCCTCCACCGCGCGCAACCACGCCGCGGTACGGCCGGTGGCCTGGTCGGATCCGGCCGGGCTCCTGATGACGACGACGGCCGTCCTCGTCCTCGTCGGGCTCGTCATGATCCTGTCGGCGAGCCTGTGGAACAGCGAGGCGTCGCCGTTCCTCTACTTCAACAAGCAGGCCCTGTGGGCGGCGCTCGGCCTCGCCGGGTTCTTCGTCTTCTCGCGCTACGACTACAAGCGCCTCAAGGGGCTCGGGTTCAAGCTGCTGCCGCTGGTGATCCTCCTGCTGCTGGTCGTCCTCGTCCCGGGGATCGGCACGAACGTCGGGGGGAGCTCGCGCTGGTTCCGGCTCGGCCCGCTGTCGTTCCAGCCGTCGGAGGCCGCCAAGCTCGCGCTGATCCTGTTCGCGGCCGACGTGTTCTCGCGCAAGAAGGAGGCCAAGTTCAAGGACTTCGCGCACGCGGCGCTGCCGATGATCCCGGTCCTCGGCCTGCTCGCCGCGCTGGTGATGCTCCAGCCCGACCTCGGGACGACCTCGCTGCTCGGGTTCATCGGCTTCGGCATGCTCTTCGTCGCCGGGGCGAGGGTCCGGCACCTGCTCCCCTTCGGGCTCGCCGGCGGCGGTCTCGCCCTGGGGGCCGCGTTGTTCGAGCCCTACCGGCGGGCGCGCATCCTCGCGTTCCTGAACCCGTGGGCCGACCCCCTCAACACCGGCTACCACACGATCCAGTCGCTGATCGCGCTGGGCTCGGGCGGGTGGTTCGGCGTCGGGCTCGGCGCGAGCCGGCAGAAGTGGACGTACGTGCCGAACGCGCACACCGACTTCATCATCGCGATCCTCGGCGAGGAGATGGGCCTGCTGGGCACGCTCGTCATCGTCGGCCTCTTCGCGTTCCTCGCCTATCTCGGG
>DATADL010000021.1:0-5165 GCA_036258555.1 Actinomycetota bacterium | reverse complement strand
TCGACCTCGCGTACGCGGCGCGGACGGACATCACCGTGGAGGAGGCGCGGCGCGTCGCCGTGCTGAAGTCCGGTCGCTACTCGATCGAGGAGCCGCTCGCGATCGGGGCCGCGCTCGCCGGCGCGCCGGAGGACTTCCTCGTGCGCCTGGCGGAGTTCGGCCATCCGCTGGGCGAGGCCTTCCAGCTGCGCGACGACCTCCTGGGGACCTTCGGCGACCGCAGCCACGTCGGCAAGCCGGTCGACTCCGACGTCATCGAGGGGAAACGCAACGTCCTGTACGCGTTCGCGGCCGCGTCCACCGCAGGCGAGGAGCGGGAGTTCCTCCGGGCGCGGTGGGGGGGTGACGCGTTGACCGAGGCCGAGATAGGACGACTGCGCAGCCTCCTCGAGTCGTCGGGGGCACGCGCCGCGACGGAGGCGTTGCTCGAAGAGCGAGTCGCGGTGGCGAGGGACCGCCTGGACGCGCTCGCGCCGGGGGCCGAGGAGCGCGACGCGCTCGAGGAGCTCGTGTATCTCGCGACAGCGCGCCTCGCCTGACGCCGGACCCGCTCTCCATGAGGTTAGATTTACGGCTCGTGGACCCCGAACAGATCTACCAGGAAGTCCTCTCCGAAGAGCAGGGCAAGGGGAGCCCCTCGGCCGTCGCGGAGGGCCGCGCCAAGGCGGCGCGCCAGCGCGCGCGGCACGGCTCGCCGCATCCCAAGGAGCCGCGCTGGTGGCCCGGGTCGCAGCCACAGTTCGAGGGCGGCGGCGACGGCGCCGCGCCGGCGCCCGCGGCCGAAGAGCCCGTCGAAGAGCCCGTAGCCGAGGAGGCTCCGGCCGAGGAGCCCGCGGCGACCCCTCCAGACATCGGTGACGCGGCGCAGTCCGAGCGTCCGGACGCGCCGGCCCCCGCCCCCGCGGCGGGCACGGAGACCACCGCCCCCGCCGAGCCCGCAGCCGCCCCCGCGGCCGCTGCGGTCGCCACTGCTCCGGCGGCCGCCCAGCCCGCGGCCCAGACGCTTCCGGCAGGCGTCACCCACGGCACCGACAGCGGCAACCGTCTGCGCCCCGAGGACTCCGTCGGCACCGACGCCCAGTTCGACGCGCAGAAGGCGCTCGCCGAACGCCGCCGGTTGATCGACGAGCTGGTCTCCACCGGCGTCCCCGCCGCGACGGCGCAGAATGCCGGCCGTCCGAAGGCGCCGATGCTCCTGCTCGCGTACTTGCTGATCCCCCTGCTCGCGATCGGCCTGCTCGCGTCGGCCGACGACGACGGGGCGGCGGCCGGGGAGGGTGGCGAGGCGCCGACGGAGGCCGCAGGCCCGACGACCGCCGTCACCGCGGAGGGCCTCGCGTTCGATACCGAGACGATCACGCTCGCCGCCGGCGAGCCCGCCGAGATCGTGTTCGAGAACCTCGACTCGGCCGCCCACAACATCGCGATCTACGAGGAAGCGAACGGCGGCGGGGAGACCCTCTTCGACGGCGAGGAGATCACGGGGCCGGACTCGATCACCTACGAGTTCGACGCTCCCGAAGCCGGCGAGTACTTCTTCCAGTGCGACGTCCACCCCGACATGAACGGGAACGTGGTCTCCGAAGCCGCCGAGGGCTCGGAAGGCGCCGAGGGCTCTGAAGGCTCTGAAGGCTCCGAAGGCGCCGAAGGCTCGGAAGGCTCCGAAGGCTCCGAAGGCTCCGAAGGCGCCGAAGGCTCCGAAGGGTCCGAATAAACCCCTCGTTCTCCTCTTCACGGCCCGGCTGAGGTCACCCCCGGCGCCCTGCGGGGATAGACTCGGTGGGACGCTCGTGAAAATTTTCACAAGCGTCTCCCGGGCCGGTCGAGGCGCCCCGTCTCCAGGGGCCGGGACGTGGCACACAGGGAGGAGGAGCCGTGTCGGCCGAGGTCGACGTCGCAATCGTCGGAGGTGGCCCTTCGGGTGCCGCAGCCGCCCACTACCTCGCCTCCCGCGGCCACTCCGTCCTCGTCTGCGAGAAGAAGTCGTTCCCCCGCGAGAAGACGTGCGGCGACGGCCTGACCCCGCGCGCGGTCAAGATCCTCGACGAGATGGGGCTGGGCGACCAGCTCCGGAGCTGGGAGCGCGTGCAGGGGTTGCGCGTGCACGCGGCCGGCCGGACCCTCGAGCTGCCGTTCCCGGATCTAGAGGAGTTCGAGGGCTTCGGGCTCGTGAAGCCGCGCAAGGAGCTCGACCAGATCGTGCTCGACAACGCGGAGGCCGCGGGGGCCAAGGTCCTCTACAAGACCCAGGTGCACGAGCCGATCTTCGAGCGCGGGATCCTCGTCGGCTTCAGGGCCAAGCGAGCTAGCGATGGCCTCGGGCATCGCGCCAGAGCAGACGACCAGTGGGAAGAGGTGCACGCGAAGTTCGTGATCTGCGCGGAGGGCGCGGCCACGAAGTTCGCGCGGTCGCTCGGCCGTGAGCGCAACCTCGAGTACCCGATGGGCCTCGCGATCCGTCAGTACTTCAAGTCGCCGATGCAGAGCTCCGGCTGGTTCGAGGCGTACCTCGACGTCCGTTCCGGAAAGGACAACCTCCCCGGGTACGGCTGGGTGTTCCCGGTCGGCGACGGCACCGTCAACGCCGGCGTCGGGCTCCTCTCGACGTTCGGCGGCTGGCGCGACATAAACCTCCACGACCTCCAGCGCAACTTCGTCGGCAACCTGCCCCCCGAGTGGGAGGTCAACTACGAGACCGTCTGCAGCAAGCCGCGCGCCGGGCGGCTGTTCATGGGCGGCAGCGTGTGGCCGCCGCACGGCCCGGGCTTCGTGCTGACCGGCGACGCGGCCGGGATGATCAACCCCTGCAACGGCGAGGGGATCGCGTACGGGTACGAGACCGGTCGCATCGCCGGACGCCACATCGACGAGGCGCTGCGCAACGGGAGCAACCCGGTGCTGTCCGGCTACACGCAGGAGCTGCGCGAGACCTACGGACCGTACTTCCGGCTCGGCCGCCGGTTCGTGAAGCTGATCGGGCATCCGGTGCTGATGGAGAAGCTCGTATCGCTCGGGATGCACTCGAAGACCGTCATGAGCTTCGCGCTGACGTTGATGGCCAACCTCGAAGATTCCCGCGCCCATAATGCAGAGCAAAAGGGCCTCAAGGCGATGCTCAAGCTTGCGGAGTGGAAACCGTGACGCTTCCCGCGTACCTGCCGATCCTGTTCCTCGTCATCCTGTCGATGCTGTTCGCGATCGCTTCGGTGTTCGCGGCGTCGAAGCTGTCGCCGCGCAAGTGGACGCCGGCGAAGCTGCTTCCGTACGAGAGCGGGATCATCCCGGAGGAGGGGAACGACCGGGAGCGCTTCCCCGTGAAGTTCTACCTGGTCGCGATGCTCTTCATCATCTTCGACATCGAGACGGTCTTCCTGTACCCGTGGGCCGTCGCGTACGACGAGCTCCAGCTCTTCGGCCTCTTCGAGATGCTCGCGTTCATGGCGATCCTGTTCGCCGCATACGCATATGTGTGGAAGCGGGGGGGCCTCGAGTGGGCGGAGTGAGCGACACGCTCGGCACCAACTTCGTCACGACCCAGCTCGACAAGCTCGTCAACTGGGCCCGCAAGTCGTCGCTGTGGCCGGCGACGTTCGGCCTCGCGTGCTGCGCGATCGAGATGATGGCGACGACGATGCCGCGCCACGACCTCGCGCGCTTCGGCATGGAGGCCTTCCGCGGCTCCCCGCGCCAGTCCGACCTCATGATCGTGGCGGGGCGCGTCTCGCAGAAGATGGCGCCCGTCCTGCGTCACATCTACGACCAGATGACCGAGCCGAAGTGGGTCATCTCGATGGGCGTGTGCGCGTCGAGCGGCGGCGTGTTCAACAACTACGCGCTCGTCCAGGGCGTCGACCAGATCGTGCCGGTCGACATCTACGTCCCGGGCTGCCCGCCTCGGCCGGAGATGCTGATGGACGGGATCATGCTCCTGCACGACAAGATCCAGCGCGGCGAGTACACCGCCGGGAGGCAGGCCGTCTGATGCCCTCTGGTTCTGGACCGCTCGCCAGAGGAGCTGGCCATTCCACCCTCGGCGGAGCCGTGGCGACCGGTGCCTCGGAATGGATCCCGGCCGATCAGTGGCCGGAGAAAGTCGCATCTCTCACCGAGGACGGGTGGTGGCTCGCCGACCTCTGCGCCCTCGACACCGTCGGGTTGTACGGCGGCGAAGGCGATCCGGAGAAGCGTTTCGAAGTCGTGACGCAGTGGCTCCACCGTGACCGCAAGGAGCGCGTGACGATCCACGTCCCGGCCGAGGGCGACCCGCCCACCGTGCCGTCGATCGTCGAGAAGTGGCCGGAGGCGACGTTCATGGAGCGTGAGGCCTACGACCTCATGGGGATCGTCTTCGACGGTCACGAGGGGCTGGCGCGGCTGCTCATGCCGGAGAGCTGGGAGGGCCACCCGCTGCGCAAGGACTACGGCGTCGGGAAGATCCCGATCCAGTGGATCCCGCAGCCGGTGATGCAGGTCGACGCACCCGGGCAGGCCCCCGACTCGATCGGCGCGGGAGCCCACGTGGACGAGCTCGGCCAGTCACCCGCGGACAGGGGCGCGCGGTGAGCGTCCGGGAGACGGTGCTCGAGGCTCTCGACGAGCGCGGACACGGCGCGTACGTCGAGTCGTACGACCCGCGGGACGACCACATGGTCCTCAACATGGGGCCGGTCCATCCCGCGACCCACGGAGTGCTGCGGCTGCTCCTCGAGCTCGACGGCGAGATCGTCGTCCGCTGCGAGCCTGTGATCGGGTACCTCCACACGGGGATCGAGAAGGAGTGCGAGGACAACAACTGGCGCGGGGCGGTCACGTGCGTGACGCGCATGGACTACCTCGCGCAGCTCTTCAACGAGCAGGCGTACTGCATGGCGGTCGAGGAGCTGCTCGGGATCGAGGTGCCGCCGCGCGGCAAGTGGATCCGCACGATGATGTGCGAGCTCAACCGCATCCAGAGCCACCTCGTGTGGTTCGGGACCCAGGGTCTCGACATGGGCGCCATGTCCGCGATGTTCTACGGCTTCCGGGAGCGCGAGGTCATCACGGACTTCTTCGAGATGACGACCGGCTACCGGATGAACAACAGCTGGTTCGTCCCGGGCGGGACGTGGGACGACCTTCCCGCCGGTTGGGACCGCGCCGTGCGGGCGATCGTTCGCATGATGCCC
>DATADL010000020.1:0-26347 GCA_036258555.1 Actinomycetota bacterium | reverse complement strand
CCGAGCTTCTCGCCGGCCTCGCGCTCCTCCGCCGCCGAGCGCACCGCGGCGCGCAGCTCCTCGGAGTCCACGGCGAGGCTCCGGCGGTCCCCCGTGACGAGGCCCCCGGACGTCAGCCGCGCCAGCGCGTGCTCGACGACCTTCGGCTCGAGCTCCGTCGCGGCAACGATCTGGTCGACGGTGCGGGAGCCGAGGACGATCGCCGCGACCACCTTCAGGCGGTCGGGCTCGGCGAGGAGCCCGAGCAGCCGGGCGGCCTCGGAGCTCACGACCTATCCGCGCCGGCTACGCCTGCGCGGGCTCGAGGTCCTCGCCGACGTCCTTCGACTTCGCCGGGTCGATCCGGATGCCCGGCCCCATCGTCGTCGAGACCGTGATGCTCTTGAGGTAACGGCCCTTGGCGGCGGCCGGCTTGGCGCGGACGACCTCCTCGATGACCGCCGCGTAGTTCTCGACGAGGTCGTTCGTCTCGAACGACTTCTTCCCGATGATCAGGTGGAGGTTGCCGTGCCGGTCCGTCCGGTACTCGACCTGCCCGCCCTTGATGTCGCGCACCGCACGCGCGACGTCGTCGGTGACCGTGCCGGACTTGGGGTTCGGCATGAGCCCGCGGGGGCCGAGCACGCGGCCGAGCTTTCCGACCGTCGGCATCATGTCGGGGCTCGCCACGACGGCGTCGAAGTCGAGCCAGCCACCCTGGATCCGCTCGGCGAGCGCGTCGTCGCCGACCTCGTCCGCGCCGGCGTCGCGCGCTGCGGTGGCGTTCTCGCCCTTCGCGAAGACGACCACGCGCATGGTCTTGCCGGTGCCCTTCGGGAGTGCGATCGCGCCGCGGACCATCTGCTCGGCCTTGCGGGGATCGACGCCGAGCCGGATGCTCAGCTCGACCGTCTCGTCGAACTTGGACGACGGGATCTCCTTGAGGACCCGCAGCGCCTCCGGCGGCGAGTACAGCCGGTCGCGGTCGACGACCTTCATCGCCTCCGCGTAGCGCTTTCCCTGCTTGTTCGCCATGGTCGTTCCTCCTCGTGGTCTGCGGCGGGATCGAGCCCACCTCCCACTGAATAGAAGCTAGCTGACGGTGATGCCCATGCTCCGGGCCGTGCCCTCGACGATCTTCATCGCCGCCTCGACGTCGTTCGCGTTGAGGTCGGGCATCTTCAGCTCGGCGATCTCGCGGACCTGGTCCTTCGTCACCGAGGCGACCTTCGTGCGGTTCGGCTCGGACGAGCCCTTGTCGACGCCGGCCTTCTGGCGCAGGAGCACTGCGGCCGGAGGGGTCTTCGTTACGAACGTGAACGAGCGGTCCTCGTACACCGTGATCTCGACGGGCACGACGGTGCCGGTCTGGTTCTGCGTCGCCGCGTTGTACTGCTTGCAGAAGTCCATGATGTTGATGCCGGCCTGGCCGAGGGCGGGGCCGACCGGGGGCGCAGGCGTCGCCTGTCCGCCGGTGATCTGGAGCTTGAGGATCTGTGCGACCTTCTTGCGGCGTGCGCCACCCATGGTCCGGTTCTCCTTACGTGTTCGTGAGCTAGAGCTTGGCGACCTGGTCGAAGCCGAGCTCGACCGGCGTCTCCCGGCCGAAGATGTTGACGAGCACCTTGAGCTTCGACTGGTCGACGTTGATCTCGGAGATCGAGCCCGTGAAGTTCGCGAACGGTCCGGACGTGACCCGGACGCTCTCCTGCTCCTCGAACTCGAGCCGAGGCTTGAGCTTCTTCTGGTCCGGCTTGACCTGGAGGATCTTGTCGACCTCGCGGTCGGACAGCGGTGTCGGCTTCGCGCCCGACCCGACGAACCCCGTGACACCGGGCGTGTTCCGCACGACGTACCAGGAGTCGTCCTCGAGGTACATGCGGCACAGGAGGTAGCCCGGGAACACCTTCTTCTGGACGACCTGCTTCTTGCCGCTCTTGATCTCCATGACGTCTTCCATCGGGATGACGACCTCGAAGACCTTGTCTTCGACGTTCATGGACGAGATGCGCGAGAGGAGGTTCGCACGCACCTTGTTCTCGTAGCCGGCGTAGGTGTGGATGACGTACCAGTCGCCCGGCCGCTCGTTCGGCGGGATCGACGTCTCCTCGTACAGCTCGGCTTCCGACGGACCCTCGTCGGCGGACTCGTCCGCGGTCGCCTCGGGCTCGGCCGGGGTGACGGACGGGTCGTCGGCTGCGGAGGTCGTCCGGTCGGCGGAGGGATCGGGGTCCGGGTCGAGCCGGGGCAGCTCGTCGTTGTCCGCGCCCGACGTGTCGGGCTGCGCAGTCTCGTCGGGCTGCGCCGTCTCGTCGGGCTGCGCGGTCTCGTCGGCCTGCGCGGCTTCGTCCGGCTGCGCAGCTTCGTCCGGCTGCGCGGCTTCGTCCGGCTGCGCGGACCCGGCCTGCGTGGCCTCGTCCGTTTGCGTCGGCTCGGCGGCAGCCTCTCCGGCTTCGTCGGGCTGCGGCGCCACGTAGTCCGCGGCCTCGGTGTCCTGCGTTCGCTCCAGGTCGGTCTCGGTCACGTCTACCCCTCGATGTCGTAGAGGAAGAGGACGCCCTTCGCGAACACGTAGTCCATCCCGAAGATGATCGCGGCGATCACGACGACGCTGACGAAGACGACGGTCGAGTAGGCCACGACCTCCTTGCGGGTGGGCCACGCGACCTTGCGGAGCTCCCCGACGACCTCCTTCACGAACTCGCGCGGCTTCGTGCGAGGCCGGTTCGCCTGCGCGGCCGGAGTCGGGCGCGGCGCGGCGTTCTTCCGCTCCTGCTCCTTCTTCATGAGACGCTTGTACTGCCTGTTCACGACAGAGCCCTTTCTCGATCCCCCGGACGCGGTTCGTAAGGGTCTACCTGCAGGGGGGACGAACGCTCAGCTTAGCACGGCGGGTTCCACCCAGCCCAGGGGCTCTGCGGGGCTACGCGGGCTCGTCGTGCGCGGGTAGGAGCGGCGTCGAGCACACCGGGCACACCTGCGCGTCTTCGTCCGCGACGTACACGGTCCTCTGACAGACCGTGCAGAAACTCTCGGTGGCCACGGGCTCCTCCAGTACGAAAGCGATTTGGGCGGGGGCCGACCGAGAAGAGGTCGCGGTGACGACGGGAACTTTGTGGATCGGGAGCCCAGCGCCGACCGGTAGGCCTCTGCTCAGCCCCCGCACGTAGAACTATACGCCGCTCGTCCGCTTCGTCCTGCCCGGCGCGCAGGGTTACGGGTCGGGATACCGAACGTATGAACGAAGAGCCGGACGGCTTCGCAACGGCAGGAGGAACCTTGGGGAAGCGGCTTCCGCTGGCGGTCTTCGTAGCGGCCCTCGCGACGGCGGTCCTCGCCGGATCGGTCGCCGCGCGCCCGGCCGATTCGCGCGTCCAGACGCTCGAGTACGTGGGCGGCGGGGTGACCGTGACCCCGGGGCAGACGGTCAAGCTGAGGGCCGGCGACGGCCTCGGCGCGGTCGTCTTCCGAGGTGGCCCCGAGCGGCTCGTCTCCTTCGAGATCAGGGACGCGCACGAGCAGCCCGTGACCGGGATAGTCGTTCAGCCGGGTGACGAGGACGGCAGGCACTTCTGCGGGAAGACCGACAAGGCGATGAAGGTGCGTCCCTACGAGAACGTCACGGTGTACCTCGTGAACGGGCCGTGCGGCAGGACGGGGGCCTCGGTGGTG
Organism: Actinomycetota bacterium; assembly: GCA_036258555.1. GTDB lineage: Bacteria > Actinomycetota > CADDZG01 > CADDZG01 > WHSQ01 > JALZEG01. Next base: position 22,696 of record DATADL010000020.1, on the reverse strand, counting down.
ACCACGGGAACGGTGACGGCGACGTTCGTCCGGAAGTAGCAGGGCGGGAGGGACTCGAACCCCCGACCACTGGTTTTGGAGACCAGCGCTCTACCAAACTGAGCTACCGCCCTTGGCGAGCTCCCAGTCTAGACGCCATCTAGCTCTGGCCGCCGGCCTAGGCCGCCCGTCCAGTTGTGGCCGCCGGTCGAGCTGTGGCCGCCGGCCGGGCTCAAGCCGCGGCGAGGCCCCGGCGGCGCGAGCGCCACAGCGCCGCGCCGGTCGCGCCGAGCGCGATGGCCAGGCCCGTCGCATACCGGCCGCGGTGCCGGGTCACGTGCGAACGCACCTGTTCGAGCCGCGTCGCCTCGGCGGGGATCGCGACGAGCGCGTCCACCAGGCCCGGCGGGGGCGCCGCGGTCGCGGTGGCGAGCCGCGCCGTGGCCGCGCGCAGGGAACGGTAGGTCTCGAGCTCGCCCGCGCACTCCGGGCAGCGCGAGAGATGGCGACGGACGGCGAGCGACATCCCGGGCTCGTCCACGAGCTCGGGCAGAGAGGTTCGTACGTCTTCGCAGTGCAGGTCGCTCATCGCGCTTCTCCGTCGGGGTAGAGGGTCTCCTTCAGCTTCTTGCGGGCCCGGTGAACCCGCACCTTGGCCGCGGTCTCGCTGATCTTCAGCTCGTTCGCGATCTCCTCGATCGAGAGGCCGTACACGTCCCGGAGGACCACTGCGGAGCGGTAGTGGTCCGGGAGCGCGCTGATCGCGGACTCGAGCTCCCGCACGTCGCGCCGGACCTCGGCCGTCCCTTCCACCGACCCCGCGGCCGGCATCGCCGACAACAGCTCATCCTCCGCTCCCACCTCGTAGGCGCGTCTGCGCCGCCTGCTCCGATGCTTCGAGATGGCCGCGTTGCTGGCCACCCGATACAGCCAGGTCGTGAACTGCGCGTCCCCCCGGAACCCGGCGAGCCCCCTCCACGCCTTGAGGTAGGCGTCCTGCGTCGCCTCGGCAGCGTCGCTCGGGTCGTTCAGGATCCGAAGGCACAGCGTGTAGACCTCCCGGTGCGTCAGCTCGACCAGCTCCTTCCACGCCGCCTGGTCGCCGCGCTTGCAGCGCTCGACGAGGTCGGCGGGGACGAGCTCTCGGGCCGGAACGCTCCGGTCATGGGTGGGACGCCGCACGGCCCCCGAGGTTACAGAGCCGCGGTCCGGTCCCGGTAGGTCCACAGACGCGACCCGTCGCGGCCGTCGAGGGCGACCACCGAGACCGCGCCTCCCCGTTCGAGGGTGACGAAGACGTCGGGCGTTCCGTCCCCGTCGAGCCGGGCGGACGCGAGGTACGGCTCGTACGCCCCGACGGGGCGGCCACGCAGCTCCGAGCGCCACAGCGGGAGGCCGCCCCGCCCGTCGATCGCCGTCACGGCGAGTCGGCCCCGGGAGCGCGGGCGCAACGAGACGAGATCCACCCCACGGCCGTCGAGGCTCGCCCCGACCGGCGATACGGGGACGCCGTCGAAGAGCATCTCGCCGCGCCGGCCGCTGAGGTGGTAGCGGTACCGCCGGACGCGGCCGTCTTCGAACACGTATCGGTCCACGAAGGTGTCTGCGACGCCGTCGGCGTCGATATCGCCTGCGTCGAGCAGGAGGATCAAGACGAAGCACGCCCGGCAGCCCCGCGGACGAGAGACCCGCCGGTGGTAGAGCTCGTCCCCCGCCGCGCCGTACGCGAAGAACTCCTCGCCGATGCGATCCTCGGCGAACCACCCGCTCTTGGTCCCGAGATCGCCGCGCCGGTCTCCGTCGGCGTCGCCCAGCGCGAACGCGAAGTTCCCCTGCCCTTCCCACATCGGGTCCCCGGTGCCGCCGTCGACGACGTGGAAGGCGTTCCGGTCGTCGGTCGGGGGCGCGGTCACCGCCAGCTCGGGGATGCCGTCGCGCGTCATGTCGCCGACCGCGTCGACGTAGAGATCCGGCGGCTCGGCGGCCAAGCCCGACCGGCTCCAGATCTCCTCGCCGTCGTCGCCCGAACGCGCCGTGACGGTGGCCCCCGTTCCCGGCCGGTGCACGACGGCCGCGTAGTCGGGCTTGTCGTCGGCGTCCGCGTCGCCGGCGACGGCGAGGTCCGGGAACGCCCCGGCCGATACCTCCTGCCCGAGCGGCACGAGGGTCCCGTCCCTGCCGTCGACCATCTGGGTCACCAGGCGGCTCGCGGCGATGTCCGCGTAGTCGAGCACGCCGACGAGGAAGTCGGTGGCCGCGCCGTCGAGCGCGTCGACCGGCTCGAACATGGCGGGGACCCCCGCCGCCGCGAAGGTGGGGACGTCGTACGAATACGTGCTGGCGAAGGTCCGCTCCCACGCGACGTCTCCGCGGGAGTCGACGGCGGCCGCCGTCAGCGCGTACCCGTTCTGGTTCGTATCGGTGAGCAGCACGACTCCGCTGCGGCCGCGGGGGCCGACGCGTGCCGCGATCGGATAGCGCGGGAATCCCTTCGTGATCGTGCGCGTCACGCGCCAGAGGCGTCGACCCTCCGAGACGGCGGTGGCGACGAGCCGCCCGTCCAGGCCGACGCCGGTGTCCGCCCAGCGGACGTCCCACTCGCACAGGAGAAGGTCATCGCGTCCGTCGGCGTCGAGATCGCCGACGCGCATGGTGGCCCGGATCCGGTAGCGGCGGTCGTCGCTCTGCGGCTCGGCGTGAACGAGGGGGGCGAGGAGGGGGTCGTCGAGCACGAGAGGCCCCGAGACGGCGGCCGATCCAGGCCCGGCGAGCGAGCCGGGCACGAGCAGCAAAGTGAGCACTGCAACGAGGATCCGCCGCCCCATACATGGAAGTTTCGCCGCAACGAGGCCGGTCCCTGGGGCGCGTTTGGGCGACGGACGCGTCGTACGGAGACAGCGGAGGGGCTACGTGTCCGGAGCGAAGACTTGAAGGTTGCGTCTGAGCGTGCAGGAGGGCCCGGCCGGAGCGGCCCCCCGGGAAGACGCTAGGCCTCGAACAGGCTCTCGAGCCGGGACAGGAGCTGCGCCTTGTTGAGCTCCTCCTCGCGGCGGGCCTTCAGCTGGTCGCGGGTGCTCACGAGCAGCGTCTCGACCGCAGCGGTCAGCTCCTGGATGTCGAACGGCTTCGTCAGGTACTGGTCGGCCCCGAGCTTGTACCCGCGGACCCAGTCGTGCTCAGACGTCTTCGCCGTCAGGATCAGGATCTTCGTCGTGTCGCGGATGCCCGTGGCGCGGAGCTCCTTCAGCACCATGTACCCGTCCATCGCCGGCATCATGATGTCGAGGACCATGATGTCGGGCGGATCGGCGACGACCATGTCGAGCGCCTTCTGACCGTCGGGCGCCACCACTACCTTGTGGCCCTCCTCGACGAGGATGCTCGTCAGGAGGTGCCGCATCTCGGGGCTGTCGTCTACGACGAGGATGCGGGCCACGCCTAGCTCCCGTACAGCGAGTCGAGGCGGGACATCAAGCGGGCCTTCACACGCTCGTGGTCGCGACGGAGGTCGAGCTCTACGCGGGACAGCGAGAGCAGCTCCTTGCAGACCTCGATCAGGTCCTTCGGGTCGAACGGCTTCGTCATGTAGTGGTCGGCGCCGAGGCCGAGGGCGCGGTCCGTCTCCGCGGAGTTCGCCGTCAGCACGACGACTCGCGTGGCGCCGCGCATGCCGGTCTCGTCCATCTTCTCGAGGACCGTCATCCCGTCGAGCTTGGGCATCATCAGGTCGAGGACCAGCAGGTCGGGCTGGTCGTTCGCGATCGTCTGCAGGATCTCCTCGCCGTCGCGGCCGACCGAGACCTCGTGACCCTCCTCGATGAAGTGGTACGAGAGCAGACGCCGGATGTCGGCGTCGTCGTCGACTATGTGGATCTTCGCCATCTGGTCCTCCGCGTCGTTGCCCCTCCGCCCCCTGCTGCCGCCGGCGGCGTTCACGTGATCTATCGGCGTCTCCGGGGGGCTCCTTGACGACCGGTCTCGACCGGTTCGTCCGGTGGGGCGGGTCGCGGGGACCGCGGCCGTACGCTTGCCCGATGACGCCCGACGCCCTGCCCCCGGGGCTCTCCGCCTGGTACTCCCGCAGGACCTTCACGGGGGCCCCCGAGCCGGAGGCGACGGCGTCGGCCAAGCGGGCCCGGGGGCTCACCGTCAGCGTGTGCCTCCCGGCCCTGGACGAGGAGGCGACCGTCGGCGCCATCTGCTCGGCGATCGCGCGGGACCTCGTCGAGGGGTGCGGGCTGGTGGACGAGCTCGTCGTGGTCGACAGCGGGTCCTCGGACCGCACGGCGGCGGAGGCCCGCGCCGGCGGCGCCCGCGTCGTCACGGCGGCGGGCCCCGGCAAGGGAGAGGCCCTGTGGGAGAGCCTCGCCGTGGTCCGTGGCGACCTCGTCGTGTGGCTGGACTCGGACACGAGGGACTTCTCGTCCCATTTCGTGACGAACCTGGTCGCGCCCCTGGTCGCGGACGAGTCGATCTCGCTGTGCAAGGGCTTCTACCGGAGGCCGCTCGCATGGGGGCCCGGGGACCTCGGAGAGGGCGGGGGCCGGGTGACGGAGCTGGCCGCGCGGCCCCTCCTCGCGCTGCTGTTCCCGGAGCTGGGTGGCGTGGTCCAGCCGCTCTCGGGCGAGTACGCGGGCCGGGCGGCGGCGCTGCGGTCGCTCCCGATGTTCACCGGGTACGCGGTCGAGGTCGGGATCCTCGTGGACCTGGTCGCGCGCTACGGCCTCGACGCGCTCGCGCAAGCGGATCTGGGCGTGCGCGTCCACCGGAACCGCGACGTCCTGTCGCTCGGGAGGATGGCAGCCGAGATCATGCAGGCGATCCTCACGCGCGCCGAGGACCAGGGCCGCCTGAAGACCGTCGACGACCTCGGCGACGTCCTCGTCCAGTTCGACCAGCAGGGGGCCCCGGCACCGCTCGCGTCGGCGCTCGACCTTCGGGAGCGGCCGCCTATGGACGGGGTGCGGTGAGCGACGTCGAGCCGGTCGTGGCCGCGCTCCGGGCGCGCGGCCACCGCGTGACCTCTCAGCGCCTCGCGATCGTCGAAGAGGCCCTGCGCATGACGGGGCACATCTCGCCCGTCGACCTCGCGGCGCGCGTCCGGGCGCGCGAGCCGGGCGTCAACGCGTCGACGGTCTACCGGACGCTGGCGCTGTTGGAGGAGCTCGGGTTCGTCTCGCACGCGCACCTCGAGGGGGGCCCGGAGTACCGGGTCGGCCTGCACGACCACGTCCACCTCGTGTGCGCCGGGTGCGGGAAGCACGAGTCGGTGCCTGTGGAAGAGCTCGAACCGGCCCGCGCGCCCCTCGAGGAGCGCGGGTTCAGCCCGGACTTCGCCCACTTCGCGATCTCGGGTCGCTGTTCGGAGTGCGCGGCGCGGGGATGAAGCCGTAGGGCAGCTCGAGGCGATGGCGCGCGAGCGTCTCCTCGTCGGCGAGCAGATCGTGGGTGGCGCCGGACGCGACGACCCGGCCCCCGTCCATCACGACCGAGCGATCGCAGACCCGCAGGGCGAACGGCAGGTCGTGCGTGATCAACAGGATGGCCACGCGCAGCCCGTCGAGCACCTCGGCGAGCTCGCGACGCGCTGCGGGATCGAGGTTCGACGTGGGCTCGTCCAGGACGAGCACGTCGGGGTCCATCGCGAGGACGGTGGCGAGCGAGACCCTCCGGCGTTGTCCGAAGCTCAGGTGGTGGGGGGGCCTGTCGGCCGCGGCCGTCATGCCGACCGCGTCGAGCGCGGCCTCGACCCGCCGGTCCAGCTCCTCCCCGCGGTAGCCGAGGTTCGCGGGTCCGAACGCAACGTCGTCGCGCACGGTCGTCATGAACAGCTGGTCGTCGGGGTCCTGGAACACGATCCCCACCCGCCGGCGGACCTCCTTCAGCGTCTGCTTCGTGACGGGGAGGCCGGCCACGTGCACGGTCCCGTGCGACGGCTCGAGGATGCCGTTCAGGTGGAGGGCGAGCGTCGTCTTCCCCGCGCCGTTCGGTCCGAGCAGCGCCACGCGTTCGCCGGCACCGATAGCGAGGTCCACCCCGTCGAGCGCGAGCACACCGTCGGGGTACGCGAACGAGAGGCCGCGGGCGTCTACCGCGCTCAGGTCCACGACGCCGCCGCGACGGCGCCGGCGGCCAGCGGCAGCGACAGCGCGAGGACCCAGTCGGCGCGACCGGCCCGGTGCAGCGCGGCCGCCGGAAGCGATCCGGCGTAACCGCGCGAGAGCATCGCCACGTAGATCCGCTCTCCGCGCTCGAACGAGCGCACGAACAGAGCCGCCGCCGCCGATCCTGCAGCGCGGGCCTGCCAGAGCCACCGTGGCGCGTAACCGCGCGACTGCTGGGCGATCCGCATACGCCGGGCCTCGTCGCCGATCACGCCCGCGTAGCGCGCCATGAAGCCGGCGACCGAGGTGAACGCCCGCGGCATGCGCAGGGCCTCCAGGCCGCGCAGCACCCCGGCGACCGGGGTGGTCGACGAGACGACCACGACCGCGAGCGCTCCCAGCGTGGCCTTCGCCAGGACGTTCCACCCCGCCCACAGGCCCTCGACGGAGAGCCCGGCGACCGTCTCGCGACCGCCACCGGTGAGAGGGAGCAGCAGCGCGAAGACGACGAAGGGGAGCTCGAAGGCGAGGCGTCGCAAGACCGCGCCCGGGCGAAGCCGGGCCGCGGCCGCGGCGACGCAGGCGAGCGCGAGGTAGACGCCGAACGCCCACACGGACTCGCGCGGTGTCGCGACGACCGCGACGACGAACGCGAACGCCGCCGCAAGCTTGCACTGAGGCGGCAGGTCCCGGGGGGAGGTCAGGTCGCGTCCTCGCCGCGGCGCCTGCGGAGGGCGTTCATCCCGAGCCACGTCAGCGCCGCGACCGCGATCACGCCCGCGGCCCCCGCAATCAGCGCACCGCCGCGGTCCTCCACCCCTTCGAACGTGTATCCCGCGAGCGGCGCGTCGTCGAGCGCGTGTTCCCGTTCCGTCGCGGCGAAGCCCTCGTCCGCCGCGACGCGCTGCAGGCCGTCCGGCCGGTCGCTCGCGACGAACGCGGCGAGAGCCGCCAGCGCGACGGCGGCCAGGAGACCTCTCCACGCGATCTTCGTCATGCCGCGGCGTGGACGAGGTCGGGGCGCGAGCCCAGCAGCGCGCTCACCGCCGCTGCCGTGACGACGCCCTCGGCGATCCCGATGACCGCGTGGACGCCCGTCATCGCCGCGAGGACGGAGCCGGCGTCGGCGGAGCCGGTCCCCCCGACGGAGTACTCGACGGCGAACGCGAGAGCGGCCATGACGACCGACGCGGCCGCGGCTACGCCTGCGGCCCCCGCGGTCGCCGCCCGGGTCTCCGGCAGCAGCTGCGTCAGCACCCGGTAGACCGCATAGCCCCCGAGCGTCGTCACGAGCGAGAGGTTGACGAGGTTGATCCCGAGCGCGGTAAGGCCGCCATCGGCGAACAGGGCCTGGACGACGACCACCACCGCCAGGCACACCGCGCCGGCCCACGGTCCTACGAGCACGGCCGCGAGGACCCCGCCGATGACGTGGCCGCTCGTGCCGGCTGCGATCGGGAACGTGAGCATCTGGGCGGCGAAGACGAACGCCGCCACGAGCCCGGTCAGCGGGACCCGGCGGTCGTCGAGCTCGGCGCTGGTCTTGCGGACGGCGACGGCCAGACCCGCCCAGGCGACGGCGCCCGCGCCTGCGGAGACCGCGCCGTTGATGAACCCGTCGGGGACGTGCAGGGTCGGTCCTCCTCAAGCCGATGGCCCGGCGTTTCTTGCAACGACTTGCAAGAAGCCTAGCCGCCGGGGCGGCCGCCGGGCTAGGGGGCCGGTCATCCCTTCGGCGGTTCGGGAGGAGGCTCTGGATCCCCGTCGGGAACCACCGAGGGCGGCTCCTTCAGGCCTCCGACGTGAGCGTGCGGCGACACGTCCTCGCCGAGCACGCGCGTCGTCCAGAAGTGGGCGAGGAGCAGCTTCACGACGGCGACCGCGGGAACGCCGAGCAACACGCCCCAGAAGCCCGCGATCGTGCCGCCGGCGAGGAGCGACAGCATCACCGTCGCGGGGTGGAGCTGGACGGTCCGCTTCATCACGTTGGGGCTGATGACGTGGTTGTCGATCTGCTGGACGACGAGCGCGACGAGGGCGGCCCCCAACCCGACCCCGGCGCCTTCGGTGACCGTTCCGACCAGCAGCCCGAGCCCGCCTCCGATGAAGGGACCGACGAGCGGGATGAGGTTCGTGAACCCGGCGATCGCGCCGATCACGAGCCAGAACGGCAGGCCGACGATCCAGAACCCGACGCTCGACATCACCCCGACGAGGAGCGCGACGAGCAGCTGCCCGCGGAAGAACCCCCCGATCGCGCGACCGACCTTCGAGCCGAGGTCGGCGAACTCCGCGCGGTGGGACTCCGGGACGAGGTTGAGCGCGTCCCTCTGGAGGTGCGGGAGGTCGATGAGGATGTAGAGCGCGAGCAGCGGGGCGAGGATGAAGACGAGGAGCCCCTCGAGGACCGAGAAACCGATCTCCGTGATGCGGCCGGCGTGGTGGCTGATCCGCTCGCGGAACTCGCGCGTGACCTCGTCGCACTCCGCGGTGGAGAACTCGCCCGCGACCGACGTGCCCTCGGGCCCCAGCAGGCACGAGATCTGCTCGGTGTCGATCTCGATCCCGAAGCGGTCGTCGATCTCGACCGCGAAGTCGTTGATGGTCTCGACGACGTCGGCCCGCAGCTCGGGGACGTTCTCGGAGAAGTTCGACACCTGTTGCGAGATCGGAGGGAAGAGGAGCACGCCGAGCATCGTGAGCCCGCCGAGCACGACCACGTACGCGAGGACCGCGCCCACCGACCGCCGCACGCCGCGCTCCTGCAGCCGCGTCACGATGGGGTTCAGGACGTAGATGATCAACAGCGCCAGCACCAGCGGCGGGAAGATCACGCGGACCTCGTAGAGCAGCCACAGGGCGATCGCGACGACGATCGAGATCCCGATGATCGACCACGCGGCGATCCCGGCGCGGCGCAACCTCTCGCCGGGTGGAAGTCGCGGCGGCGCCTTCGTGCTCACGGCGACAGTATGCCCGGCGCTTCCGTCGTCACCGCGGAGCGACGCGCCGGCGCACGACCTCGGCCGTGACCTTCCGGACGCACCCCGCGGTCTCCGCGAACGCGGCGGCGCGTCCGCAGCCGTCGACGACCGACGCGACGGCGGCTGCGCCCAGCGCGCGCTCCGCGGGCAGCAACCCGACGGGAAGCGCCACTTCGCCCGCGACCACGATGCACGTCTTCCGCGCGCTCGTGCAGAGATGGGCGACGTTCGAAGCCACCTTCCCGCCGAGACTGCCCTCGTCCACGCGCCCTTCGCCGGTCAGCACGACGTCCGCCCACTCGAGCGCGCCGTGAAGCCCCGTGGCCGACGCGATCCGGCTGAAGCCGTCGTCGAGCGTCCCTCCGAAGAACGCGACGAGGCCGGCGCCGAGCCCGCCGCCCGCCCCTCCGTGGGGGAGCGACGCGACGTCGATCCCCACGTCCCGGCGAACGCACTCGGCCAGCCGGTGCAGTCCCTCTTCGAGGACCTGCATCTCGGAGGGCCCGGCCCCCTTCTGCGACGAGAACATGCGGGCCGCGCCGCGCTCTCCGAGCAACGGGTTGTCGACGTCGCAGGCCCCCGTGATCGAGCCGCCCACCGGGGTGGGCGGGGGCTCGATGCGCGCGAGCCTGCGCAACGCCCCGCCCCCCGATTCGAGCTCCCGTCCGCGCGCGTCCTCGAACCGCCACCCCGCGGCCGCAGCGGCGCCCGCCGCGCCGTCGGTCGACGCGGTCCCGCCGACCCATACGACGATCTCACGCTCGGGGAACGACCGGCGCGCTTCGACCAGAGCGAGGCCGGTGCCGCGCGACGACGCGCGCAGCGCGGCCGCGGGAACGGGGCGCGTCGCGAGCCGTTGGGTCTCGTGCGCGGCGATCATCGCAACCGTCCCGTCGTCGAAGGCGCGAACCGCGACGGGCGCGCCGAACGCGTCCTCCGCCGCGATCGTGGCGAACGAGCCCGGTACGGTCGCGGCGACGCAGTCGAGCGATCCCTCGCCTCCGTCGGCGAGAGGGTGCAGCCGCACCTCCGCGTCCGGCAGCGCGTCGCGTACTCCGAGCGCCATCGCCGCCGCGACCGAGGGCGCGTCGAGCGTTCCCTTGAACTTGTCCGGCGCCAGGAGGATCCTCAAGTCCACCTAGGATAAAGACCATGCGCGACGACACGACGATCGTCCTGGTGTCGAATCGCGGACCCGTGTCCTTCGTCGAGACCCCCGGCGGATTCGAGACGAAACGCGGCGCGGGAGGCCTCGCCGGCGCCCTGGACCCGGTCGCCCGCCGTCTCGGCGATCGCGCCGTATGGGTGGCCGCCACCACGTCCGACGCGGACCGCAAGGCGGTCGCCTCCGGCGCGGCCGACGGCATCGCGCAGCAGCTGGGCTACGAGCTCTACCTGCTCGACGTCGAAGCCGACACGTACTCGCGTTACTACGACGTCGTGTCGAACCGGATGCTGTGGTTCGCGAACCACTGCCTCTGGGACGAGCTCAACGTCAAGACGTTCGGCGCGGAGGAGCTCGCCGCGTGGGAGGACGCATACCAGCCGGTCAACCGTCGCTTCGCGAGCGCGGTGGCCGAGGTCGCCGGACGCTCGGGGCTGGTGCTCTTCCAGGACTACCACCTGTCGACCGCGCCGGCGGAGCTCCGTCGCATACGGCCCGACCAGACGATCTTCCACTTCACGCATTCGTCGTTCTGCGGGCCCGAAGACGGGCTGGAACGCGTGCCGCGACCCATACCGCAGACGGTCATCGAGGGCCTGATGGGCGCGGACCTCGTCGGCTTCCACGTCGCGCAGTGGGTCCACAACTTCCTCGACTGCTGCGAACGCATCGGCGCCGACGTCGACCGCGACGACGGCCTGGTCCGCCACGAAGGCGTGGACACCTGGGTGAGGGAGTACCCGATCCCGATCGATCCGACCGACCTGCGGGAGCGTGCGAGGGAGGATCCCGCGTCGACCTGGGCCGACCGCTTCCGCCACGACACCGTGGGACCGCTGGTCGTCCGCGCGGACCGGTCGGAGCCGTCGAAGAACGTCATCAGGGGCTTCGAGGCGTTCGGCATGCTGCTCGATCGGCGGCCGGACCTCGCGGCGACGGCGCGCTTCGTCGCGTGTCTCTACCCGTCGCGCCAGAGCATGCCGGAGTACCGGCGCTACGCGGAGGACGTCGAAAGGGTCGTGGCCGAGGTGAACGCCCGTCACCCCGGCGCGATCGACCTCTACATGAAGGACGACTTCGACAGGACCCTCGGCGCGTACCGCGTGTACGACGTGCTGCTGGTGAACCCGATCATGGACGGGATGAACCTCGTCGCGAAAGAGGGCCCTTGTCTGAACGAGAACGACGGCGTGCTCGTGCTGTCGCCGGGGGCCGGGTCGTTCGAAGAGCTCGGCGAGCACGCTGTCGCGATCGAGGACCAGATGGACGTCTCCGCGACTGCAGCCGCGCTGGAACGTGCGATCGACATGCCCCGCGAGGAGCGGAGGCGCCGCGCGGACGAGCTGCGGTCCGTGTCCACCGCGCGGAAGCCCGAGGACTGGATCAACGCGCAGCTCGACGACCTCGAGGCCGTTCGCGACGGGCGGGCGCCCCTGTCGCCTCCGGCCCCCGCGCCGCGCGGCTAGGGGACGAGCCGGCGGAGCAGCTCGAGGGCCCCGCGCGGTCCGTCGACCACGACGTCCGCGCGGTCGATCAGCTCCGGGGGCGCCTCGTCCGACCGCACTGCGATCCGCAGCGTCGCGACGCCTCGCCCGGCCAGCTCGTCGAGCGCGTCGAACCCGGGCAGGTCCACGGTGTCGTCTCCGGCGAACGCGACCGCTCGCAGGCCCTCCGCGCGCTCGGCGACCACCGCGGCCTTCGTGAAGTCGACCGGTGGGCGCAGCTCGAACGACGCCCTGCCGGGGACGCACTTCAGCCCGTCTCGTGCCGCGAGCTCGCCCGCCAGAGCCTCCAGCTCCGCCTTCGCCCGGGCGGGGTCCGCCGCCGCGCGGTAGTGGAGCGTGACCATCACGGCCTTGTCCTCGACGATCGCCCCCTCGAGGCCGAGCGCGGCGACGCGCTCGGTCGCCTCTTCGTGGACCTTCCTCATCAGCGACTCGTACGGTTGCGCGAGCGGTGCCAGCTCGACGACCCCCTCCGACGCGCGCTGCGCGCCGTGCACGCCCCAGATCTCGACCTCGGGACCGAGCCACTCGACCAGCTCGGGCGCGAACCGGCCCGACACGATCGCGACGACCGCGTACCGGCGCCCGAGAGCGCGCAGCACGCCGGCGACGCCCTCCATCGGACGCGCGTCGGACGGGACGGGCACGATCTCGGACAGCGTGCCGTCGAAGTCGAGGAAGATGCCGGACCGGTCGGGCTGCTGCAGGAACGGTCGCAGGTAGTCGTCGGACACCGGCCGTAGCGTACCGGCCCACTACACTGCGGCCCATGCCCCGCCGGGTGCGCGCTCTGGCTTCGTTCCTGCTCGTCCTCGCGGCCTGCCGGCCCGACACCGTGGACCTCACCTATCGGTTCCCGGAAGAGCCGCGCGAGTACCGGCTCGAGGCGCGCATCACGAGCCGGTACGACATCGGCGAGACCGGCGAAGGTTCCTGCCGCGTGGTGCTCGACGTCTCCGAGCGCGTCCGCGAGCGCGACGAGGAGTCCGCGGTGGTCGAGGTGACCATGACGCCCGTCGACGTCGTCGAGGAAGGCCTCGGGTGTCCGCGCGGCGGGGGGTTCGCGCTGAGGATCGACGCGGACGGCCGGGTCCTCGAGGTCCTCGAGGTGGACGGCGTCGACGCGGCCGAGCTCGCCCAGGAGGAAGAAGCCTTCATCGGGACCTACCGCCCGACGCTGCCCGAGGCGCCCGTCTCGCTCGGCGACGCCTGGGAGTCCGCGCCGCGACCCGAGGTGGGCTCGCTCGCGCAGCTGACGACGCGCGGGGAGCTCGACTCGCTCTACATGGCCGAGGACGGCCCGGTTGCCGAGCTCTCCTACTCCGGCTCGGGCGACCTCGAGTGGCAGACGGACCTGCCGCAGGGAACCGCCGGGCTGGGAGGCAGCGCCACGACCCGCGCCGAGGCGACGTTCGACATCGACCGGGGCGTGTTGCTGTCGGCGTCGTCGACCCTCCGCGGGGACTTCGACGTACGCGTCCAACCCACCGGGGGCGGGGGGACGCCCGTCACGGGCACGCTGAGCCTCGACCTGGAGCTGACGGTCTCGGCGCGCGACTGATCAGGTCTCGTCGACGCCGACGACGACGTGCAGGCTGACGGTCGTCGAGAGGTTCTCGGGCTTGACCTCCGCGATCCATCCGAAGCGGTCCGCCAGACGCTGCGCGGCCTCTTTCGCGGACTCCGTCGACCAGAAGACCGTCGTCGCGTCGTAGCGCGAGGACGCGGACTCGACGGCGACCACGGTGAACCCGAGCTTCGAGAGCTTGTCGGCCATCGCGTCGTCGGCTTCGGCCGCGTCGGTCGCGTTCAGGACCTGGACCGTTATGCCCTCGGTGATCAGCGGCGGCTCGGGCGTCTCCCTCGGCGCTTTCGTCTGCTCCGGGCGGGCCGTCGACTCAGGGGTCGCGTCGGGCTCGGGCGTGGTGTCGGGCGCGCTCGTGGCCTCGGGCTCGTCGTCCGCCTCGGCCGTCGGCGTGGACGCGGCCGCGGGGGCCGAGCCCTCGGTCGCGCCGCTCACGGCCTCGACCGCGATCCACACCGCGGTCCCGACCACTACCGCGATGAGCACCCACGGGAGGAACCACGCGACGACGGACTTGTAGAAGTGAAGCTGGTCGGGCGAGGAGTGACGGCCCCCGGGCACGGCGGGGTCCTACTTCCTGCCGGGCGAGTACTCCGCGCCGAGAAGCCGGGCCACGCGCTGCCGCTGGCGATAGGTGCGAAGCCTCTTGAGGCGTTTCACGAGGATCGGGTCGTGCGCGAGCGCGGCGGGGTTCTCGAGCAGCTCGTTCAGTAGCTGGTAGTAGCGCGTGGCGGACATGTCGAACCGGTCGCGGATGGCCTGCTCCTTGACGCCGGCGTGCTTCCACCAGGAGCGCTCGAAGTCGAGGATCGCGACGTCGCGCTCGGACAGGTCGGGAGAGATGTGCTCGTCCATGCGGACAGCCTATGGCGGACGATTTCGCGAGGCGCGGATTTTTGCCCGGTTCCGGCTCTTGACTACGGCTTTCACCGGGGGCCGCGATTTTCTCAACCGGACGGGAGGGGAACGCGCCGGCTGGGTCGAAGGAACCCACCGCCCGGTCCCCGACCTCAGGAGGTGTTCGTGCTCCGTAGATCCAAGGCCCTGGTCCTGGCGGGGGTCATCGCAGCAGCCGTGGCCGTCCCACCGGCGGCACGTGCCGCGGCCGCGGTGGGGCCCGCCACTGTGGGCGTGCTGCCCGCAGTCCCGGACGGGGCCGGCCACTACGATCCCGCGAAGATGGCGGCCTGCCAGGTGAAGCCCCTGTTCAGCACTATCGAGTACCGGCAGACCGTGCTCGTGTACGGCGTCTACAAGGCGCCACAGGGCGCGGTCGACGTCCAGATGTCGTGTGGCGTCGTGCGCAGCGGCGCGACCTACGCGTCGGTGCCGGAGAAGCTGCCCGGCCCGGTCGCGGCCCTCGCCGGGACGGCGAACGTGCCCGCCGGCAGCGTCACGGCATGCCACGACATCCGCGTGACGTACCTCAGCGGTCTCGTCACGCACGACGACACCTGTCCGTAGACCGGCGTTGGACCGAAGGCCCTCCCGGCGGGGAGGGCCTTCGTGCTCTCAGGGGAACAGGCCGCGGGTGAGATGGGCCTCGGCGACGCGGCCGACGCCGATCCAGTGGGCGGCCTGGCGCATCGTCAGGCCCTTGGACTGGGCGAGCGTGTAGACCTCGTCGAACGACTTCTCCATGATCTGGCGGAGGCGGTCGTTCACGTCCTCCTCGCTCCAGAAGTACGCCTGGATGTCCTGCACCCACTCGAAGTACGAGACCGTGACGCCGCCGGAGTTGGCGAGGATGTCCGGTATCACGAAGACGCCGCGATCGTTGAGGACCTTGTCGCCCTCGAACGTGACGGGGCCGTTTGCGGCCTCGCACACGATCTTCGCCTGGACGCGGTCGGCGTTCTTCACGGTGATCACGCCCTCGATCGCCGCCGGCACCAGGACGTCGCACTCGATCTCGAGCAGCTCCTCGTTCGTGATCTCGTCCGCACCCGCGAACCCGGCGACGGTGCCGGCCTCCTGCTTGTGGCGGTTGATCGCTTCGGGGTCGAGGCCGCGCTCGCGGTACAGCCCGCCGTCGACGTCCGAGACTGCCACGACGCGGCATCCCGCGTCGTGGAGCAGCTGGGCGGCGAAGCCTCCGACCTTCCCGTAGCCCTGGATCGCGACCGTGACCTCCTCCGGTGCGATGCCGAGCGCCTTCAAGGTCGAGAAGATCATGAACATCACGCCTCGGGAGGTCGCGCCGCCGCGGCCCTTGGAGCCGCCGATCGCGACGGGCTTCCCCGTCACGACGCCCGCAACCGAGTACCCCTTGTTCTGCGAGTACGTGTCCATGATCCACGACATGATCTCTTCGTTCGTGTTCATGTCGGGGGCCGGGATGTCGCGCTCGGGTCCGATCAACGGGAGGATCTCCGAGGCGTAACGTCGCGTCATCCGCTCGAGCTCCGCGCGGCTCAACGTCCGGGGGTCGACCGCCACGCCGCCCTTCGCGCCGCCGAACGGGATGCCGGCGATCGCACACTTCCAGGTCATCCACATGGCGAGGGCCTTCACCTCGCCGAGGCCGACGTCGGGGTGGTAGCGGATGCCTCCCTTCGCCGGGCCGCGCGTCACGTTGTGATGGACGCGGTAGCCCTGGTAGACGCGGGTCGAGCCGTCGTCCATGCGGAACGGCACCGACACGATCAGCGCGCGCTTGGGGGAGCGCAACGTCGTGTGGACCCCGGGGGCGAGCCCCATCAGCTCCGCGGCCTCGTCGAGCTGCGCGAGCGCGGTCTCCCAGGCGGTGTCCCCCGGCACCTCCAGGGGGCTCGTCGTCTGCTCTATCGTCACGCAGTCGCCTTCTCGTCGGTGGTCCCGGACGAGCTGGAGACAGGATTCGAACCTGCGACCTGCCGCTTACAAGGCGGCTGCTCTACCAACTGAGCTACTCCAGCATGCAGGCCGAGGGTAACTCGGCGAAGCCCCGGACCTCGGCTTGGGCGTGGCGGCTAGACCTGGGCCTCCGCGAGATGGTGCTCGAGCTTGCGCTTGATCCTCTGGAGCGCGTTGTCGATCGACTTCACGTGGCGGCCGAGCATGTCGGCGATCTCCTGGTACGACTTGCCGTCCATGTAGAGCTGGAGGACCTCGGTCTCGAGCCCGGACAAAAGACGCCCGACGGACTGCTTGATCGACGCGATCTCCTCCGCGGAGATCACGAGCTCGGCGGGATCGACCGTGGCGGAGCCCACGAGAGCGTCGGACAACGGACGGTCCTCGTCGCCCTCTGCGCCCCCGGCGGCGGGTTTGTTGAGCGAGACGTAGGAGTTCAGCGGGATGTGCTTCTGCCGGGTGGCCGTCTTGATCGCCGTGATGATCTGCCGCGTTATGCAGAGCTCCGCGAAGGCACGAAAGGCCGTGTTCTTCTCGATCTGGAAGTCGCGGATCGCCTTGAACAGGCCGATCATGCCCTCCTGGACGATGTCCTCGCGGTCGGCCCCGGCGAGGAAATACGTGCGGGCCTTCGCGCGCGCGTAGTGACGGTACCGGTGGAGGAGGGTCTCGATCGCCTTGTCGTCCCCGGTGCGGGCGCGGTCGACTAGCTCTTCGTCGCCCGATTCGGCCAATACCTCATGTGCCATCCGCAGGTCCCCCGTTTGCGGTCACAGAGCGTACCCGAACGGACGCTTTGCGCCACACCTCGAACATGGCGACGGCGCCGGCGACGGCGACGTTGAGCGACGCCATCCTCCCCGCCGACGGGATCCTCACGAGGCCGTCGCAGCGGGCCGCGGTGCCCCGGGACAGGCCGCGGTCCTCCGCCCCCAGCACGAGGGCCACCGGGGGCTCCATCAAGTCGCTCGCCCACACGTCGTCGTCGGCCGTCTCGTCGAGGCCCACGACCCACAGCCCCGCCTTCTTCGCCCGGTCCAGAGCCGCGCCGAGGCTGGACACGCGGGCTACCGGCACGACCTCGGCGGCCCCCGCCGACACCCTGCGGACCGCTCCCGTGACGCCCACGGACCTGCGCGCGGGGAGGACGACGCCGTGGAACCCGGCCCCGTCCGCGGAGCGGAGCAGCGAGCCGAGGTTGTGGGGGTCGGTGACGCCGTCCAGGAACAGCACGCGGGCGTCGGGGTGGTCGAGGATCTCCTCCAGCTCGGAGTAGCGGTACTTCGCCGTGAAGGCGACGACGCCCTGGTGGTTGACGCGCCCCGCCGCGCGCTCGACCTCCGACTTCGGGACGAGCCTCAGCGGGACCGCTCCGGCGTCGGCCCTACGCCGTATCTCGCCGACGATCCCCGACGGGGACAGCTCCCGCGCGACGAGGATGCGCTCGACGCCGCGGCCGCTCTTCAGGGCCTCGAGGACGGGACGTCTACCCCACAGGAGACCGTCGTCCTCTCCCGAGGCGTCGCCCGGGCGGTGCTTCGGGTCCCGGCTCAGCCCGCGCCGCCCAGCCGCCACCGGGGGCCCGACGGCGTGTCCTCGATCGTCACGCCCAGGGACGCCAGGCGGTCGCGGATCGCGTCCGACCGCGCGTAGGCCTTCTCCGCCCTCGCCTCCTCCCGCATCTCGAGCAGGAAGTCCAGCAGCCCCGAGACGACCGCGGACGCGTCCTCGGTCGACGGGAAACGGAAGCCGAGCGCGCCGGTGAGCTCGCGGAAGGCGCCGGCGAGCGGCGTCAGCGCGTCACGGTCCGCGCTTCCGGCGGCGAGCGCCTTGTTGCCCTCCTTCACCACGTCGTGCACGACCGCGAACGCGGCCGCCGAGTTGAAGTCGTCGTCCATCGCCTCGACGAAGCGGGCGACGAAGGGGTCGCCGTCTTCCGCGGCCGACGGGCCGTCGTCACCGAGCGCGTGACGGATGGACTCCGAGAACGTCTTCCAGCGCGCGTAGGACGCCCGTGCGTCGTCGAGCGACTCCTCAGTGAACGACGCCTGGCTGCGGTAGGAGCCCGCGAGGATCCAGTAGCGCAGGGCCTCGCCTTCGTACCGCGTCAGCAGGTCGTGCGCGAGCACGAAGTTGCCGAGGGACTTCGACATCTTCTCCGCGTCCATCTGGACGAGCCCCGCGTGCATCCAGTGCCGGACGAACGGGGCCGTTTGCTCTGCGGTCTCGCCGAGGCGACCCCGCGTCCCGGCGAGGCCCTCGGCCTGGGCGAGCTCGTTCTCGTGGTGCGGGAAGATCAGGTCGGTCGCTCCTCCGTGGACGTCGAAGCCCATACCGAGGTACTTGGTCGACATCACCGAGCACTCGATGTGCCACCCGGGGCGGCCCGGCCCCCAGGGCGAGGGCCACGACGGCTCGCCCTCCTTCGCGGACTTCCACAGCGCGAAGTCGAGCGGGTGCCGCTTGTGCTCGTTCGGCTCGACCCTCTCGCCCGCGCGCATGTCGTCGAGGCTCCGGCCGGACAGCGACCCGTAGCCGGGGAACCTCTCGACCGCGAACCAGACGTCTCCCCCCGCCTCGTACGCGAGCCCTTTGTCGACGAGGCCTTCGATCGCCTCGACCATGAGGTCGATGTGGTCGGTCGCCCGGCACACGATGTCCGCGGGCGTCGCGCCGAGCGCCGCCATGTCCTCCTCGAACGCCTTCGTGTACTTGGTCGTGATCCCGTCCGGAGGGATACCTTCCGCCTTGGCGCGCTCGATGATCTTGTCGTCGACGTCGGTGTAGTTCATGACGTAGGTGACCTCGTAGCCGCGGTACGCGAGGTACCGCCTGATCGCGTCGAACCACACCATCGTCCGCGCGTTGCCGATGTGGATGTAGTTGTAGACGGTGGGGCCGCAGCAGTACATCGCGACGCGGCCCTCGTCGCGCGTCTCCAGAGGGACCACTCGGCGCTGCTTGGAGTCGTAGATCCGTACGCCCATCGCCGTACCTTATTCCGGCTCGATCGTCGCGACCGCTAGCGCGGCGATGCCCTCGCCGCGTCCCGTGAACCCGAGACCGTCGGTGGTCGTGGCCTTGATCGACACGGCGTCCTGCGACAGGCCCAGCGCGCCGGCGACGTTCCGCCGCATCGCGTCGCGGTGGGGCGACAGGCGCGGGGTCTGCGCGACGACGGAGGCGTCCACGTGGACGATGCGGTATCCGGCTCCGCGGACGAGACGCGCGGTCTCCTCGAGGATGTCCAGGCTCGAAGCGTCCTTCCACCTGTCGTCCGCCGGGAACCGCGAGCCGAGGTCGCCGAGGGCCGCCGCGCCGAGCAGTGCGTCGGCGAGCGCGTGGCTGAGGACGTCGGCGTCCGAATGTCCGGCGAGACCGGGATGCTCGCCGATGACGACGCCCCCGATCACGAGCGGGGTCGAGTCGCCGTCGCCGGCGAACGCGTGGGCGTCGAAGCCGATGCCGGTCCTAGTCATGACGTGCGGGGCGGCTTGCCGCGACCATGGCCTCGGCCACGCGCCAGTCCTCGGGATACGTGAGCTTGATGTTGTCGCGCGCTCCCTCGACGATCCGGACGAGGCCGCCGTAGCGCTCGACGAGCTGCGCGTCGTCGGTCCCGACGAAACCGTCGACCCGCGCCTTTTCGTGCACGGTCTTGAGCGCTGCGGTCAGGAACGCCTGCGGCGTCTGGACGGCCCACAGGCTCGACCGCTCGACGGTCCTGATGACGCGCGCGTCCCGCACCTCCTTGAGCGTGTCGGCGACCGGGACGGCGGGGGCCGCGCCGTGCGCGTCCTTCAGCGCCTCGACGACCGACCGGACGAGGTCGACGGTCGCGAAGGGACGCGCGGCGTCGTGGACGACGACGTGCTGGGTGTCGACGAGGGCGAGCCCGTTGCGGACCGACTTCTGCCGGTCGTCGCCGCCGAGCACCATCCGCACGTCGTAGCCGCTGAGCCGGTCGCTCCAGCTGCCCTCCGGCAGGACGACGACCACGGGGTCGCATCCGGCGTCGGCGAGCAGCCGGACCGACCATCCGATCAGGGGAAGCCCGCCGAGGTGGCGGAACTGTTTGGGAGGTTCGGTCGGACCGAGGAAGCCTGCGCGCCGCCCCCTGCCGCCCGCGGCGATGATCCCAGCGAGGGACCCGGCTATCCGAGGACCTCGTCGAGCATCTTCTCGGCCTCTTCCTCGTTGCAGTCCTTCGAGAACGTGAGCTCGGACACGAGGATCTGGCGGGCCTTCGTGAGCATCCTCTTCTCGCCGGCCGCGAGCCCCTTCTCCTTGTCGCGCTGGTGGAGGCTGCGGACGACGTCGGCGACCTGGTAGATGTCGCCGGAGCGCAGCTTCTCGACGTTCGCCTTGAAGCGGCGCGACCAGTTCGTCGTGTTCGTCGTCGGCTCGTTCTTCTTGAGGACCTTGAGGACCTTCGGGACTTCCTTCGCGGGGGTGACCTGGCGCAGCCCGACCTCCTCGGTGGAGTCGACCGGGACCATCAGGGTGAGCTCGCCGTAAGCGAGCTTGAGGATGAAGTACTCGCGGGTCTCGCCCAGCAGCTCCTTGTCCTCGAGCCTCTCGATCGTGGCGGCACCGTGATGGGGATAGACGACCTTGTCACCGACTTTGAAACTCACTACGCCGTTCCTCCCTGCAATCGCTATGTCGAGCCTCGACTCGGCCGGGGGCGAGGCAGGAGGCGGATCTGCCGTGTGGATACGGGCCGGGAAGCCGTCCTGTCGCCTCACCAAGGGTAGCACGGGCCCTCGGGCGCAGCCCCGGCGGCGGGGTGCGCGGCTCACGCGGCGCGTCATGCGACCGCCGCCGCGAACGCGTCGCGCAGGCGCGCGACCGGCGCGACCTCCAAGGGCGCGTCTGCGGGCACGGCGCCGGCAGGGAGGACCGCGCGGCGGAACCCGAGACGGGCGGCCTCCGCCAGACGGCGCTCCGTGCCCGGCACGCGCCGCACCTCGCCCCCGAGCCCGACCTCGCCGAACGCGACCGTGCGTTCGTCGACCGCGACGTCTGAGACGGCGGATCCGATCGCGAGGCACAGCGCGAGGTCGGCGGCGGGCTCCCTGACCGCGAGCCCTCCGGCTGCGGACGTGAACAGGTCGCGCGCGCCGAGACGGACGCCTGCCTTCTCGAGCACGCCGCTCAACATCGAAAGCCGGCGCGCGTCGATCCCGAGAGCGACGCGGCGCGGTTGGGGGAGGTCGCTCGGCGTCGCCAGGGCCTGCAGCTCGACGAGGACCGGGCGTGACCCCTCGAGCCCCGGGAAGACGATCGATCCCGCCACGCCTTCGCAGCGGTCGGCGAGGAGCATCGCGGACGGGTCCGCCACCGTCGTGAGCCCGTCGCGCTCCATCGTGAAGACGCCGGTCTCCTCGCACGACCCGAAGCGGTTCTTCGACACGCGCAGCAGGCGGAGGCTGGCGGAGCGGTCGCCTTCGAGCGACAGGACCGCGTCGACGAGGTGCTCGAGGGTCCGGGGGCCTGCGACCGACCCCTCCTTCGTCACGTGCCCGACGAGGGCGACGACGGCGCCGGTCGACTTCGCGTGGCGAGCGAGCGCCGCGGCGCACTCGCGGACCTGGACGATCGAGCCCGCGGGCTGCTCGAGGGCCGGGTCCTCCACCGTCTGGATCGAGTCGACCACGAGCAGGTCGGGCCGGTGCAGCGCGCAGGCGCCGAGGATCCCGGGCAGCGACGCCTCCGCCACGGCCGCGACCGAGTCGCCGTCGATCCCGAGCCGGGCCGCTCGGAGCGCTACCTGCGACAGCGATTCCTCGCCGGTCGCGAGGAGGACCCGCGCCGAGGGCGGCCCCGCCGCGACGCCCGCGAGGACCTGGAGGACGAGCGTGGACTTGCCGACGCCCGGCTCGCCGGCGAGGAGGACGACCTCGCCGCGGACGAAGCCGCCGCCGAGCACGCGGTCGACCTCGCGGTTGCCGCTGGCGATCCGGCGCGGCGGCGTGGTGGGGGCCGCGAGCGTGGCTATGTCGGCCGCGGACGCGAGCGGCGCCGACGAGGGGGCCGCGGCGGTGCTCCAGCCGCCGCACGAGGGGCAGCGGCCGAACCAGCGAGGCGACTCGTGGGAGCAGGACGTGCAGCGGAAGGGAGCGACGCGCCTAGCCATGGCGTGACGGTACAGAGGGGGTGTGACGAAAAGAGCTAGCGGGACGTGTGGACCAGGCGGGCTACGGCGCGCCTGAGCCGCTCGAGCGCCAAGTCCAGCGAAAGCTGGTGACGCGCTATGAGCTCGTCGGTCAGGCGAGCCGAGTCCCTGATCTCTTCGATCTTGAGACGGCGCTCTTCCTCGGTCACGCGTCCATCCTAGTAAGGGTCCGTCCGGGCATCCAGCAGTGACAGTAGCTCGTCGCGTTCGCGCGTAACTCGTTCGAGGTCCCGTGGCTCGACGTCGCGGTCCTGTGCACGGTGTCGCTGGGGGCGTCGTTGCTGGCGACGACGTGGCCGGCGCAGCAGGCGTCGCGCATCCCGCCGGCGGTAGCCCTGAGGGTCGAGGACTAGAGGGTTTT
>DATADL010000019.1:0-6139 GCA_036258555.1 Actinomycetota bacterium | reverse complement strand
CCGGTCATCGGCGAGCTCCTCGTCGGCGTCCTCCTCGGGGCCCATGCGCTCGGCCTCGTCGGGCACTCCGAGGCCCACGAGGTCTTCCAGGAGCTGGGCGCCATCGTCCTGCTGTTCGCGGTCGGCCTGGATACGCCGCCGTCTCATCTCAAGGCGGTCGGGGGACGGTCGGCGGCCGTCGGCATCGCCGGGATCGTCCTCCCGTTCGCGGCCGGGTTCGGGCTGATCGCGCTCGTGGAGGGGGACACCTCCGAGGCCGCCTTCATGGGGACGGCGATGGTGGCGACGTCGGTCGGCGTCACGGCCCGCGTCCTGTCCGACCTCGGCCGGGTCGAGGAGGCGGAGAGCCGCGTGATCCTCGGCGCCGCGGTCGTGGACGACATCCTCGGCCTCCTCGTGCTCGCCGTCGTCTCCGGTGTCGCGGCCGGAGACCTGTCGCCCGGCTCCGTCGTGGCTCTCGCCGGGCTGGCGCTCGGCTTCGTCGGCCTGGTGGGAGGCCTCGGCCCCCGTGCGATCCGGTACCTCACGCCGTGGCTCGACCGGCTCGGGCGCGAGGGCGTGTTCGTGTTCGCGTTCGGCCTCTGCCTGGGCCTCGCGGCGATCGCCGGGGCGCTGCAGCTCGCCGCGATCATCGGGGCCTTCCTCGCGGGGCTCGCGCTCGCGGAGACGAGGGACCGGTACGAGCTCGAGGAGCGCCTGGCCCCCGTGTACTCGTTCCTGGTCCCGTTCTTCTTCGTCGTCACCGGCTCCCTGGTCGACGTCGGGGCGCTGGCCGATCCGGAGATCGCGTGGCTGGCCCTCGCCGTGACCGCGATCGCGATCGCCGGGAAGCTCGTCGGCTGCGGGGGGGCCGCCTGGGGCATGGGGGCCCGGTCCGCGCTGATCGTCGGGACGGGGATGGTGCCGCGCGGTGAGGTCGGGATCCTCGTCGCCACCATCGGGCTCTCCCAGGGCATCGTCGACGCGGACCTCTACACGGTCGTCGTGATCATGAGCGTCGCGACCACGCTCGTCGTGCCTCCCGTCCTGAAGGCGCTGTTCGCCGGGCGGCCCCCACAGGCGGCGCGCCCGCGCACGCGCGCCGACATCGAGGGGATCGGCGGCTAGGGGCTCCAGTCCAGCGCGGTCTGGTGCGCCGTCTCGACGTACGCCGCGAGGAGGTCGACGGTGGCGTCGATGTCCTCGACGTAGGCCATCTCGTTGACCGTGTGGACGTAGCGGATCGGGATCGAGATCGTGATGACGGGGACGCCGGCGCGCGTCAGCTGGATCCCTCCGGCGTCGGTGCCCCCGCGCGGCAGGATCTCCATCTGGTACTGGATGTCACGGTCCTCCGCGAGGCGCTTGAACGTCCGGACGAGCCTAGGGTCCGAGATCGAGCCCGAGTCCATCAGGCCGATCGCGGCCCCCTTGCCGAGCGCGCACACCTGCTGGCTGCGGTCGGCCCCCGGGAGGTCGCCGGCGATCGTCACGTCGACCGCCACGCCGACCGCGGGCTCGATCTCGAACGCGGCCGTGGTCGCTCCGCGCACCCCGACCTCCTCCTGGACGCTGATCACGCTGTAGATCTGGGCGTCGTTGCGGGCCGCCTTCCGCAGCGCCTCGAGCACGACGTAGACGCCGAGGCGGTCGTCCAGGTAGGGCGCGGTGACCGCTTGCTCGGTGACGAGGGGCTCGCGCACCAGCGAGACCGGGTCGCCGACGGCGACGCCGGCCTTCACCTCGTCGGCCGGGAGCATGAGGTCGATGAACAGGTCCTCGATCTTCGGGGGCTTCTTCGCGTCGTCGCCGCTCAGGAGGTGGATCGGTTTGGACGACGGGGCGAGCAGGCCGACGTAGTCCCGCTCCTCTCCGCACACCACGACCCTCTGCATGACGAGGGTCCGGGGGTCGAACCCGCCGACCGGCGAGATCCGCAGGAAGCCGTTGTCGTCGATGTGGGTGACGAGGAACCCGATCGAGTCCATGTGGGCGCAGAGCATGATCCGGGGGCCGGACCCGTCCCGGATCCCCACGAGGTTGCCCAGCGCGTCGATGCGGGTCTCGTCGACGAGCTCGCTCATGTGCTTCTCGACGATGTCCCGGATGCGCTCCTCGCGGCCGGAGATCCCCGGCGTGGAGACGAGGTCCTTCAACAGCTCCGCGTTCACGTCTCTCCCCTCTTAGCGTCCCCCAGCAGGGCCCAATGTTCCTCGTCTCCCGGTACAAATGCAAACAAACGTCGTAACGCCTGGTTCGGTCGCGCCGGACATAGGTTTAATGCAAACCCGGTCGTCCGCTGCCCTGGAGGTGTCATGACCCTGTACGAGCTCCTTCTCTTCGTGCACGTTCTGGCCGCCGCGACGTGGGTGGGCGGCGCCGTGGTGCTCAAGGTGCAGAGCGACCGGGCGCTCCGGGCCGACCCCGACCGCGCAGCCGAGCTGGCCCTCGAGACCGAGCGGGTGGGCAAGTCGGTGCTGATGCCGGCGTCGATCGTGCTGCTGGTCGCCGGGCTCTGGATGGTCTTCGAGGGCGACTGGGGCTTCGAGCCGCTGTGGATCAAGCTCGGCCTCGGCATCTACGTCGTCTCGGCGGTGGCCGGAGCGGCCTTCCTCGGCCCCCTCTACAAGCAGGTGGGAGAGCTCCGGGCCGAGCGGGGCGCGGGCGACGCCGACCTGACAGCCCGCCTCCAGCGGCTCTCGGCCCTGTCGTGGGTCGACATGGCGCTGCTCGTGGCCGCGGTCTTCGTGATGACGGTGAAGCCCGGGACCTAGGCGGGGACCGCCGCCGTCACCGACAGCGCGTCCCGGAGGGCCTCCACGCGCTCGGGCACGACCGCGTAGAACGCCCACGTCCCCCGCTTCTCGCGGCGCAGCAGCCCGGCCTCGTGCAGGACCTTGAGGTGGTGGCTCACCGTGGGCTGCGACAGCCCGAGCGGGCCGACCATCTCGCACACGCACATCTCGCCCGCGGAGCCCGCCGCGATCAGGCTGAGGATCCGGAGGCGGGCCGGGTCGCCGAGCACCTTGAAGGCCGTGGCGAGCTGGACGGCCTCGGCGGGCTCGATCGGCTCCTGGAGGAGCGGCGAGCAGCACTGCTCGATCGTCCGGAGGTTCTTCATGCTCCATATATTGACATCCGTCGATGGACTATGCAATATTCACGTCGCTCGATATCGAAGTTCATCGATCTAAGGAGGTTCCGATGTCACGGGTGCAGCTCGCCCTCAACGTCGACGACGTCGACGAGGCCGTCGCGTTCTACAGCAAGCTCTTCGGGGTGGAGCCGGCGAAACGCCGTCCCGGCTACGCCAACTTCGCGGTCGAGGAGCCGGCGCTCAAGCTCGTGCTCATCGAGAACCGGGGGGCCGGCGGCACCCTGAACCACCTCGGCGTGGAGGTCGGCTCCACCGAGGAGGTCGCCGCGGCCACGGGCCGGCTCGCCGGCGAGGGCCTCGACACGAGGACCGAAGACGGCGTGACCTGCTGCTACGCGCTCCAGGACAAGGTCTGGGTCGACGACCCGTCGGGTGCGCCGTGGGAGATCTACACGGTCCTTGCCGACGCTCCCGGGAGCTCGATCAAGGGCGACGCCGCGTGCTGCACCGACGGCGCCGCCGCGGGAGCCGCCTGCTGCTGAGGGGCTCAGCCGATGAAGAGCCCCGGGTGGTAGGCGTAGTGGTAGGCGAACAGGCCCAGGAACGCGGCCGACGCCGCCACGGCGACGGGGGCCCT
This sequence comes from Actinomycetota bacterium, assembly GCA_036258555.1. Taxonomy (GTDB): domain Bacteria; phylum Actinomycetota; class CADDZG01; order CADDZG01; family WHSQ01; genus JALZEG01. Next base: position 2,426 of record DATADL010000019.1, on the reverse strand, counting down.
GTCCTTCAGGAGCTCCGCGGCCGCGGCGAAGCACGGGAACAGGATCAGGACGTACCGGTTCGTGCTCGCGATGTTCCCCGTCGGCACCGGCGCGATCAGCGTCAGGGCCGAGAACGCCCCCCACGCGACGTCGCGGCGTAGCAGGACGAAGGCGGCCAGCCCGAGGAACAACACGAACGGGACGAGGTAGAGGAGCACCGAGACGTACGTGTAGGTCGACGGCGAGTGGGTGGTGAGGACCTCCGGGATCCACTCGAGGGCCTTGATGCCCGCCCCGCGGTTGTGCCAGAACCTCTGGGCCTCGACGAACGCGAACGCCTTGCCCGTGTGCGCGTGGAGATAGGCCATGAACGCGAGCACGCCGGTGAGGCCGACGACGAGGAGCCCCGCGGTCTTCGCCAGGTCACGCGGCGCCGGCCGCCAGCCGTCCTTCTGGAAGAACGCGATCGCGACGCCGAGCGCTACGAAGACGCCGACGAAGCGCGTTCCGCTGGCGACGCCCGCGCACGCCGCGGCCGCCCACCACCGCTCCCTGTGCACGAGGTAGAACGCGCCCACGGCGAGCAGCAGGAAGAGCGACTCCGTGTAGGCGAGCGCGAAGAAGAAGCTGAACGGCCAGAACGCGACGAGGAGCAGCGTGCTCGAAGCCACCCGCTCCGAGTACTTCTCGAGCAACAGGCGACGCAGCAGGAACAGCGCGCCGAGGAAGCAGACGAGCGAGAGGACGACACCGACGGTCACGGGGTCGGGGCCCAGCTTCGACAGCCAGCTCAGCAGCAGGGGGTAGACGGGGAAGAACGCGAGGTTCGTCTCGCCGGCGATCTCGGTCGCGTACCCGTCGTCGACGATCGAGAGGTACCACCCCGTGTCCCAGTTAGAGAGCGTCTGCTCCCACGCCGGCGTGGCGTTGACGGGCGCGGCCGCGAGGTACACGACGCAGACGAGGAACCCGGCCCACAGAAGGAAGACGGCGAGGGGGCCGAACCCGCGTGCCTTCGGATCCGCCTCGTCCATCCGGCGACGTTATTGCACGTGCCGGTGCCCGGAAAAGCGAAACGGCCCTCCCCCCGGGGGGCCGTCTCGCTGTGTCGGAGTATCGAGTTGGTCCGGCCGCGCCGGTGGCTACATCACGCAGTACTGGGGGCCGGGCAGGACGCTGACGGCCCGGCAGACGACGGTCTCCACACACGGGCCGCCGATCCACAGCTGCGTGCACGACGCCTGGGCCGGGGGAGCGATGCCGATGACGCTCGCGGCGCCGAGGGCCGCCGCGAGCACGAGAACGCGAGTGCGCATGTCGCCTCCTGAGAAAGTCCGGGGCCCGGGGGGCCGCCGCCCGCTGTCTTGCCGAGCGGATTGTGCCGCGGTGTTACGCCGGAGTCAACGCCGGGGCTGGCCATTAGGGGCCGCGCGCCTCCGAACCCTGGGCTTGACCTGGTTGTCGCCGGCTGCGACGGTTGCACGCATGCCATCCGAAAAGGTCCGCATCGCCGCCGTGCAGGCGACCCCCGTCATCCTCGACGCCGACGCGTCCGTGACGAAAGCAGTGGGACTGCTCGGCGAGGCCGCCGGCGACGGCGTCCAGCTCGCAGTGTTCCCCGAGACCTTCGTGCCGCTCTATCCGTCCGGTGCGTGGGGGCACGAGGCCGCTCGCTTCGACGGCTTCGACGAGATGTGGACGAGGCTGTGGGAGAGCTCGGTCGACGTGCCCGGCCCCCACGTGGACAAGCTCGTCTCCGCGTGCGCCGAGCACGACGTCTACTGCGTCATCGGCGTCAACGAGCGCGAGTCCGACCGACCCGGGAGCCTCTACAACACGGTGCTGCTGCTCGGGCCAGAGGGCCTGTTGTGGAAGCACCGCAAGTTGATGCCGACGATGCACGAGCGGCTGTTCCACGGGATCGGCTCCGGGCGTGACCTCACGATCCCGGAGACGCGCCTCGGCAAGGTCGGCGGGCTCATCTGCTGGGAGAACCGGATGCCGCTCGCGCGCTACGAGCTCTACCGCCAGGGGGTGCAGATCTGGGTCGCGCCCACGGCCGACGACTCGGACGGATGGGTGGCGACCATGCAGCACATAGCGATCGAGGCCGGCGCGTTCGTCGTCTCGGCGCCGCAGTACATCCCGGCCGCCGCGTTCCCGGACGACGTCCCGATACCGCTGCCGGAGGGCAAGGAGGTCTTCGGCACCGGCGGCGCGGCTATCTTCGAGCCGATCCAGGGCCGCGGGATCGCGGGCCCGCTGTACGGCGAAGAGGGCATAGTCGTGGCCGAGGTCGACCTCCGCCGCACGATGACGGCGAAGCGCTGGTTCGACGTGGTGGGTCACTACAGCCGGGAGGACGTGCTGCTGCGGCCGGGGGCCGAGAGCCCCTAGGTCGCGTCAGCCGAGGTCGGACATCAGCTTCGCAACCCACCAGGCCAGC
>DATADL010000018.1:0-6015 GCA_036258555.1 Actinomycetota bacterium | reverse complement strand
GGATCCCGCCGAGGAGGAGTACGGGCTCCCGTCGGGGAAGTACGACGTCCCCCTCGTGCTGCAGGACCGCTCGTTCCGCCGGGACGGGTCGTTCAGGTTCCGGGACAGCCACGACGACGTCTTCGGCCGTGTGTTCCTCGTTAACGGCCGCCCGATGCCGTTCTTCGAGGTCGCGAACCGCAAGTACCGCTTCCGCATCCTCAACGCGTCGAACTCGCGCGACTACCAGCTCGCGCTCTCGTCGGGCGAGCCGTTGATCCAGGTCGCGTCGGACCAGGGCCTTCTCGCGGCTCCCACGCCTGCGGCGACGATCCCGCTGTGGACGGCCGAGCGCGCCGACGTCGTCGTGGACTTCTCGAAGTACCCCGCGGGGACGCGCGTCGTCCTGGGAGACCGCCGGGACGCGGCCGACCCCGCCTCGGCGACGCCGCTCGTCGCGTTCGACGTAGTGCGCGAGGAGGCCGACGACAGCTCCCTCCCGGCGATGTTCCGGCCGATCGAGCGCATCCTCACCCCGACGGTCCAGCGCGAGTTCGAGCTCGAGTTCGACCTCGACAGGCAGATGTGGGAGATCAACGGCAAGACGTTCGACCCCGACCGCATCGACGTGAAGCCCCGCCTCGGCGACACCGAGGCCTGGACGTTCCGCAACCTATCGAGCGTGACGCATCCGATGCACGTCCACCTCGTCCGGTTCCAGGTCCTGGACCGCGACAACCTCCCACCCGACATGAACGAGATGGGGTGGAAGGACACGGTCCGCGTGGGGCCCAGCGAGGTCGTCCGCATAGCGATGACGTTCGAGGGGTTCACCGGCCGCTACATGTTCCACTGTCACAACCTGGCCCACGAGGACCACTCGATGATGGGGCAGATGAAGGTCGTCGCCTGACCGACCGGTTCTCTACGGTACGCAGTACTTGTGCTGCATTACCTCCAAGCACTCGCGCGCGCCCGCCGGCGGGGCGAACGCGCCGACCGCTAACAGCGCGGCCAGCAAGACGAAACGGACTCGAGGGAGCATTCGGACCTCCTCGCGCGACAATTGTGTTGACTTCTAGTATGCCCAGTCGTTAGAAGATGACACGCGCGCGGCGCGCTCCCCTTACGCTGTTGCGCCATGAGCCGCGACGACAAAGCGGGCCTCGGCGAGAGGATTCGCCGCGCCCGTATCGAGAGAGGCCTGTCGCAGCGGGACCTCGCGGTGCCGCTCCTCACGCCTTCGTACGTGTCGTTGATCGAGTCGGGCAAGCGGATACCGTCGCCCGACGCCCTCGAGCACATCGCGAGCGCTCTCGGGATGGATCCGCTCGAGCTCCGCACCGGGCGTTCCCCCGGCGCGGAGGCGGAGCTCGAGATCCGTCTGCAGGAGGCGAGGCGGGCGCTGCATTCCGGCGAGCGTGAGGTCGCCACCGCGGTGGCAGGCGAGGTGAGGGAAGAGGCGCGGGCCGACGGATGGCCGCGCGTCGAGGCGAAGGCGCTGTGCGTCCTGGCCGTCGTGAAGGAGCACGAGGGGTCGCCCGAAGAGGCCATGGGGCTCTACCGCGAGTCGGAGGACCTGTGGCGGACCGAGCCGCTGCACCTGCGCTACGAGGCGGTCGCCGGCGTCGCGCGCTGCACGCTCGAGGCCGGCGACTCCCGGCTGGCCATCCACATCCTCAACGAGTACATAGAGCGGCTCGAGCGTGGCGGCGAAAGCGAGCCGGTGGCGCTCATGCGCGCGCACGGGGCCCTCGTCGCGTGCTACATGCGGGTGGGCCTGCGCAACCGCGCCGCGCACGAGGCCGAGCAGGCGCTGCGTTACGCGCCGCTCATGAAGGACCCGGCGGAGCTCGCCTGTCTCTACATGAACGTCGCCGGGTCGATGCGAGGGCAGGGCCGTCACTCGGACGCCGTCGACGCCGCGCGCAAGGCCGAGCACTATTTCTCCATGCTCGACTGGAAGCTGGGCGCGGCGTGGGCGCAGATGAACCGCGGGATCGTCCTGCTCGAGAAGCACGACCTCGCCGAGGCCCGTGCGGCGTTCGAGGAGGCTCTCGAGCGTCTCGGATCGATCGCGAACGCGGAGGCGGACCGCGCCAACGTCCTGAACGAGCTCGCCCAGGTCGAGCGGCTGAGCGGCCGGCCGGCGCGCGCCCAGGCCCGGGCCTCCGAGGCTCGGGCACTGCTCGGGCGGGACGGTCCGCCGATCATCCTCGCGACGAACCACCGCGAGATGGGCAGGGCCCTCGTCAAGAAGGACCCGGGCGCCGCGGAGAGAGAGCTCCGCAAGGCCATGAGGATGTTCCAGGACATCGGAGCCGGGCGGGACGCGGCGGCGACCGCCCGCGACCTCGCGAGGGTCTTGCGCGATCGCAAGAAGCAGCGGGAGGCGCTGGCGGTGCTGGAGGAAGGCCTCGACATGGCGCTCGAGGAGGACTGAGGGCGCGCACTAGTCCGCTCTGCTCATTGTCTGACTAGATGTAAAGGTTCTGGTTTGCGCGTCAGGGGCCCCTCGCCTTAGGTTGGTGATCGCACGGCGCCCGAGACCCCGGCCCCCCCGCCCGGGCTTGCCAATTGCTCATGTGCACCACGCGGCAGGGGAGCCGGGGCCTCCGGGTTGGCACGGCGTCCGCGAGCAGCGAGCAAGTCGAGCGTCGCGGGAGGAACCCGGCCCCGCCCGGCGAACCTCCGACCAACCTGCCGGCTCTCTGACATCGGGAGATCTCATGCGCGTACGCTCCGCCAGGGCCTGGCTCGCCGCGGCCTGCGCGCTCGCGACGACCGTCGCCGGGACCGCCGTCGCCGGCGCCACCACGGTCTACGGCTCGACCCAGAGCTCGCAGTCGTCGGGATGGACGGGCGAGGACAAGAGGGTCGAAGAGACGCGGGCGGAGGTCCCCGAGGACCGGTACGCCATGGCGGGCGGCTGCTACGCGATCCGGGCCGAGGACGGAGGGTTCGTCGAGCGGTCGGGTGAGGGGTTCGCCGCCACCGCCGCGGCGGCCGGCGCGGCCGAGCCCTTCCACTTCCAGGCGACCGACCTCGGCAGCTACCTGCTGTTCGGGAGCCGGTCCGACTTCGTGGCAGCGAGCGAAGGTGCGCTCGGTGAGGCGGTCTACGGGGTCACCCGTTCGACGCCCGGCGCGACCGCCGGGGGCCTCGCCCACGAGCGGACGGATGCGGCGGCCGACGAGATAGCGCGCAGCGACGCGAACCGGGCGGCCGGGCGCGGCGCGGCGGTCGTGGCGGCCCCCGAGGCCGGCGAGCTCGCCGATTGGACGATCGCCGGCGAGACCGGGTCCTTCACGATCGTCCTCCCCGCGACCGAGCAGGCTCTCGCGACCGACGGCAACGGCGCGCTCGTGCTCGCCGAGACGCCGGGCCGGTTCTCCTTCGAGAGGCGCGGCGGCTGTGCCGAGTTCCCCGAGCTCGGCGTCGACGTCGAGGGCCCCATCCTCGGCGGACGGACCCCGTACCAGGAGGTACGCGGGTTCCTCGAGGACCACCTGCACATGATGGCGTTCGAGTTCATCGGCGGCCGCTCACGCTGCGGCCGTCCCTGGCACCGCTTCGGCGTGACGCACGCGCTCGTCGACTGCCCCGACCACGAGCCCGGCGGTCACGGCGCGGTCCTCGAGGCCGCGCTCAGCGGCGGGAACCCCGTCGAGGGCCACAACACCGACGGATGGCCGACGTTCGAAGGGTGGCCGAAGCCGTGGTCGCTGACGCACGAGCAGGTCTATTACAAGTGGGTCGAGCGCTCGTGGCGCGGCGGCCTTCGGTTGATGGTGAACCTGCTGGTCGACAACGGCCAGCTCTGCGAGATCTACCCGTACCGGCGCAACAGCTGCGACGAGATGGAGAACGTCGAGCTGCAGGCGCGGCGCATGCGCGAGCTCGAGCGGTACGTCGACGCGCAGAGCGGAGGGCCCGGTGAGGGCTGGTTCCGCATAGTCGACGACCCGTTCGAGGCGCGCGAGGTCATCAACGACGGGAAGCTGGCCGTCGTGCTCGGGATGGAGGTCTCGGTCCCGCTGGGGTGCGGCATCGTCCGCGACGTCCCGACGTGCCCCGCCGACGAGATAGACGAGCGGCTCCAGGGCGTCTACGACCTCGGCGTCCGCCAGATGGAGCTCGTCAACAAGTTCGACAACGCGTTCACGGGCGTCAAAGGGGACTCGGACCTCCAGGGTCCGATCGTCAACTTCGGGAACTTCCTCGAGACCGGGTCCTGGTGGAGCATGCAGACGTGCTCCGAGGACGACGGTCACTCGCACGATCACGCCGAGGCGCACGACCACACGCAGATGAACTTCCACGACGAGTCGGGCGCACCCGAGGAGTTCTCCGGACGGGACTCGATCTTCGCCGCGGTCATCTCGCTGTTCGCCGACACCGGCGCCGCGCCCGTCTACGCGCCGGGCCCCCACTGCAACTCCCGCGGGCTGACCGACATGGGGAGGACCGCGATCCGCGAGATGGTCGAGCGCGGGATGATCTTCGACCCCGACCACATGAGCTCGCACGCGCGGACGGACGCGATGGCCCTCGTCGAGCAGATCGGCGAGGAGCTGCGGGCCTCGGGCTCGACGGTGACGCCCGGCGTCGTGTCGAGCCACTCGTGGGCGGACGACACGATCTACCGCAAGATCTACGAGCTCGGCGGCGTCGTGACGCCGCACGCGGGCGGGTCGACGAGCTACGCCGCGAAGTGGCGGAAGTACCGCGACTGGGCAGACGAGCGCTTCCTGTTCGGCATCGGCTTCGGCTCCGACATGAACGGCTTCAGCAACCAGGGCCGCGCCCGGCCCGACAACGCGTCGAACCCGGTCGAGTACCCGTTCGAGGGGTTCGGCGGTGCGACGATCCACAAGCAGGTCAGCGGGTCGCGCGCCCCGTACGACGTCAACGTCGACGGCGTCGCCCACTACGGGCTCTACCCGGACTGGATCGAGGACCTCCGCAAGATCGCGGGCGGGGCGATCGTCGACGACATGCTGCTGGGCCCCGAGGCCTACCTCCAGATGTGGGAGCGCGCGGTCGGCGTCCCCGGCGGCTCGTGCCGGTCGGACGTCGAGGACCTGACGCCGGAGGACTTCGACCGGCTCCGCGCGGGGATGTCCGTCGAGGAGGTCCTCCGCACGCTCGGCCAGCCGCGTTCGCGCTCGGGGAACGACTTTGCGTACTGCCTCGCCGGCGAGCGGACCGGCACCGTGACGTTCACGGGCGGGGGAGAGGTCGTCCGCTGGGACACGGGCGGCGCCACCGACGTCGTGCTGGACGCGGCGAACCCGGCGAGCGGACAGGTGACGGACGAGGTCTCTCTCGCCGCGACCGTGACCGACGCGGCGGGCGCTCCGGTCGCGGGCGAGACCGTGAGGTTCGCGGTCGGGCCGGCGACCGCGACGGCGACGAGCGACGACGGGGGTCGGGCGGTCGCGAGCCTTCGCTTGGAGGGCCCCCCCGGCGAGCCCGGCGTCACCGCGTCGCTCGGCGACCTCTCCGTCACTGCGCCATTCACCGTCGCCCGGGAGGACACGATCCTCACGCTGTTCGACGCGGTGGCGTCCGGGAAAGAGCCGGCGGTGGCGCGCGCAGCCCTCGCGGAGGACGGCGGGATGATGGCCGGCAGGACGATCTCGTTCTACGTCGCCGAGAGGGGCGGCGGCTCGAAGCCGAGGGCGGCGACGCTGCTCGGGACCGCGGTCACCGACGCCAACGGGATGGCGACGATCGAGGTCCCGGACCGGTACGTCTCGGGCACCCGGCGCACGATCACGGCGACGTTCGACGGCGAGCGGGACTTCCTGCCCTCGTCGGCGACGGCGTCCGCCTACCGGACCTAGCCCCGCGGCGGCCGGCGCACGGCGTCGGCCTACCGGGCCGGCCCCTTGGGCTCCCGACCCCCGAGCGCGCGATCCGAAGGCCCGGGGCACATGATGTGTGCCGCGGGTCGGTGGTCGCGGTGGTCGCGGTGGTCGCGGTGGTCGCGGTGGTCGCGGTGGTCGCGGTGGTCGAAGGCGCGACCACATC
>DATADL010000017.1:0-6236 GCA_036258555.1 Actinomycetota bacterium | reverse complement strand
GTTATTCGTCCAGCATTTTCGTCAAGTGCCCAGATCACACCGCTTTCGACATCGAACGTCCCGGTGAGGGCGTGGGACGCTCCGAGATCGACCTTCTGGTCGACCTCTTCGGATTCGCCGGAGAGGTGCGCCAGCGTTGCCCCGTCACGACCGGCGAAGAACCAAACTCCCGTGTCGTCGGCCGCGACGGGGAGGAACGTCGTGTCTCCGAGCGGGATCGGGTCTCCCACTTGTTTGCCCGTGGAGGCATCGATGCGAAGCGCCGCGACCTTCATGCCACCGAGCGTCGCCTCTGTGGGAGCCCAGAGATAGCCTCCCCCCACCGCCGCGCCCCACGCCCTGGGGGCGACTCGCGCCATGACCTCGTTCGTGGTCGGATCGATACGGACGACCCCTGACTCGCTTCCGCCTGCCACGAGTGCCCAAACGCTCCCCTCGCCCGTGTAGACAGCCATGACGCGCCCGTCGATCGGCACCTCCGCAAGCAACTCGTTGGCCACGGGATCGACGCGAAGCACGCGGCCTTCGGACAAGTCCTTGGACGTTCCGACCCAGACGGCGTTCGAGTCGGCCGCAAGCCCGAATAGCTCCGGATAAGGCGTCGTTATTACCGCAAGCCGCGCGCCCGTCGTGGGATCGACGCGGTAGAGCACGCCCTTGCCGAGCTCTCCGCCCTCGGGGCACTCCATCCCTTCGATCCAAATGGAGCCGAAACCCCAAACCAACTCGTCCGCAGCAAAGGGGAAGGTCGCAACGTGATCCGGCTGGGCACCTTCCACCCGCCACAGGGCGCTCTCGCAGCCATCCGACCACGTAGTGATCCACACGTCGCCGCTCGAGGACGTGATCCCCACGGCTCCCTCGAGGTCTACGGTCGACATCACGTTCGCCCTGTCCGGACTAGCGTCTGCGGCCGCCGGAGGCGCTGGGACCACCCTCTCGTCGAGAACCGCCTGGGCCGCCAGAGTTCCGGTCGAGACGAGCACGATCGCGCCGCCGGCCGCCGCGAAGAGGGTCGCCACTCTCCTACGCCGGGCTCCCGCGACCGCGCGTCGCACCGTCTCGGTCGAAACCTTCGCAGTATCCGCGATTTCCTGCCGCAATCGGCGAAGGTCGTCTTCGAGATCACGCATGTTTCCCTCCTTCGAGATCCGTTCTGAGGGTTTTCAGCCCTCGCGCGGTCAACGATTTGGTGGCCGCAACACTGGTACTCAAGACATCCGCCGTTTCCTGCTCCGATAGGCCTTCGCAGTACCGCAGCACGACCGCCGCCCGTTGCCTGTGGGGCAACCTGCGTAACGCGGGGAACAACTCGCTTCGGTTGAGGATTCGGTCTGCCTCCGGTTCCTCCCAGAGCTCTTTGCTTTCCTGCTTCTGCCTGCGGACGAAAGCCGCGTCCCGTTTTTGCTTCCGGAAATGGTCTCTCGCGAGGTTGACGACGGTCTTCTTGAGATAGGGGCCAAACGCATCCGGGTTCGCCAGTCCGCGGAAGCGCCCCGCGACGCGTACGAAGGCCTCCTGGGTGAGGTCTTCAGCTGTTTGCCTCTCGCCGGTCAGGAGCAGGGCGAGATGGAATGCACCTGTCCCATGAGTCCAAAAGAGGACCTCGAGGGGGTGGGCGCCCTTGTCCGCCGCTCGCCGGCCTAGACGGGGCACTCTCCGGCTCACCATCCGCACGAACGAGTCCTTCGTCTCCATGACGTTACTTAGACGAGTCGAAGGGACGAAAAGTAGCGCGCGCTTCGGTCGACAAGACGCCGGCCTCGGGGTTTCCAGGCGACGCATCGCGTGACCAAGTTGGTTGAGTGCCTTCGCCTCGTCGATGCGATTCGGCGAGTCGGCGTCGTCCTCCGTCCAGGAGGAGCAGACATGCCACGACCCCGCACGACCAGCTCCGGCTTTCCAGGCCGGTGGTCCGTCTCCGGCAAGACGCCGCGCGGGCGGGATGGGGCACTCGCGGCCTGACAAACCCCTTGACCCGCGCTTCGGGCACTTTCAGACTGACGGTGTTCACTCCGTGTTTCGGATCGGGTAAATTCCGGCACCTGTAACGGGGAGACTGGGCGATGCGCGTGGGCGTGCTCTGGTGCACGACGTTCGACAGTGGCTGGTCGGCCCGAGTTGGCGGCCGCCGAGACACGCAAACCGGAACCCCGCAATTGCTGCGATCGCCTGAGAGCATGCGGGGACACGATGGGTGACGTCCACAAGGTCTACGTTCCGGCTGGTTACTGGCTTGTCGAGACCCTGACCGCCTACTGCCAGTCTCAGCGAATCGGTAATGCCGAGATCGATGGGATCGGATCGATAACGGACGTCTGGTTGCTGCTCGATCCCGCCGGTACACCGGTCGTGAAGAACTTCTCCGCCGGTCCCTCGTACGAGATGACGAGCTTGCTCGGCAACGTCACCCTGAGGCAGGGGATGCCGGTATTCGATCGGGCGAAGTTGTCCGCCGGGGCTTATCCCGGATTCGACACCTCGGAGGAGACCTACAACTGCTACGTCCACTCGCATGTGACGTTCGCCAACCCCGACATGTCGATCAGCGGTGGGCACCTGCTCGATGCACAGGTGAGCATCGGCGCCGAGATCGTGGTGCGGTCGATGGCCGGCTGCGTACCCGGCCTGCTCGCCGATCAGATCCCCGCGGATTGCGTGGTGAACGCGAGTGTCGCCGTGCCGCCGTACGGAGTCTTCTCGAACTGGGACCAGCGATTCTGGTACCCACGCTCGCCGCGCCCCAGTCCAGACGAGCCTCGTGAAGGGATGCCGCGATGATCGCTGATGCCGCCGGCCACGACCCCGTGCCGTCCTCTGCCTATCCGTCCTTCCAGACAGTGACCGGTCCGCCCCCGGAGATGCCGGCGTCCTGGAGCGGGGTCGCCCTCCTCCACCCGTTCAGCCCGCCGCTGTCCTCCGATCCGGAGCCGGATACTCCGTTCTTCCAGTTGTGCGTCGCCAACGTCGTGTATCAGGCGGGAGCCTTTCTCGACGTGCAGATCGCCGGCTGTGATTACGGAACGTGGTGGTACTCGATCACCCCGAATGGAACCGAGCTGTCCACGGACGAGGGCAAGACGTGGACCACGGTCGACATGGGCTGGAGCCTGCCGTCGAACTGGTTTGGTGCTCAGATCGCCGGTGCGTCGTGTGCCGGCGCGTCGCCCCTCAACTGGATGCCGGGGCCCGTGGTCGATTGGTGGAAGGTGCCGGTTCCTATTCCGGACTCACCTCCGGCCGCGACATGGATGTGGTTCGACCACGACACGGGTGCTCCTGTGCGCATCATGTTCGGCGAAGGGCCCCCCACCCCGGTGATGGGCGACCCGCAGCAGCTGGCGTTCTTCCAGATGTACTCGTTCACCTATTTCCCGGTGTTCGAGGTGAACGGCGCGTCCTCCGAGCGCCCGGGGTGGTCGTCGCCGACGTTTCCAGGCTTCCAGGTGGGAAACCCCAGCGGCTACCAGAACTTCGAGTGGAACCCGAACTTCGGGATGACGGCGTTCATGACGCCGGTGAACGAGAAGTTCGACCCGCTTCCCACGAGAGTGCTCTATGTGTGGAAGCCCGACTCCGAGTACGAGGTGTTCTCGGACCGGGCCCAGCACACGCGGATGCTCTACGACTACAACCTGGGCAACCCCCCGTTCCTCGCCGAGCAGGTTGCCCTCCTTACGGGACCCGCCCCGGCGCCGCCGCCGCCTCCGGACAGCGACGAGGGCTTCCTCATCAACTACTACTCACTGCCTCAACTCGGGCCGACCTGCATCGGCGGCAGCGAGTTCCCGTTCCCTCAAGAGCCTCCGACATGGGTCTCGATCCCCGCCGTCGAGGGCACCATCCGCGCGACGATCACCGACAACCCCGTAGTTGCTCCCGGGACCATCGTGACGGTCTTCTCGGTGCTGTTCCCCCCGGCTCCGCCGAACTACCCGGAGGCCACCTACCTCTGGACCTGGTACTCACCGCTCGAGCCGACGGGCGTCAGCAGCCGCCCGGTGACGTTCATGCAATCTCAGTCGGGGGTCGGGGTCGGGACGAGCCTCGCCTTGGCCGATTACTTCTACTACGAGGAGTTCGCCGATCCGATCGATCCCGCGAACTTCGCGATCCCGCCGGCCTGCTCGCTTCAGACGCGCAAGCACGGGTTGCGGCGCCGGTTGCCCTGACGCACCGTATGTCTCGTGCCTGCCATCATCGCCGTCGGGCGGGAACGGCCGAGCAGCGCGGTTGCGTTCGCCTCCGCTCGCGGTCCGGCATTCGCCTCCGGCGCGGGTCACGGCCTCCGCGCATGGGGCGCGGCTAACGCCTACGTCGTTCCCCCGCCCGTCGCCGTTCCTGCCGGCGCGTCGTAGGTGACGTCGGTGTCCGCGCCGCCGCTCGTGCCGTCGTTGCCGTCCGTCGCGTCGCCGTCGCCCGTGTTGTCGCCGCCCGCGGTCCCGTCGTTGCCCCTCGTGCGGTCGCCGTCGCCGGTGTTGCTCCCGCCGCGCGTCCCGTCGTCACCGCGGGTCCCGTCCCCGTCGCCCCCACCCTCGTCGTCGTCCACGGTCGCGATCTCGGAGGCGGCGTCCTCCCTGCGCGTCGTTCCCTCGTCCAGGTCGATCGCCCCGATCGTCCGGTCGTCGCCGGTGTCCGCGAACGCGGCGATCGCTCCTCCGACCGCCAGACAAACGGCGAGCACGGCAATCGCAAGCTTCCCGATGCTCATCTCGTGTCTCCTCTCGTCGAAATACCCGGAGCGTCAGCGGATGCCGGGGCGAAGCCGGCTCAGCACCCTCCGTCGGGGCAGCGCCGCCGACAGCGGCTCGAGCGCAGCGGCGATCTCCGATTGCGGTGGCCGGTTCTCGGGTCGCTTCTCGAGGCACGTCATGACCAGCTCGCTCAGCGCCGGCGGAACGTCCCCGGCGACCGGTGCCGGATCGAGGTGGGCTTGCGGCCAGCGTTCCGGTCCGACGCCGTCCGACACACGCGGGAACGGCAAGACTCCTGTCGTGGCTTCGTACATGGTCACGCCCCAACCCCACGCGTCCGCTGCCGGGCCCATCCCGCCGAGGAGCTTCGGCTCACATTGCTCCGGCGCCATGTACGCATCCGTCCCCACGGGATCGGTCGCGTCCCGCGCGGAGGAGAAGCTCCGCGCTACGGAGAGGTCGATGAGACGGGGAGACGCGCTCATGATGACGTTCTTGGGCTTGACGTCGAGGTGGACGATCTCCTGGCGGTGCATGTAGTGGAGCGCGGAGCTGAGCTGCAAGCCCAGGGGGATCGCCTGCTCGATCGCGAGGCGCGTCTGCCTCCGCAAGAGCGTCGACAGCCGCGGCCCCTCCAGATGCTCCAGCACCAGGTGCGGCCTCGGTCCGTCGGCTACGACGCCGAAGCACCTGTGGAGCACCGGGTGGTTGAGCTGTGTGACGGCGCGCGCCTCAGCGCGCAACGTCCTCAACGAGGACGCGTCGTCTACGAGGTGGGGACGCAGGAGCTTCGCGACCACCAGACACTGGAGCTCCTCGTCGAATGCGAGGTATGCCTCGTACTTGTGCCCGCCGCCGAGCAATCGGAGCGCGTAGCGCTCGGGCACGATCTCCTGACCCTCTTCGAAGTCCCAGCCTGGAGCCGTCGTCATCCATTCCTCCGAACGTCGGACGGGGGCGCCCCTGGCGGGCGCCCCCCGTAGTCGTCAGCGGGTGTCGTTGCGTGTGGAGTCGTTGGTATGGCCGCCGCTCCAGTCGCGCTTACGGTCGTCCGTGCCGTCCCGCGTCCAGTCCCGCGTCTTGTCGCCCCTGCTGCGGTCGCGGTCCCGGCTCGCTCCGGTGTGGCGGCTTCCGGTGGCGTCGTTGCTGTCGCCGCTCGTGTCGCCACCCGTGTTACCGGTGTCGCCGGTGTCGCCGGTGAGGTCGTCGTCGTATTCCGCAACTGCGACCTCGCCCGCTTCCTCGTCGCGACGGAGCACTACGTCGTCGGTCGTCGCGAGCGCGACCGCCGGGCTCCCGATGATCGCCATTGCAAGCGTTGCCACAGCCGTTCGTCCGAGCATCGTCTCTCTCCTTCGTCGGTGATCCATTCGATGAGACGAGGATGCTCGGCGGTCGCCCTCGCGACGACCGACGAAGTCGTGCTCCGTCGCGACGAGGAGGCGGGCGAGGTCGCGGTTGCGGAATACGACGACGACCTCACCGGCGACACCGGTAACACGGGTGGCGACACGAGCGGCGACAGCAACGACGCCACCGGAA
>DATADL010000016.1:0-8112 GCA_036258555.1 Actinomycetota bacterium | reverse complement strand
CCACCCGACCACGTCTTCGTGACGTCGTCGAAGGGCTCGCCCTGCTCGAAGATCTGGTTGTTGTTCGTGTCCGCGAACACGCGGATCGTGTCCGTGCCGGCGTTGGCACCCGTGTAGGCGCACTCGTGCGTCTGGGTCTGGTTGCCGGGGAACGTGTTCGCATTCCCAGCTTCGTTGACGTTGTCGGCGGCGCAGGTGATCTCGGCCTGCGTCTGGTTCTGCTGGTTCGCGCTGCCGGGCAGGATGTCCGCCCGGATCGGCGTGCTCGTCGTCGGCTGGTTGTTCGCGCCGCCGGCGAAGACGCGGATGACGTGCTGCGAGCCGACCGGGTTCGTGTCGGTCTCGGGCTCGGCGTTGACCTGCGTCGCCTCGACCTGAGGCGGAGCCTGCCACGTCTTCAGCACGACGTCGGTCTCGTCGTTGTCGGTCGTGCCCGGAGCCTCGTTGTCGCAGTCGCCGCCGTCCTCCGGCGCGCCGGCCTCGTTGAACTGGTCGTCGTCACCGTCGTGGCTGATCCACGCGCAGATGACGTCGGTCGCGTTGTTCGGGTCGAACGTGTTGGGGTCGTCCTGGTCGTAGGTCGCCGTGCAGGTGTTCCCCGGCGTCGGGTTGTTGCTCGGGCACTCGAAGTCACGGAAGCCCGGCGTGAGGTCCTCGTTCGGCCCCGAGATGATCTCGAAGTCGATCAGCTGGCCCTCGGGGAGCGTGATCCCGTTGCCGTTCTGGTCGAAGAAGCTGCACGTGATCGTGTGGTCCGCATCGTGCGGGTTGGTCGAGGTCTCCGGCGTGCAATCGAGCCGGGCCGGCCGCAACCACGTCTTCGTCACCACGTCTGCATCGTCGGCGTCGTCGTTGGCTGCGCCCGCAGTGGCCTCGGCAGCGCAGTCCGCGTCGTCGACGTCGGTGTCGTTCGCGTCGTCGTCGACGAAGTAGCAGACCTCGTCGGTGCCGGGGTTGTTGCCGGTCCACGTGTGCGTGCACTGGCCCGCGGCGGACTCGCCGGCGTCACAGATGTTGTTGACGTCGGCCGGGGCACCGGACTCGTTGCCGCCCGGGTCGTTCGGGCTGCCGGCGAGGAACTCGGCGTCGATCTGGCCGCCGTGGACCGTGCCACCCGCGTCCGACATCGTGCACGTCACCGTGTGCGTGAAGCCCTCGGGGTTCGTGTCGGTGTCGGGGGTGCAGTCCACGCGGACGTCGCCCTGGGCGACCCAGACCTTCTGGACCTGGTCGCTCGGCTCGCCGGCCTGGAAGACGTCGTCGTCCTGGCCGCCTTCCTCGTCCGACCACACCGTGATCGTGTCCGTGCCGGCGGCGTTGCTCGTGTACGTGTACGCACACTGGAACGGCGCCTGGCCGTCGGTCTGGCACTCGAAGTCGGACGGGTCGGCACCGGGATCACCCGGGCCGTCGACGTCGAAGTTCACCTCTTCGTTCGCACTGCTCGTAGTCGCGGTGACCGTGTGCTGGGTCCCGACCACGTTGCGGTCGTTCTCCGGCTCCGCGTCCACTGTCGTGTGGGTCGCGAGAGCAGCACCCGTCAACGGGACTACGAGAGCAAACAGAACCATCAGCGACGTCAAGATCGCCAACGATCTCTTGCTCGTCTTACTTCGTACTGCTGACAAATCCGCACCTCCTCTGGTGACGGCGTTCCTACTGGCACCTACAGCTGGAGCGTGCTACTGCTCCGTTTGAGTCCAACGACACATCTTGGTAGAAGTTGCTCGCCCTACTTGGATTTCGAGACACCAAAACCGGCCGGGGCCTCCCAACCCGACCGTCGTCGCCGCTCGTTTTAAAGCTGCCTAATCTGATACCAGAAAATTCACTGCGTCGTGAGAACGACGCTCTCTGCTATCAGCGACTGCGCCGAGCAGTCTAGGCCTATTTCGATGCGGATGGAACCGTTGACCGGCAGCCCCGCGGAGTCGGCGGCGGTCCCGCCGCTGCCGTACCTTCCATTAAAAGTCAGATACGTGTTGTTGCCCGTACTGCTTCGCGCCGCCAGCACACCACCACCGGTGTAGTTGACCGAGAAGCCCTTCTTCTGCACCGTGAACACAATCTCGAACGTCGACCCGGTCTTCAGGTGGAGGTCGATCGGATACGAGCCCTCGTGGTCGGAGATCTCGGCGGTCATCCTCTGGTCGACCACGCCCGTAGAGCAGTCGACGCGCGCGGCGTTCTCGACGGGCGCGCGGCGCGTCGGCGTCTGTCCCTGCTGGAAGTAGAGCTCCGGCAGGAACGGCGGCGGCGTCTCCGAGGGCTGCCGGGGGGTGACGGACCCCTCGGGAGGAGGCGGGCTCGCGGTCTGCGGCGGAGCCGTAGGCGCCGGGGTCGGCGCCGCGGACTCGCTCGGGGCCGGCGACGGCGTTGGGCTCGGAGCCGGGGTCGTTTCGGGCGGCCAGGTGGTTCCAGGCACGGCGGCCCCGGGGTGGGGCGGCATCGTGGTGTCGCCACGGGCGAAACCTTCGGCGCCCCCTGGGACCACCTCGCTCGCCGGCGCCATGACGCCCGGCTGTCGCGACGGCTCGGGCGCCGAGGCCGTCCCGGCGAACGCGGAGGCTCCGCCGAGGACGACGCTGGTCGTGAACGGCACGAACTTCTGCACGACGAACGAGCCGCACTGCTGGAGGACGCCGCTGCAGATGCTCGCAACCGGCGCGCTCTGGGATGCCGCCGCGTTCACGACGTGCTCCTTGACGGTTACGTCGGTCTCGCGCCACCTCTGGAGGAGGCGCGCGGGGACGAGCATCTCGACCAGAGGCGTCCACGAGCGCCGGAAGCCCTTGCGAGCGCGGTGGATCAGGGCCTTCACCTGGCACTCGGTCATCCCGAGCGCGACCGCGACCTCGGCGTACGAGAGGCCCTCGAAGTCGCGCAGGACGATCGCCGCGCGGTGCAGGGGAGGCAACCCGAGCAAGACCTTGCGGACGCGCCGGCTCTCTGCGTTGCGGACGCTGACGCTCTCGGGGTCGGCGTCGAGGGACGACGACACGAGCTCGAGCTCGAGGTCTTCGATCGGCGTGGGCTCGACGGGCCGGCGCGACCTGGCGCGGATCAGGTCGAGGCACACGTTCGTCGCGATCCTCGTGATCCACGCCCCGAGCTGGTAGCGGCCGTTGAACTTGCCGAGCGCGGTGTAGATGCGGAGGAAGGTCTCCTGCGCGGCCTCCTGCGCGTCCTCCGGCTTGCCCAGCATCCGCCTGCACACGCGTTGCACGCGCTCCTCGTACCGGTCGTAGATGACCTGGTACGCGCCCTTCTCGCCGCGCTGGAACGCGAGCGCCATCTCCTTGTCGTCGGGAGAGGCGGGAGGAAGGTCCTCGGTGATCGTGTCGTCCGCGTACGGAGCGGTCATGGAGTCCTCATCTACGCCACCAGACTGACACCCGCCGGCGCCCGTCTGAATAGTCCAAAAGGACCAGATCCGGCGCGGCGGCGATCCCCGCGACGGACCTGCCTTTCCTCGTCAACCGATAACGCCGCTTCTCGGGATTCGTTACGTCCTCGGCGGGATCTCGTCCGGCGCGATCACTCCGTACGCAACAACGCGACGCCCTCGGTCCACGAGGTGACGACCTCGCACCCCGATTGGTTCCCGAGGGCGCAGTGCTGCGCCTGGAAGAGCGCCCGCTTCGGGTCGAGCAGGCTCGTGAACACGATCGAGTCGTTGTCGACGGACCACAGGATCGACCCGGTTGCGCCGAAGGTCTCGCCGACCGTGACCGGCTCGGGCTCCTCGGGCGAGAACGTCACGACGCGGGTGTCTTCGGTCCCTCCGCGATCGGTCCGCTTCGTTTCCCCGACGACGGCGGCGACGCGCGAGGAGTCGTGGGCCCAGGCCCCCTCGAGGAGCCGGTAGTCACCGAGCTCGACGGTCACCCTCTCCTCGGCCAGCTTCCCGTCGTCGAACGACACGAACTCGGTCTTCTTCTCGTTGGTCTTGACGATCCACCGCCCGTCCGGCGACGCGTCCCAGTACTGGCTCGCCGGGATCCCCACGACCTGACGTTCGTCGTCGAGCGTCACCGCTGTGATCGTCGAGGGATCCTCGAAGTCGCTCACGAGGACCCACTCGCCCGCCCATCCCAGGATCGAGTAGGTCCCCCGGTCGAGCAGCAGGGACTCCTCACCGGTGCCGGCCTCGACGACGCCGATCTGCACCTCGCCCGAGCAGGTCTCGCCCTGGCAGTCGCGCGGCTCCACCGGCCGGAGGAATGCCACGTGCGAGCCGCTCGGGTGCCAGACGGGCGCCACGCCCGCCCCGTACCTCGCCTTCTCGTCGTTCACCGGGTCGTAGAGGTGGAGCACGGGCTCCGCGGCGAAGTCCTGGTCCGAGGCCTTCGCGGTCACGTACGCGATCCACGAAGACCCCGCCGCCGGGTAGACGCTGGGAGTCTCGATCGTGCCCGCCGGCTCCTCGCGGCCGTTCTCGAGGTTCCGCCGCACGAGCGACGTCCCGCTCAGGTAGAGGAGCTCGTCCGGCCCCCCTTCGAACGACGCAGCAGCGTTGCCCTCGACCGCGAGCGCGCCGCCTCCGCCCGCGACCTCGGCCCCGCCGTCGTCGTTCCCGCCGAAGACGAGGTACGCGACGACGGCCAGCGCCGCCGCCGCGACGAGGCCGCCGCCGATCAGCACGACGAGAGATCGTTCGTTGAATCGCACTCGAGGACACCACCTTCGGTCGGGACGGCTCCGGAGGAGCTAGCCACCTTAAGGGGGTCCAAAAGAAAGGGGCGATCCGGCTAGTCGAGCCCCATCAGGTCGTCGGTCTCGCCGGCGTCCTCGAACGCCTCGACCTCGGTCTCGTCGGGGACGAGCGACCCCGCCCCCGGCAGAGCCGCCGCGACGGTCCGCAGGACGGACGTCGTCGTCCTGGCGAGCTTGCTCCTCACCTTCTCGCCCCAGCAGGGGAGCCCGTCGTCGGCGAGGTGCCGGCCCTTCGCGTCGGTCTTCGGCCACCACCAGAACTGCGTCGACCCGGATCCCGCGTTCTCGACGCGGATGTCGAGGTGGTTGTGGCTGAGCGAGCTGTAGCAGCCGACGCCGGAGAACTGCGTCTTCATGGCGAGCTCGCGGCCGGTCCTGTTGTCCACCTCCGCGACGCGGTTGTCCGCAGCGGTCCCGTACATGTGCTGCGACGACCGGGCGCCGCCGATGCAATCGTTGTAGGCGACGCCGCGGAAGCCCGAGTTGATCCCGATCGGATGGCCGCCCGCCTTCGCGCGCAACGCCTCGAGGCGCCACATGAGCCGGCGGACGTTCTTCTTGACGACGGCGGGGGCGACGGGGCCGCCGCCGAACGTCCCCGCATACGCGTTCGCCTTCGCCGAGCAACCCGGGTTGCGGTTCTGCACGAACTCCGACCAGTCGAAGTGCGACGTGGATCCGTCGTCGTCCTCGAGCGCGTTCAGCTTCTCGAGCACGGCGGGCCCCGCGACGCCGTCGACCTCCATCCCGTGGAAGCGCTGGAAGGCCTTGACCGCGCGTGCCGTCTTGCGGCCGAAGACCCCGTCGATCCCCATCGGGGTCTGGTCGGCGCGCGGGAACCAACCCGCGATCCGCGTCTGCAGCGCACGCACGTCCGCGCCCTCGGCGCCGCGCTTCAGCGGACCATCGAAGTCGTAGGCGAGGGCCGGCGCCGCCGGCGCGATCACGACGACGGCTACGACGGCGACGACGGCACGCCCGAAGTGACTAGTCATAGAAGAGGGATCGGCCGCCCCCCCGAGCGACCTTGAATGACAAAACCCTCCCGAACGGGTGGGAATGACCCCCGGGCAGGGGATGCCCGAGCCGACCAGCCCAGCCGGCGGATCGCCGAGCCCGACCCGTCCAGCCCCGTATCATCGCTCGCATGTCATCCGCCGCCCCCATACGGGTCGTTCTCGTCGACGACCACGACCTGCTGCGCCGGGGGATCAAGACGATGCTCGAGACCGAGTCGGACATAGAGGTCGTCGGCGAGGGGTCCGACGGGACGCAGGCGGTGCAGCTCGTCGAGGAGCACCTCCCCGACGTCGTGCTGGTGGACGTGATCATGCCGACGAAGGACGGGATCGAGGCCACCCGCGACGTGAAGGACGCGTTCCCCAACGTGGGCGTCGTCGTCCTGTCGGGTCACGACGAGCAGCGGTTCATATTCGACGCGCTGAAGGCCGGCGCCTCGGGATACCTGCTGAAGACCGCCGACCTCGAGCAGGTGATCCTCACCGTCCGGGCCGTCGCGAAGGGCGAGGCGCTGATCGATCCGAACGTCGCGACGCAGGTCCTCACCCAGTTCCAGAGCTACCAGGAAGAGGAGGTCGCGGACGTCTACCAGCCGCTGACGCCGCGCGAGCGCGAGATCCTCCAGCTCATGAGCGAGGGCCTTCCGAACAAGACCATCGCGAGCCGCCTCTCGATCTCGGAGAGGACGGTGACGACGCACGTGGCGAACATCTACGCGAAGCTCCACGTGAACAACCGGGTGTCGGCGATCCAGGAAGCGATGCGCCGGCGCATCCTCGACTACAACCCCTGACGGCCGCCTCGGCCGGCCTCTCAGAGATGGCTGACGAGCTCAACGAACGCATGCGCCGCCTGCCGGCGGTCGACCGCGTGGTCGCCGCGCTGCAGGACGTCTCTCCACGCGCGGCCGCGGCGGCGGCGCGCCGGGCAGTCGAGGCGGCGCGCGCCCGGGTCGCGGCCGGCGAGGACGCCCCTTCCGTGGAGAGCATCGTGGAGGACGCGGCGGCATTCGTGGCACGCGCTCGGCTGCAAGGGCTCGTACCCGTCGTCAACGCGACCGGCGTGCTCGTGCACACGAACCTGGGGCGCGTCCCCCTCGGCCGCGAGCAGCTGGAGGCCGTGACGTCGATCGCAGGGGGCTACTCGAACCTCGAGTACGACGTCGTCGAGGGCCGGCGCGGGTCCCGCTACGACCACGCCCGCCGCGCGGTCGCCGAGCTGACCGGGGCCGAGGACGCCCTCGTCGTGAACAACTGCGCCGCGGCAGTCCTTCTCGTGCTCGCCACCCTGTGCCGGGGCCGCGACGTGCTGATCAGCCGCGGCGAGCTGATCGAGATCGGCGGCGAGTTCAGGATCCCCGAGATCATGTCGGCGTCGGGGGCCCGGCTCGTCGAGGTCGGCACGACCAACCGCACCCACCTCGGCGACTACGAGCGGGCGATATCGCCCGAGACCGCCGCGATCCTCAAGGTTCACCCCTCGAACTACCGCGTCGTCGGGTTCACGGCCTCGGTCCCCGCCCGCGACCTTGCGCGGCTCGCCCGGGGCCGGGGGATCCCCTTCGTGCACGACCTCGGTTCGGGCCTGGTGGCCGCGCGGGAGCTCGCGTGGGCCGGCGACGCGGGATGGGGGCCGGAGCCGGTCGCCGGCGCGAGCGTCGCCGAGGGAGCGGACCTCGTCACGTTCTCGGGCGACAAGCTCCTGGGGGGGCCGCAGGCCGGCATCGTCGCCGGCAGGGGCGACCTCGTCGCCCGCCTCGCGAAGAGCCCGCTCCTGCGCGCCCTGCGCGTCGACAAGATGACGCTCGCGGCGCTGGAGGCGACGCTGGCGCTGCACCTCGACGGCCGGGCCGGCTCGATCCCTCTGTGGGCGTTCGCGACCGCCGGCCTGGACGACATGGAGCGCAGGGCGACGGCGCTGGCGGACCTGGTGCGCGCCGGCGTCGAGGACGCCGGGGGAGCGGCGAAGGTCGAGCCCCTGGGGGTCCGTTCTGTCCTGGGTGGCGGCTCGGTCCCGGGCGCGGAGCTGCGCTCTTGGGGGGTCGCGGTCTCGCACCCCGAGAGGGGGCCGCAGGACGTGGCCGAAAGGCTGCGGCTCCGCCCCGTGCCGGTCGTCGCCCGGGTGGACGACGACCTGGTCCTTCTCGATCTCCGGACGGTGCCTCCCCGGCAGGACGACGAGGTGGCGGCCGCGCTCCTCGAGGCTCTCGCATAGCAGACCAAGCACCCTGAGCGAGCCCCGCTCAACCTTCCTTCAAGAAAATGCAGATTCCTGGAAGAATTTCTGGCGAAGCGAGCAGGAATCGTGCCGGTTTGCCCGAATTCGTGCCCTCGGCAGGGAAAGACCTTGCTCCGGTTCGAACTGCCAGGGACCGGT
>DATADL010000015.1:0-7907 GCA_036258555.1 Actinomycetota bacterium | reverse complement strand
ACGATCGCGAGCGCCGCGGCGATCGCGACGTAGAGGACGTCCTCGACACGACCGAACAACGCCTCCGTGCGGTCGCGCAGCCCGTGATCCCCCCGGCGGCTCATCGGGCAACTATAGGGACCGACTGAAGCCGCGCCGTCGGGGGGAAGCTCACGCCGTGAAGGTCGCCGAGCCCGTCTACCACCTCGACCGCGCCCTCGGCGAGGCGCTCGAGCGGAGCCTGCGCGCCCACCACCGGAGGCGCCTCGGCAAGATCGGCTGGTCCCGTGCCTTCGAGCCCGACGGCCCCTGGGCCGGCGGCGGGACGCCGCCGCGGGACGGGAGCGCGCTCGAAGTCCTCGTAGACGGGGAGGAGGCCTTCGGCGCCATGGCCCGGGCGATCGCAGGCGCCCGCGACCACGTGCACGTCGCGGGATGGCACGTCGAGCCGGGGTTCCCGCTTCCGGGCGAGCACGGAGGGCCCCTGGAAGAAGTGCTCCGCCGGGCAGGCGGGGACGCGCGGGTGCGCGTGCTGCTGTGGGCGGGCGCGCCGCTGCCTCCTCCGTTCCGCCCCCGCCGCGCCGAGGCCGTCGCCGTCGCCGCGCGGCTGGGACGTCTGCCCGGCGTCGAGGTGGCCCTCGACTCGAAGGAGCGCCTCCTGCACTGCCACCACGAGAAGCTGGTCGTCGTCGACGGCGCGGTCGCGTTCGTCGGAGGGTTCGACTTCTCGTCGCTGGGCGCGAGCCGGCTCGACGCGTCGCACCATCCGCCGAGGGACCCGATGGGCTGGCACGACGCCGCGTTCCGGATCGAGGGCCCGCTGGTCGCGGACGTCGCGGGGCACTTCGCGCTGCGCTGGCACGAGACGACCGGGCGACGCGTGCCCGTCGGCTCCCCGGACGCGGCCGGCGACGTGACGGCGCAGCTCGTCCGCACGGTCCCCGAGAGCGTGTACGCCGAGCTCCCCCGGGGGGACTTCACGCTGCTCGAGAGCTACGTCGCCGCGCTGCACGACGCCGAGCGCTTCGTCTACATAGAGAACCAGTTCCTGTGGTCGTCCGAGATCGTGAAGATCCTCGCGGGCAAGCTCCGCAACCCTCCGCGGGACGACTTCCGCGTGGTCCTGGTGCTCCCGTCGAAGCCCGCGACCGGAAGAGACGACACCCTGGGACAGCTCGCCGTGCTCGCCGAGGCCGACGGCGACGACGGACGCTTCGTCGCTACGACGCTGTACGCCCGCGAGGAAGGCCGCACGAAGCCCGTCTACGTGCACGCGAAGGTCGGGATCGTCGACGACCGCTGGCTGACGATCGGGTCCGGCAACCTCAACAACCACTCGCTGTTCAACGACTCCGAGGTCAACGTCGTCACGCACGACCCGAAGCTCGCGCGCGAGACCCGGCTCCGCCTG
Source organism: Actinomycetota bacterium (assembly GCA_036258555.1). GTDB lineage: Bacteria > Actinomycetota > CADDZG01 > CADDZG01 > WHSQ01 > JALZEG01. Next base: position 6,517 of record DATADL010000015.1, on the reverse strand, counting down.
TGGTCTGAGCACCTGGAGATGCCCGCAGAGGCGCTCGCGGGCCGGTCGCCCGCGGAGGTCGTCGACGACGTCTGGATCCCGACCGCCGTCGAGCAACTCGAGCGGCGCGAGGCGGGGGCCCCGCCTACGCACCGGCTGACGCGCCTCCCGCACGTCTCGAAGCGGTCGAAGCGCCTGCTCGGCCCCCTCCAGACGTTCCTCGTCGACGGCTGAGGTTGGGCCCCACGCTTCGGGGCATAAACGCCGCGATGGATCGCGCGCGCATAACCCCCTACAAGGACGGCCCGCTGCTCGTGCGCGGCCCGTTCGAGCTCGTCGACCAGGACGGCAACACGATCGAGGCGCGGCGCAAGACCGTCGCGCTCTGCCGTTGCGGGAAGTCACGCATCAAGCCGTTCTGCGACGGCACGCACAAGGCGACGCGCTTCAGCGCCGAGAGCGGCCGCTGCGCTCCGCCAGACGGCGCCTGATCGTCCGCCGCGAGTTCGCCGCGACCTTCAGCCTGCTGCCCCGATAGGGGATGCCGCCGAGCATCCGGTGCACGAGCGCGACCCACGTGCACGCGGCGCGCTCGACGACCCACAGCGGGGCCATGAGGGACGCCGCGACCGGGAACACCCGCGTCCCGCCGCCCTTCCGCCGGCCGGTCTCCGCCAGCCCGACGATCGCGCCGACACCCGCGGCGAGCAGCGCCGGACGCCACCGTGCCGCGACCACGGCTGCGGGACCGAGCGCCGCGAAGGTCGCCAGCCGCCACGGCTGCGCGAGGTCGTCGTAAGCCTGGCGCGTCCGTTGCGCCCAGAACTGCGCGGCGTCGGGGGGGAGCCGGCGGACGTAGAGGTCCAGCGGCGCCGTCGACGAGCCTCCGGCCTCCTCGATCGTCCGGATCATCTCGAGGTTCTCGAACATCGCGTCGCCGTCGTACCCGCCCGCGTCGAGGAAGACCGAGCGCCGGACGCCCAGCGTTCCGGGATAGTCCGCGGCGAAGGCGCGGTTCAGCAGCGTCCGGCCCGTGTCCCACAGCGCGTGCCACGGCATCGGGTCGAAGTAGTTCTGGGGCCGCACGAGGTCGTAGGAGTCGAGCAGCTCCGCGGTGCGTTGCAGCGCGCCCACTTCGTACCTGACGTCCTCGTCTGCGACGACGACCTTCTCCGACGCGGCGATCTCGACGCCGGTGATCACGCCGTCGACCTTCCCGTTCGCGAAGCCGAGCCCGTCGCGCGGCGGGACGTGCGTCGCGTAACCCGACCACAGGTCGGCGTGCCGTTCGAACGCACGGCCCTCCGAGCCGTCCACGACGATCACGTCGACGACGCGCGCGAGCGCCTGCAGGTACGCAGTGAGGTCGTCGAGGTCCTCCCCGCCTCCGGCCTTGAACGGCAGGACGTAGGTGAGCTTCTCGCTCACGCGCTACAGCAACGACGAGCGGCCGGCGTCCCACGCCGACATCAGATGCTCGCCCCACAGCGCCTCCAGGTGGAGCAGGCACCGTGCGCCGAGCTCGACGTCGTCGGCCAGAGCAGGCTCGTCCCGCGCGATCGATCCTGCGAGGTCGTACGCCGCGATGTTCTCGTGGACCGCGTCGGCCTCGACGTGCTCGTCGTAGAACGCCGTCGCCTCGGGTCCGAACCCCAGGCTGCGCAGCGCGTTCCCGAAGCGACGGTTCGGGTCCGTCGAGGTCATCTCGAAGAGCGCGAGATGGCCCGCGGCCGCGGCGACCCAGCGGCGGTGGAGCCCGAACATCGACATCAGGTTGACGTTGGCGAGCGCGATCCCGGGGAGCCGCGTCACGTAAGCGCCGTAGGCGTCGTCGAGCCCGAGAGCGCGCATCGTCTGCGCGAACAACGCCGCGTGCATCGCCGCGGGATCCCCGCCGCCGTACTCGTCGGCCTGGATCTCGACGAGGGCGGCCTTCGCCGCGCCGGTGAGGCGCGGGATCGCCCAGGTGTGGGGATCGGCCTCCTTGAGGTGATACGCCGACCGGTGGATCACCAGCTCGCGGAACTGCTCGAGCGACGGCGCGGCCTCGACGTACTTGCTGAGCGACCTCCCGGTCTCCGAACGCGCGAGCGCGATCAGCCGCTGCGGCAGGTCACCGCTCGCGTCGGACGGCGGGAGCGACGTCACGAGCTCCTTCGCGAACGCGTCCTCGAGCTGCCGGCGGAACGCGAGCAGGGCCGGCTCCCACTCCCAGCCCGGATCGCCTACGTCGGCGTAGTGGACCTCGTAGCAGAGGTAGAGGGCGAGGTGGAAGTCGTCGCCCGCCAGAGCGTCGCCGGTTACCTCGGGAGCGTCGTCGAGCCTCCGCACCGGCCCCGCGAGCGCGCCGACGACGTGCGCGCTGAGAGGGCCGCGCGGCTCCGGCAGTCGCGGCTTGCGGGGTGCGGCGTTACGCGTTGCGCTCGCCGGTCGGCTCTTCGTCGGGCTCGTCGCCGGGCTCCTGTGCGAGGTATGCCGCGCGGCGCTTGTCCTCTCCCGGGACCCCGTACACCGCTTCGGCTTCGTTCATCTTCTCGTCGAGCGTCTCCGCGTCGACCTTCTCCGTGACCTCCTGGCCGGAGTCGTCGCGGTACTTGATCTCCTTCTCGTCGGGCATCTCCCCTCCTCGACTCGTCGGGTGCTTGCTTTCTCTCCACGGCGGCAGGACGTTAACCCTCACCCCGCGCGGTCGCTCACGCCCGACACGCCCGCCCGCTCGGCGCAATGGGCGCAACAGTAGAACGACCCGTTCCCTTCCACACCATGCCCGATCACCTTGCAGCCGCAGTGCTCGCACACCGGAGCGAGCGCGTGGATCGCGCACTCGAAGCTGTCGAAAGTGTGCACGTCGTCCGGCTGCGACGCGAACCTCACCTCGAACGACTTGTCGTACTCGTTGCCGCAGACGTCGCACCTCGCCATGGCCGCACCTCCCGGGTCGGTCGTCCTCTCCCCTCCGATTCCCCTCCCGCCCGCTCCGAATCCTCGCTAAGCTTCGCCCGTGACCCTGTACGAGCTCCTGAAGTTCGTCCACGTCCTGCTCGCGATCGTCGCCGTCGGGTTCAACGCCTCCTACGGCATCTGGGTCGCACGGGCGGCGAAGGAGCCGGAGCACGAGCTCCACGTCCTGCGCGGGATCAAGTTCCTCGACGACCGGATCGCCAACCCGGCGTACGCGCTCCTGCTCGTGGTGGGGATCTCGCTCGTCTTCGTCGGCGACTGGGAGCTCACGACGTTCTGGATCCTCACGTCGCTGATCCTCTACGCCGTCATCACGATCCTGGCGATCACGATGTACTCGCCCGCTCTCAGGCGTCAGATCGCGCTCCTCGAAGCCGGCAAGGGCAAGTCCGCCGAGTACGCCGCGCTCTCGAAGCGGGCCGCCATGCTGGGGGCGACCATGGGCGTCATCGTCGTGACGATCGTGTTCCTGATGGTGACGAAGCCGACGCTCTAGGTGGCCCCGCGGCAGGGGATCGACCCCCAGGGGGAGAACTTCCCGGCGTACCCCCTCTACAAGGAGCGGCTCGTGAACGTCAGGAAGATCGTCGGCCTCGTGATCGCGTGCGGCCTGCTCGTAGGGGCCTCGGCCGCCCCCGTCACCGCCAAGAAGGCCCGGAGCCGCGTCCCGGCCTGGGGCGGCGAGGACGCTCCGATCCGCCCGGGCGCGTCCCTGAACGGGTCGTGCACGTTCAACTTCGTCTTCTACACGCCGGGCACCGCGACGAGGGCCCCCAAGGCGTACATCGGGACGGCCGGCCACTGCACCGACAAGCTGGGCGAGCCCGCCGAGCTTCCCGGCGTGGGCGCGGTCGGCAAGGTCGTTTACGACTCCGACCTCGTCAAGGGCGAGTACAACGCCGTCGACTTCTCGTTGATCGAGCTCGCGCCCGCGATGGTCTCCCAGACGAACCCCACGGTCCTCGGCTGGGGTGGCCCGAAGCGGGTGGCGACCGTCGAGGACTTCGCGGAGGGCGACCGGGTCGACGTCTACGGCTACGGCCTCCTCGTCGGCGAGACCGAGCAGACGCGCCCGCGCAGCGGGGTCCTCTTCTCGTGGACCGAGCAGGAGTACCTGGCCGACATGCCTGCCGTCAACGGCGACAGCGGCGCCCCTCTGCTCCACAACGAGACGGGGGCCGCGCTCGGGATCATCAGCAGGTGGAACATCGACGTCCCCCCCTCGACCGACCGGGGACCGCTCGTCGTCTGGATCCTCGAGGCCCTGGACGCAGCGGGCTTCGACGTCCGCCTCGCGACCGTCGAGTAACCCGGCCCTGATCGAGCTCGACCACGTCATCGTCGCCGTCCGCGACCTGGACGCCGCGGCCGAGCGCTTCGAGAGAGACCACGGCCTGTCCTCCGTCGCAGGCGGGCGCCACCGCGGGCTGGGGACCGGGAACCGCATCGTCCCGCTGGGCGACGCCTACGTCGAGCTGATGGCGGTCGTCGACGAGGCCGAGGCGGAGGGGAGCGCACTCGCCTCGTGGGTCCGCGCGACGTGCGCCGACGGCGACCGGCTCGGCGCGCTCTGCCTGCGGACCGACGACGTGCGCGGGGTCGCGCAGAGGCTCGGCACGCCCGCGCTCCCGATGGGGCGCGTGAGGCCGGACGGGTCGGAGCTCCGGTGGGAGCTCGCCGGCCTCGAGCAGACGCTCGGCGACCCCCGGCTCCCGTTCTTCATCCAGTGGCACGCGGACGCGTCGCAGCTCCCGGGGGCGGCGCGCGTCGAGCATCCCTCCGGCGCCCGCGGGATCGAATGGGTCGAGGTCGCGTGCGACGAGCAGACGCTCCTCGACCGGGTAGGGGAGCCGCTCGAAGCCTTGCGTCCGGTAGGGGGCCGGGGCGGCGTCGTCCGGGTCGGGATCGAGACCCCGGCGGGCACGCTCGTCCTCGACTGAAGCTCGAAACGCGCCGCGCGCGCCGGACGCGGTCCCGTCGACGAGGAGCAGCGACGACCGCGTCGCGGCGTTCGCGCGCCGAGCCCTAGGTCACGCGGCTCGGACGATCACCCTCGGCGGGACCGCGCCGTCCGCGTCGCCGGCCAGGACGAGCGCCGCGCCGGGCTCGCCTTCCCACTGCGACGTGGTCTCCTCGCCGGTGGGCGTGTCCTCGGTTCCTTCGTCGTCTCCCGACGTCACGACGAAGTACACGATCACGGCGATGATCAGGAGGATCACGATGATCCCGATGAGGCCTCCGCCACCGCCGCCTCGACCGCGGCCCCTGCCGTAGCCACCGCGGAACCGTCCGCGACCTCCGCCGCGGCCCCCGCCGTCGCGTCCCCGGCCGCCTCCGCCGCCGCCGTCTCCACCGCCGCCGGCGAAGCGACCGCCGCCGCCACCGGCGCGGTCACGATCCGGCCCCCCTCCGCCCGCGTCTCCGCCGCCCGGTGCCGGATCGGTCCGGCCCACGCCTGCGCCGGGGAGGTTGCCGCGCGGCTGATCGCCACCGCCCGAGCGCCCGCCCGGACGGCCTCCGCCGCCGCCACCGCCGCGGTTGCCTCCGCCGCCGCCACCTCGGCCTCCGCCACCTCCACCGCCGCGACCTCCCCCGCCACCGCGGCCGCCCCGGCCGCCTCCGCCGCCGCGTCCTCCGCGTCTGCCCATGGATGCCTCCTCGGGTTGCTCGTTCGGATCGTTGGGCGACTACCCCTGGGTGCCGGGGTGAAACTTCGGGCACCGAGCCGCCCAGACGGGGGCGATGCGGCAAGATGTCGGGGATGAGAAGGGTCGTCCTCCTGCTGGCCGCGGCCGCGAGCTTCGGCGCATTCGCCGGCCCGGCCGCCGGGTCCGCCGCGGTCGCCGAGCTGTCGCCGGGCGAGGCCGCGTTCTGGAAGGGTCCCGAGGTCGACGGGTCCGGCAGCTGGACCTACGAGATCGACGTCCGCGGCGACGCGTACCGGTTGCGGATCGGGCTGGACCACGCGGAGGTGGGCGACGCGTTCTCGTTCCAGGTCTTCGACCCGAGCGGATCCGCGCGCGGAAGCGAGAACCTCGGCACCGGCCTCTACTCGGGAGAGACCCTCCACGAGGACCCCGAGAAGGGGACGTGGCGCGTCGAGGTCAGCGCGGACGGCGTGACGGACTCCACCTTCCGGATGCGCGCGAAGCTCGAGGCGCGCAGGCCCTCGCTCGGCACGAAGAAGGGTCCGGTCCTCCCGAATCTCCAGGTCCTGCCGCCGCACGAGGCGACGTTCCTCATGCCGGTGACGAACGGGTCGCAGGGTGATCCGCCGCAGGGCGCCCCGGGCGATTCGTGCCATCCCGAGGAGCGCGCTCAGGACGGCGCAGTCCGCTGCCTTCGTTTCGCCTTCGGCGTACGCAACACCGGCCGAGGGCCGATGCACCTCTTCTACGAGGGCGGACCGCCGCAGCCGCACCCCCTCACCCAACGAGTGCACCGCGCCGACGGCACCTACTTCGACCACGACGCAGGCATGGCCGTGTGGCACGAGAGCCACGCCCACTACCACCACGGCGACGCCGTGGCCGTGCAGCTGTTCGCGGTGACCGATCGCGAGAAGGGGACGCTCGAA
>DATADL010000014.1:0-11933 GCA_036258555.1 Actinomycetota bacterium | reverse complement strand
CGACCGATCCCGTCAGAAAGGCAGTTTCCCGATGTCCGACGACCTGTTGTACGCCAGCTACCCGGTGTTCCGCGCCGCGACGGGGATGCCGGGGCTCGACCGCGAGCTCGCGGCGAAGCAGCTCGAGGAGCTCTTCGCCGAGTGGGAGGACCGGGTGCAGGTGCGGGGGGCGTACTCGACTGCCGCGTTCACGGCCGACGCCGACCTCATGTTCTGGTGGGTGGCGAGGTCCGTCGACGACCTCCAGCAGCTCACGATCGAGTTCCGCAGGACGCAACTCGGCTCGCTGTGCACGCCGGTCCACGCCTTCCTGGGCGTCGTGCAGCCCGCGGAGTTCGCGAAGGACCACCTTCCCGCGTTCGCGAAGGGGGAGCCCCCGAAGAAGTACGCGTGCGTGTACCCGTTCGTCCGCACGCCGGAGTGGTACCTGCTGGACCCGCAGGAGCGCGGGCGACTGCTGCGCGAGCACGGCGAGGGCGGCCGCGAGTTCCCGGAGGTGCTGGCGAACACGACCAGCGCGTTCGGCCTGGGCGACTACGAATGGATCCTCGCGTTCGAGGCCGACTCGCCGGACCGGATCGTGCAGCTGATCCGCCGGCTGAGGGCGACCGATGCCCGCCGCTACACGAAGCTGGAGACGCCTTTCGTAACCGGGATCCGCAAGGACCTGGGCGCGCTCGTCGCCGACCTCGTCTAGGTCGTCGCCCACTCCTCGAAGCGGCTCCACGTCGTCCGCGCCACCCGCTTGCCCGCGCCCTTCAGCGCCTCGTAGTCGCCTGCGGCCTGCGCCCGGAGCAGGCGCGCGAAGCCGTAGGGCTGGCCCGGGATCCCGACGTCGCCGTCCGGCGGGTCGACGATCACCAGGGCCCGGACCGTGTCCGGCCCCCCTTTGTGCAACTGACCCGTCGAGTGCAGGTAGCGGGGGCCGAACCCCGCGGTGGTCGCGATCCCCGACGCCTTCGACACCTTCGACCGCGCCGCGTCGAGCACCTCGCGGCCTTCGGCAGTGCGCGGCGCGAACGCCAGGAACGCCGCGTAGTCGCCGGGGCCCGCGCCGGCGAACAGGTCGTCGATCGCGTCCTCGCTCCACTCCGGCTCGCCCTCCGACTCCAGCGCGGCGCGAGCCGCCTTCTTCGCAGCCTCGACGTCGGGCTGGTCGAACGCGTTGATCGCCAGCACGGACCCGGCCACCGCGGTCGCGAACTCCCACAGGAACATCTGCGCGCCGAGGTCCTCCGGTCCCCCGACCTCGAGCTCGACCACCGGCCCGGGCGGCGCCGCAAGGGAGTAGTCGCCGCGCAAGCGCAGGCAGACGAACACCCTGTCGTCGCCGTAGGAGTCGAGCGCCGGCTCTCCCACGACCGGGACGATCCCCTTGCCGTGCTTGCCGGTCGACTCCGCTATCAGCTGCTCGACCCAGTCACCGAACGGCGCGAGGGCCGGGGACGTCAGGAACGTGAGCTTGTCGCGGCCCTCCGAGGCGAGCCGCCCCAGCGTCCACCCCAGCACGAGCCCGGGGTTCGCGTCCGGAGCCGCCGACGGTCCGCACGCTGCCGCCATGGCGGCCGCGGGCGCCAGCAGCGCGTCGAGGTCGACGCCGCACAAGGCTGCCGGGACGAGCCCGAACAGCGACAGCGCCGAGTACCGCCCCCCGACGTCGGGCCGGTTCAGGAACACCCCGGCGAACTCCTCGCGTTCGGCGAGCTGCTGCAACGACGTGCCGGGATCGGTTATCGCCGCGAAGTTGCGCGCGTCTGCAGCGCGTGCGCGGAAGTACGAGTAGAGCGAGGTCGTCTCGATCGTTCCGCCCGACTTGCTCGACACGACGAACAGGTTGTTCGTCCCCACGAGCGCCTCGGCGACGGGCTCGATCTGCCCGGGATGCGTCGAGTCGAGCACGACGAGCTGCGGGTATCCCTCGCGCGCGCCGAAGCACGTCGCGAACACCTCCGGCGCCAGGCTCGAGCCGCCCATGCCGAGCAGCACGACCTTGTCCATGTACGCGCCGGTGTCGCGCACGAAGCCCTCGACGGGCGCGAGGTCGCCGCGCACCGTCTCCGGCAGGTCGAGCCAGCCGAGGCGTTCCGCCGGGTCGTCGTCGCCCGGCCCCCACGCGCTCCCGTCTCGCTTCCAGATCCGCTCGGCGAGATCCTCGGGAGGAGCCTCGTCGAACCCTTCGATACGCCATCCGTCACCTTCGAAACCGGCCATGACGACGACCCTATCGCCGCAGGGAAGGCGAGCCGGGCGCGGTAGCGTTGCACCTGAAAAGGAGGCTTCGATGACGACCACCTCACCCTTCGGCGCGCGCCAGACGCTCGCCACGAGCTCCGGCGAGCTCGACTACCTCAGCCTCACGGCACTTGCGGACGCGGGCGTGGCCGATCTCGACGCGCTCCCGGTCACCGTCAAGATCCTCCTCGAGAACCTGCTGCGGCTCGCAACGACCCGACACGCCGGCGAGGACGACGTAGCCTTTCTCGCCGGCTGGGGCGGGACCGCGCTCGAGGACAGGGAGTTCCCGTTCGCGCCGGCCCGCGTGATCCTCCAGGACTTCACCGGCGTCCCGGCCACCGTCGACCTCGCCGCCATGCGAACGGCGATCGAGCGTGAAGGCGGCGACCCCTCGAAGGTCGACCCGCTCGTCCCGGTCGACCTCGTCATCGACCACTCCGTGCAGGTCGACTCGTTCGGCAGCGCGCAGTCGTACACGATCAACGTCGAGCGCGAGTACGAGCGCAACCACGAGCGCTACTCGCTGCTGCGGTGGGCCCAGCAGGCATTCGCCGGCTTCCGCGTGGTGCCGCCGGGAATGGGGATCGTCCACCAGGTGAACCTCGAGCACATCGCGCGCGTGGCGCAGGAGGTCGAGGGCGTCGCCGTGTTCGACACGCTCGTCGGTACCGACTCGCACACGACGATGATCAACGGCCTCGGGGTCCTCGGCTGGGGCGTAGGCGGCATCGAGGCGGAGGCGGCTCTCCTCGGCCAGCCGCTGCCGCTCGTCACGCCGAAGGTCGTCGGGTTCCGCCTGACGGGCGAGCTCCAGACCGGCGTCACCGCGACCGACCTGGTCCTGACCGTGACCGAGATGCTGCGCAAGCACGGTGTCGTCGGGAAGTTCGTCGAGTTCTACGGCGCCGGCCTGTCGAACCTGAGCGTGGCCGACCGCGCCACGATCGGCAACATGTCGCCGGAGTTCGGCTCGACCGCCGCCTTCTTCCCGGTGGACGCCAACGCGATCGAGTACCTGCGGCTCACCGGACGCCCGCAGCACGTCGTGGACCTCGCCGAGCGGTACACGAAGGAACAGGGCGTCTTCCGGACCGACGAGACCCCGGACCCCGTCTTCAGCGAGAGCCTCGAGCTGGACCTGTCGACGGTCGAGCCCAGCGTCGCCGGGCCGCGGCGTCCTCAGGACCGCGTCTCCCTCGCGAACGTGTGGGACAGCTTCACCGCCGTCTACCCGCCGAAGGACGTCGACGAGGAGCGGGTGAGCGACGGCGCGGTCGTCATCGCGGCGATCACGAGCTGCACGAACACGTCGAACCCGTCGGTGATGCTCGCCGCGGGGATCCTCGCGCGCAAGGCCGTGGAGCGGGGCCTCCAGCCGGCGTCGTGGGTGAAGACCAGCCTCGCCCCCGGCTCGCGCGTCGTCACGGAGTACCTCGAGGGGTCGGGCCTGCTTCCGTACCTCGACAAGCTCGGGTTCAACGTCGTCGGATACGGCTGCACGACGTGCATCGGCAACTCGGGACCGCTCCCCGAAGACGTCGCGGCGGCGGTCGACGACGGCGACCTCGCCGTCGTGTCGGTGCTGTCCGGCAACCGCAACTTCGAGGGCCGCATCCATCCGCAGGTGAAGGCGAGCTACCTGGCGTCGCCGCCACTTGTCGTCGCGTTCGCGCTCGCGGGCCGCGCCGACATCGACATGACGACGGAGCCGCTGGGGACCGGCGCTGACGGCGAGCTGGTCTACCTGAAGGACCTGTGGCCGGCTCCGGAGGAGGTGCAGGAGGCGATGGCCGCGGTCACCGCCGACCTCTTCACGCAGGAGTACGCGAAGGTCTTCGACGGCGACGAGCACTGGAAGGAGCTGCCGTCGCCCACCGGCTCGCTGTACGAGTGGGACCCGGACTCGACGTACGTGCGGGAGCCGCCGTTCTTCGTGGACTTGGGGCCGGACCCGTCCGAACCCGGCGACGTCCGTGGAGCGCGTGTTCTCTGCCTCGTCGGCGACTCGGTCACGACCGACCACATCTCGCCCGCGGGCTCGATCGCGCCTGCGTCGCCGGCCGGCAAGTACCTGAAGGAGCAGGGCGTCGAGGTACGCGACTTCAACAGCTACGGATCGCGCCGCGGGAACCACGAGGTGATGATGCGCGGGACGTTCGCGAACATCCGCTTCCGCAACGCGCTGGCCGAGGGCAAGGAGGGCGGCTGGACGAAGAAGCTCCCCGAGGGTGAGGTCACGACGATCTTCGAGGCGTCCGAGGCCTACCGGGCGGAGGGCACGCCGTTGCTGATCATCGCGGGGAAGGAGTACGGATCGGGGAGCTCGCGCGACTGGGCCGCGAAGGGCCCGGCACTGCTCGGCGTGAAGGCGGCGATCGCGGAGAGCTTCGAACGCATCCACCGCAGCAACCTCGTCGGGATGGGGATCCTCCCGCTCCAGTTCCGCGACGGACAGAGCGCGGAATCGCTGGGTCTGACGGGCCACGAGACCTACGAGATCACCGGGATCGAGGGGGGCCTGAAGCCGCACGCCACGCTGACCGTGCGGGCCGACGAGGTGGAGTTCGAGGTCGAGTGCCGCATCGACTCGGCGGTGGAGCTGGACTACTACCGCCACGGCGGGGTGCTGCAGATGGTGCTGCGGAGGATGCTGGCGAGCTCAGAAGGCTAGCCGGTACGAGGCCGTCACCTAAGCAGGCGCCGCGGTGCGGAGCCACCGGCTTCCAATAGCCTGCGCATCGTCACCATGATCTCTTGCTTGCGTCTCGCCCAACGCACCAGCGGCCAACCCATCGCGCGAAGGTAGCGATCCAGCGCCTCGCAGTACAGATCAACGGTAGCCGCGACCACCCAGTCGATGGGGCTCAACCTATCGTCGGGGCCGACGAGTAAGCCCCCCTCCCATCTCTCCGTCGCGCCTTCGACGTCCATGCCTTGAAGAAGCGCATATGTCGTTCCGTGGACGGACCCCGATAGGAACTTGTACAGAAGGACTCCGTCGACACCGTTGATCTCACGCATGAGTTTCGTCGCCGTCGGCCGGGCTAGACCGTCGACGGTAAACGGACGTTTTGTCCTGACTTCGAACCCGAAACGGCGTCCGTCGTCGAACATGCCGTCCCGACGAGACTTCAGATTCTGAAGGTCACGCTCCGCGTCGGGATCCTCCGTGGCTACGGTGAAGGCGATCAACTCCTGGACGTCGTGCAGGCGTTCCAATAGGCCTCGCCTAGCACGTTCACGCACCGATCCCCCCGAGCCCGGTGGCAATAGCCACCACGAACGTGCGCCGTTCTCGACTACGCCCCGGCAGAGAAACAAAATCCCTTTCTGCGGCAGAGGCTGGACCAGAACGCGCCCGAGACATTCCAGATACTCCGCCGAGCTCTCCAGGAAGAGGCTGGCGGACGAATACGCCGTGTGAATACTGACGCCGAACTCGCTTCCCCAGTCGCGGCTCGCCTGCGACCGTTTCGTTGGGCGACTCCTCTTTCTCTCCAGCAAGTCATGCCAAAACGTCGCGAGCCCCGTTAGAGCGTCTTGCACCTCCACGAGCAGCGTCTCGATCGGCGTCACGTGAAGCTCCGGTACACCAAACCGGCCCCCGCGCTCGCGAGAACCACCAAGACCACGTTCGCCCTGTAGCGCCACAGCGCCACGAACGCGGCCCCCGCCAGCGTCGCCGCGAACGTGTCGACCGACGACAGGTCGGGCACCGGGAAGCCGCGCGAGCCGTCGACCTCGGCGAACAGCGCCACCGCCGCGAACGTGATCGCGAGGTTCAGGATCACGCCCACGACCGCCGCCGTGATCGCCGACAGAGCGGCCGTGAGGCCCGAGCGCCCGCGCAGCCTCTCGACGTACGGAGCGCCGAGGAAGATCCACAGGAAGCACGGCGCGAACGGCGCCCACGTCGTCACGGTCGCGCCGAGGATGCCGGCCACGACGGGGTCCAGCCCGCCGGGGAAGTTGTAGCCGCCCAGGAAGCCGACGAACTCCGTCACCATGATCAGCGGCCCCGGTGTCGACTCGGCGAGCCCGAGGCCGGTGACCATCTGACCGGGCGCCAGCCACCCGAACTGCTGCACCGCCGCCTGGTTGATGTACGACAGGACCGCGTAGGCGCCGCCGAACGTCACCAGCGCGGCCTGGCTGAAGAACACGGCCTCCTTCGACAGCGTGTCGCCGGTGCCGCGCCACACCAGGACGGCTAGCAGCGGCCCCCACCAGATCGCGAGTCCGGCGGCAAGCACGGCGAGGCTTCGACGCCACGTCGGCTCCACCCGCTCGAGCGCGTCCCCGGACAGCACGTGGTCGCCGCCCTCGGCGTCGTCCGTACCCGCCGGCCACCACCGCGGATCGACCCTGGCGCCGGCGAGCCCGGCGAGCGCCGCTCCGAGCACGATCAACGGGAACGCCACGTCGAGGAAGAAGATCGCAACGAACGCAGCCCCGGCGACGACCCACGCGGCGGGCGTCCTCAACGCCTTGGCGCCGACTCGGATCACCGCGACCGCCACGAGCCCGACGACGGCAGCCCGGAGGCCGTAGAACACCGCCGCCACCCACGTGACGTCCCCGTGGACGGCGTACGTCCACGACAGCCCGAGGATCAGAAAGAACGCCGGCAGCACGAACAGGACGCCGGCGACGATCCCACCCAGGGTCCCGTTCAGCAGCCACCCGACGTAGATCGCGAGTTGCGTCGCCTCCGGCCCCGGCAGCAGCATGCAGAAGTTCAGCGCGTGCAGGAACCGCTCGTTCGAGATCCAGCGCCGCCGGTCGACGAGCTCGTCGTGCATGACGGCGATCTGCCCCGCGGGCCCTCCGAAGTTGACGAACCCGAGCTTCAGCCACCACAGGAACGCCTCGCGCCGCGGCACGAGGTCGCGCTGGGGCGCGCGGGCTCCCACGGGAAGAGCCCGGCGGCTACCGCTTGGAGTACTGGGGCGCCTTGCGGGCCTTCTTGAGCCCGTACTTGCGGCGCTCCTTCTCGCGCGCGTCGCGCGTGAGGAAACCGGCCTTCTTGAGGGCCGGACGGAGGTCGGGGTCGAGCTCGGCCAGCGACTTGGAGATCGCGTGGCGCAGCGCGCCGGCCTGGCCGCTGACGCCGCCGCCCTCGATCTTGGCGATGATGTCGTAGCGGCCCTCGGTCTCGGTGAGGCGCAGGGGCTCGGTGATGATCATGCGGTGGGTCGCGCTCGGGAAGTAGTCCTCGATCGGACGACCGTTGATCTCCCAGCGGCCGGTGCCGGGGAGCAGGCGCGCACGGCACACCGCCTCCTTGCGCCGGCCGGTGGCGCGGACGAGTGCATCAGCCACCGGTTACCTCCTGGATCGTGTGTGCCTGCTCGGGGTTGTGCGGCGCCGCGACGTCCTTGACGTCGAGCGGCTTCGGCGACTGCGCCGAGTGCGGGTGCTCGGCCCCCGAGTAGACCTTCAGCTTCTTCAGCATCGCGCGCCCTAGACGGTTGCTCGGGAGCATCCCCTTCACGGCTTTCTCGACCGCCATGTCGGGGCGTTCGGCCATCAGCTTCGAGTAGGGAACGGAGCGGAGGCCGCCGGGGTAGCCCGAGTGGCGGTGGTACTGCTTGTCGGTGAGCTTGCTGCCTGTGAGCACGACCTTCGACGCGTTGACGACGATGACGTGGTCGCCGGTGTCGAGGTGCGGGCTGTACGACGGCTTGTGCTTGCCACGCAGCCGCTTCGCGACCTCGGACGCGAGCCGGCCGAGGACGACGCCGTCGGCGTCGACGATCCACCACTCGCGCGTTATCTCGTTCGGTTTGGTTACGTGGGTCTTCATATCGATCCTCGTTCGCCGCCCGCGCCGACGCAGGCAGGGTGGGACGGGTCCCAAATGCGAACGTGCAGGATATAGGCGCTATTCGAAGGGGTCAAACGGCCGGCTCCATCCGTCTTCGTACTCCACGGATACGAGACAGAGCCCGTGCGGCGGTGCCACGGGACCCGCTGCCGCGCGGTCCTTCGCGGCGAGGATCGCGGGGACGCCGCCGGGGTTCGTCTTGCCCTCGCCCACGGCGACGAGCGTCCCGACGAGCGACCGGACCATCTGGTGGACGAACGCGTTGGCCCGCGCCCGGACGCGCACGATCCGCCCCGCGGCCGTGCAGGACAGCTCGTACAGGGTCCGTTCGGCGGAAGCGTCGGGAGCCGGGAGGCGGCCGAACGACGTGAAGTCGTGGGCGCCGAGCAGGTGCCCGGCAGCCTCGTTCATCGCCTCGACGTCGAGGGGGCCGGGCCGGTGCCACGAGGTCCGCGCGAGCCAGGGGTCGGCGACGTCTCCGGTGAAGATCGCGTAGACGTACGTGCGGGAGCGTGCGTCGAAGCGTGCGTTGAACTCGTCCGGGACGCGGCGACACTCGTGCACCGCGATCGAGGGTCCGCAGATCGAGTTGACCGAGTCCTTCAGCCTGCCGGGGTCCGTGTCGTCGGGCACGTCCGCTGCCGACACCACCTGACCGACCGCGTGGACGCCGGCGTCCGTCCGGCCCGCGACGGTCAGCGCAGGAGTCGAGCCCAGGAGGCGCGACAGCGCGTCTTCGAGGTCACCCTGGACCGTCTTCTGGCCGGGTTGCCGCGCGAACCCGCGGAAGGGCTCGCCGTCGTATGCGAGATCCAGCCTGAGGTTCAGGACTCGGCGTCTTCGGACTTCCCGCCGGCGCTCGGTGCGTCGTCGTCGGGGGCGCCCGCCTCCTCGGCCTCGGCGGTCGCGTCGGCGGCCGCGGCCTCGTCGCCCTCGGCGACGGCCTCGTCGCCTTCGGCCTCCTCGCCCTCTTCACCGGTGGCGGATGCAGCTCCGGCCGCTGCGGCGTCGGCCGCACGCGAGCGAACGGGCTTGTCCTGCGGGAGGTCCGACGAGCCGGCGCGGCGGCGCGGCCGCGGCAGACGACGCCTGCGGCCGCCCTCGTCGGGCTCGGACTGGACCGTCTCCACCGCGGCGCTCTCGACGAGCTCGATCAACGCCATCGGCGCCCCGTCGCCGTTGCGGGGGCCGAGCTTGAGGATCCGCGTGTAGCCCCCGTTGCGGTCGGCGAAGCGCGGCGCGATCTCGGCGAAGAGCTTGTGCACGACGGCGCGGTCCTCGATGGTCGACAGCACCTGACGCCGGTTGTGCACGTCGCCCTTCTTCGCCTTCGTGATGAGGCGCTCCGCGAAGGGCCGCAGCATCTTGGCCTTCGCCTCGGTCGTCTTGACGCGCTCGTGCTCGAACAGCGAGAGCGCCAGGTTCGAGAGCATCAGCCCCTGGTGCGACGGGTTCGACCCCAGCCTCGGACCCTTCTTGGGCGCCGGCATCTAGAAGTCCTTCCTCCGCAGACCGAGCCCCATCTCCTCGAGCTTGGCCTTCACCTCGTCGATCGACTTCTGGCCGAAGTTGCGGATCTCGAGCAGGTCGTCCTCGGTCTTCTGGACGAGCTCGCCGACCGTCGTGACGCCCTCGCGCTTCAGGCAGTTGTAGGAGCGGACCGTGAGGTCCATGTCCTCGATCGGCTGCGCGAGGACGCCCGACTCCTCCTCCTCGCCCGGCTCGGGACCGAGGTCGAGGCCTGGGCCCTCCCCCATGCTCGCGAACAGCTGGAACAGGTTGACGAGCGTCGACCCCGCCGCGCTCAGCGCGTTGCTCGGGGTGATCGACCCGTCGGTCTCGACGTCGAGGATCAGACGGTCGTAGTTCGTCATCTGCTCGACGCGGGTGGGCTCGACCTCGTAGGTCACGCGCTTCACCGGCGAGTAGAGGGCGTCGATCGGGATCGTCCCGATGGCCTCCTTCGCGGCGGACGCCGCGGGGACGTAGCCGCGGCCCTGCTGGACGCGCAGCTCCATCGAGAGCGTCGCGTTCTTGTTCAGGGTCGCGATGACCTTGTCGGGGTTGAGGATCTCGACGCCGGCCGGTAGCTCGATGTCGCCGGCGGTCACGGTGGCCGGACCGGTCACGCGCAGGTGGACCGTCGACGGCTCCTCGTTCTCGCTGCGGATCACGAGCTCCTTCAGGTTCAAGACGATGTTCGTGACGTCTTCCGAGACGCCGTCGATCGTCGAGAACTCGTGGAGAACGCCGTCGATCTTCACCTGCGTGACCGCGGCCCCCGGGATCGACGAGAGGAGCGTGCGGCGCAGCGAGTTGCCGAGCGTGTAGCCGAAGCCGGGCTCGAGCGGCTCGATGGTGAACTTGTTGCGTACGTCCGAGATCTGCTCTTCCGTGATCTGAGGACGTTGGACGATCAGAAGATCCATGGGGCTCCTCTCAGCGTTGCAGTGGTGCTCGGGGCTACTTGGAGTAGTACTCGACGATGAGCTGCTCCTGGACGGGGATGTCCATCTGGCCGCGCTCGGGCAGCGCGCGCACCTCGACGCGCATCTCCCTGAGGTTGGATCCGAGCCAGTCGGGGATCTCCCTGCCCTCGGCGTAGGACGTGTTCTCGACCAGTCGTCCCATCGTCTTGGAGCGGTTCCTCACCGTCACGACGTCGCCCGGCTTCACCCGGAACGACGGGATGTTGACCTTGCGGCCGTTGACCTCGAAGTGGCCGTGCGAGACGAGCTGGCGCGCCATCGGCCGGTTCATCGCGAAGCCGGCCCGGTACACGACGTTGTCCAGCCGCGACTCGCAGATCCGCATGAGCTCCTCGCCGGTGACGCCCTTGGAGCGGGCGGCCTCCTCGTAGTAGCCGCGGAACTGCTTCTCGAGGATCCCGTAGAAGCGCTTGGCCTTCTGCTTCTCGCGGAGCTGCAGCAGGTACTCGGACTCGCGGACGCGGCCGCGGCCGTGCTCGCCGGGAGGCGGCCGCCCCTTCTCGATCGGGCACTTCGGCGACTCGCAGCGGGTCCCCTTCAGGAACAGCTTCGTCTTCTCGCGCCTGCAGAGCTTGCAGACCGGACCGGTGTACCTCGCCATCTAGACGCGCCTCCTCTTGCGGGGGCGGCATCCGTTGTGCGGCACCGGCGTCACGTCCTTGATCCCGATGATCTCGAGACCGGACGCCTGGAGCGACCGGATCGCGGTCTCGCGACCGGAGCCGGGGCCCTTCACCTCGACGTCCACGCGGCGGACGCCGTGCTCCTGCGCGCGCCGGGACGCCGCCTCGGCCGCGAGCTGCGCGGCGAACGGCGTCGACTTGCGCGAGCCCTTGAAGCCGACGTTCCCCGCGGACGCCCACGACAGGACGTTGCCCTCGAGGTCGGAGATGGCGATGATCGTGTTGTTGAACGTGGACTTGATGTGCGCCACGCCGTGCACGACGTTCTTCTTCTCCCTACGCCGTTGCTTCTTCTTCTTCGGAGCTGCCAAGTACCTGCCCTTCCTCTGTCGCTAGCCCTGGAGGATCGTCGACGCGACCTTCGTTACTTCTTGGCCTTCTTCTTCCCGGCCACGGTCTTCTTCGGGCCCTTGCGGGTCCGCGCGTTCGTGTGCGTGCGCTGACCGTGCACCGGTAGCCCGCGGCGGTGCCGCAAGCCCTGGTAGGACCCGATCTCGACCTTGCGCTTGATGTGCTGGTTGACCTCGCGGCGGAGGTCACCCTCGACCCGGTAGTTGTTGCCGATCCAGTCGCGGATGCTGACGACCTCTTCGTCGGTGAGGTCGCGCACCTTCGTCGACGGGTCGACGCGCGCGCCGATGCACGTCTCGAGCGCCTTCGTCCGGCCGATCCCGTAGATGTAGGTCAGCCCGATGTCCA
>DATADL010000013.1:0-13221 GCA_036258555.1 Actinomycetota bacterium | reverse complement strand
AGATGGCGAGGGTCACCCTCGACCGCATGGCCGCCGGCGGGATGTACGACCAGATCGGCGGTGGGTTCGCCCGCTACTCGGTCGACCGCGAGTGGGTCGTGCCGCATTTCGAGAAGATGCTCTACGACAACGCCCAGCTGCCGCGGACGTACGCGCGCTCCTGGCAGCTGACGCGCTCCGAGCGACACCGCACCGTGGCCTGCGAGACAGCCGCGTGGATGTTCCGCGAGATGCGCGACCCGGCCGGGGGCTTCTGGTCGTCGCTCGACGCGGACTCCGAAGGCGAAGAGGGCAAGTTCTACGTGTGGACGCTCGACGAGGTGCGAGAGGTCACCGGCGCGGATGCAGACGCCGCGATCGCCCACTTCGGGTTCAGCGAGCGGGGCAACTTCGAAGGACGCAACATCCCGGTGCTCGCCGGGGAGGAGACGAACGAGGCGGTCGAGCGCGCCCGTGCGGCGTTGATGGAGCGGCGCGACACCCGCGTACGGCCGGGCACGGACGACAAGGTCCTGACCGCGTGGAACGGGCTCGCCGCGGCCGCCCTCGCGGAGGCGGGGGCCGCACTGGACGAACCGACCTGGGTCGCCGCCGCGGCGGAGGTCGTCGACTTCCTGCTCACGACCATGCGCGTCGACGGCCGGCTGATGCGGTCCTACCGGCGGGGTTCGGTGAACCACCTCGGCTACTCGGAGGACTACGCGGCGGTCCTGGAGGCCTGCCTCGCGCTGTGGGAGGCGACGGGAGAGACGAGGTGGGTGACCGAGGCGCGCTGGGCGGCCGACGAGGCCGTCCGCCTGTTCCTGGACCCGGTCACCGGCGGCTTCTTCACGACGGGCTCGGACGCCGAGTCGTTGGTGACGCGTCCGAAGGACCTGTTCGACAACGCCGTGCCGGCCGCGAACTCGATCCTCGCGCTCGAGCTCCAGCGTCTCGCCGCGCTGACCGGCGAGCGCGCGTACGAGACGCACGCGCTGGGGGTCGTGCGGCTCGTCCGCAACCTCGTCGAGCGGTCCCCACTGGGGTTCGGGCACCTGCTCGGCGCGATCGACCTCTACACGTCGGGGACGGTCGAGGTCGTGATCGTCGGGCCCGACGCGGGCCAGCTCGCCGCGCGGCTGCGGTCTACGTGGCGTCCGAACGCCGTCCTGGCGATCGTCGGCGACGTGACCGACGATGCCGCCGCGGCGATCCCGCTGCTCGAAGGGCGACGTCCGATCGAAGGCCGCGCCACGGCGTACGTCTGCCGGAACGGGACCTGCAAGCTTCCCGTGACGACGCCGGACGAGATGGAGGAGCAGCTGGCGCTGGGATGAGCGGCGTGCGCGTGAACCGTTCGCTGGTCATCCCCGACGACGAGATCCGTCTCGAGTTCACGACGTCGGGGGGGCCGGGCGGGCAGCACGCGAACAGGAGCTCGACGCGCGCGGTCCTGATCTGGAACGTCGACGCGTCGCGCGCCCTCGGCCCCCGTCAGAGGGCGAGGATCAAGGGCAGGCTCCGGCACCGCATCGACTCCGGGGGGAACCTCCGGCTGTCGAGCGACGCGTACCGGTCGCAGCTGCGCAACCGGGAAGCCGTCCAGGAGCGTCTGCGATCTCTGGTCGAGGCGGCGCTGCGCCCGGAGAAGAAGCGGATCGGCACCGCCCCGACCAAGGCGTCGCGGGAGAACCGGCTGAAGTCGAAGCGGTTGCGCTCCGAGGTCAAGCGGGCGCGGCGGGCGCCGCGCCCCGACGACTAGAACGCTACCGGGAGCTCCGGGAACGGCTCCGGCCGGCCGATCTCGAAGTGCGCCCCGCCGGTCGACACCAGCGTCTCGACGTAGCGCCACGACCGCCGCGGGAACGGGACCGAGCGGAAGACGTCGATCGTCAGGTCGGCCACCTCCGAGTTCGCGCAGTAGCGGGTTCCGCCTCCGGGATCGTCGTATCGCACCTGGACAGATCGGTCGAGTGGAAGCCGCGCCGTCGCGACGATCCTCCACTCGGCGTGCGACGCGGTGAAGCTCCACGCCGGGAGCTCGACGCGGCCGTGCACGAACCACGCCGGGAACACGACGTCCTCGGCCCGATACGTCATGTAAGGGAAGGTGAGCGCGGGCAGTCCCCGCGCCGCCCTCGCCGTCACGGCCTCGACCACCGCGTCCGTCGGGCCGTCCCACGACGCGCAGTGCAGCCACGCCCACGACTGCGGGTGGCGGCGCCCCCACCTGTGCGACTGCTGGCCCGGCTCTCCTTCGTACTCCACGACCTCCCCGTCGACGGTCACCGTCCCCGAGAACGGGACGTCGAGGTTCGGCGAGCACACCGTCGAGAACCGCTGCGCAGCGCGCCGCCGGAGGGGCCCGGGAAGGTGGTGGTAGCAGCGGCTCGCGGGGTCGACGTCGAGGGACCACTCCATAGCACGATCCCCCGCCGTGACGCGGCCCTCGAGATGGGTCTCCGTCATCCACGCATCGCCGACGCGCATCACGGCGCCGTCGTCGCGGCCGGGGACGTGGGCGAGCATGTCCGTCGAGTAGTCGTTGCGCCCGGCGAAGGAGCGCTTCCCGTCGCGGTCGAAGTAGCACGCCCACAGAGCGCACGACGGCTCGCCGTCGCGGGGCGACGTGAGCGTGTAGCGCACCCACAGCCCCGATCCCCGGCCTCGGTGCGTCACGGTCGCGTACCAGACCTCCATGAACGGCGCGGCGCGGCGGTTCCACACCATCGCGTTCTCGGTCCCGGTCTCCGTGAACCTCACCGCGTAGCGACCTCCAGGAGACGCGCGGCGACGGTGTCCCACGACCACTCTCGTCGAGCCAGGTCCGAAGCCGCGAGCTCCAGCTCGCGGCGCTCCGCGTACGGCAGCGACAGGATCGCGTCCACGCGTTCCGCGATCCCGTTCACGGGGTCGTCGGGGTCGAACGTGAGCAGGCCGGGGACGTCGAGCGCGCGCTCGATCGTCGCGCCGGCCTCGCCGATCCCGGAATGGCGCGGGACCACGGGCAGGACCCCGCTCGCGGCAGCCTCCGCGGCGACCATCCCGAACGCCTCGGGGATCTGCGACGGCACGACGAGGACGTCCCACCCCGGGAGCACGTCAGCCAGGGGGCCGTGCTCGAGCCGGCCGGCGAACTCCACGGGCACGGCCGCGGCGCGGTCCCAGTACGCGTCGGGGGCGGATTCGAAGAACCGGAGCAGCTCGTCGAGACCGGCTTCGCGCGCGACCTTCCGAGCGGCCCCCGCGTTCTTCGTTTCAGTCGCGTATGCGAGCGCCTTCAGCTCGCGCTCGAAAGACCCGTAGCCGACCACGACTGCCTGCAGGCCGCCGGCGTGGGTCGCCCCGAGCGCGGCCAGGAAGTGGTGCACGCCCTTGCCGGGGATGAGCTTGCCGACGTAGCCGGCGACCGGGCCGCCGTCCGGCGCGCGCTCGGCAGGGCGGAACAAGCCGACGTCACACCCCGGGTTCACGACGGTCGCGCGCGCCTCCCATCCCGGGACGACCGCGGAGGCGGCGGCGATCATGTAGTGGCTGCCACCGACGACTGCGGCCGCGCCGGTCAGCCCCTCGTGGGCGTAGTGGCGATAGCGGTCCTGCTCCTTGACCGCGAACTCGAGCGCGCTGCCGTGCAGCTTCACGACGTAGGACGCGTTCGTCGCCTCGCACGCGAGCCGCGCGACGAAGGGGCCCATCACCTCGTGGCCGACGACGATCGCGTCGGGCTCGTGCTCGCGGATCACCGTCGTCAGGGCCTCGACGTTGCGCCACACGTAGTCGTCGAGCTCCTCGTCGGTCAGGTCGACGAACCGCTTCGCGGTGAACCCCTCGTACTCGTCGTAGACGTAGACGGGCAGGACCTCGCCGATCGCCGGGCGGACGACGCGGCACCGGCCCGCCGCCGGCGACGCCTTCGTGGGGTATTCGACGAAGGTCTTGTTGTCCGCCGACATGTCGGCCTCGGAGTCGACGTATTCCAGGACGCCCGCGAGCGTCTCCTGGCACATGAGGACGACGTCGTGGCCGGCTTCGCGCCACGCCCGCGCGACGTTGGCGGTGAAGACGTTCGAACCGGAGCCGGTCAACAGATAACCGTGCCACAAGACGATCCGCATGGCCGCGGAGCCTAGACTCCCCCCGTGCTGGACCGGACGCTGCGGCTCACCCTGCGCAACTACGTCACGCTCTTCTTGTTCGTCGCGACGTTCGCAGTCGCGATCCACCTCGTCTACCTCTTCGTCTTCCGCGACGTCGTGGGGCTCACCGAGATCCACGACGCGATCCGGGAGTTCCCTCCGCAGCGCCAGGTCCGCGGCGTCGGCCACGACGACCTGGAGGCGTGGCGGACCGGTCGCTTCGTCGTGACGCTCGTGGAGATCGCGCTCCTGCCGTTCCTCGCAAAGGGAGCCGCCCGCGTGATCGAGCAGGACGAAGCGGGCGAGGTGCCCACGGTCGGCGCGGCCCTCTCGGCGACGCTGCGGCCCGGGTACCGGTGGTTCCCTTCGCCGAAGGAGGCGGGGCCGTTCCTGGTCAACGCTGCGATCGCCGTCGCGACCTGGTGGCTCGTCCGCCGGACCGGGCTGCTGCTCGTCGAGCCGGTGGGCCGCGACTCGGAGTGGGCCGCCGTCGCCCTCGTGGAGGGCGCCGCCCGCGCAGCCGCGGCCCCCTTCCTGCTCGTCTCAGTAGTTCTACGTAAATCCGGTCCTAAAGCCTCCCGGGGGGTTCCGCCGACCTCCTAGTGATGCCAGAATCTTCCAATCCGGCCGGCCTACGCGCGGAAGGGCACCCAGTGGAGAAAGACAAGGCGACACAGGCTGCAGACCTCGGGCGGCGTATCGACGCGTTCAGCTCGGCCGCCGCCAGCCGAAAGACCGAGGTCCGTCGAATCCGGGAACGCAACCGGGTGAAGCGGCTCCGTCAGCTCCTCGTGTACGGGGGAATGGCGGGGGCCTACGCGCTGCTCCGGACTCTCCAGGGCGCGCCGATCCTGGACCTACCGACGGTCACTCCGGACACGATGATGTACCTCGTCCCGCCATTGCTCATCCTGGCCCTGCTGATGACGCCGGTGATCATGGCGCTCCAAGGCAAGTCGCCCAGCATCCGGTACTCCCCCGACCAGATCGGGATCGGGTTCAGCGACGTCCGAGGGATCGACGTCGTGCTCGAAGAGGTCACCCGCACGCTCCAGATCTTTCTCACCTACCAGACGTTCAAGGAAGAGCTCGGCGGAAACCCCCGCCGCGGCGTGCTGTTCGAAGGCCACCCCGGCACCGGCAAGACGCACGTCGCGAAGGCGATGGCCGCCGAGGCCGGTGTCCCCTTCTTCTTCGTGTCGGCCCCTGCGTTCCAGTCGATGTTCTTCGGGATGACCGCCTTCAAGATCCGGTCGTTCTTCAAGCAGCTGAAGAGGGCCGCCCGCAAGGAGGGCGGGGCGATCGGGTTCATCGAAGAGATCGACGCCGTGGGGAGCACACGGAGCGGAATGGGCAGCTCGCCCGTGACGGACCGGAACGGGATGTCGATCTTCCGTTCGGGCGGCAGCGAGAGCGCCTCCATGGTCAACGAGCTCCTGATCCAGCTCCAGTCCTTCGACGCCCCGCCGTGGACCGGACGCGTCAAGCACAAGATGATCGACGCCGTCAACGCGTTCATTCCGCAACACCGGGCGATCAAGAAGAAGGACTCCGTCTACGCGAACGTGTTGATCGTCGGCGCCACGAACCGGGCCGACAACCTCGACCCCGCGCTGCTGAGGCCGGGACGGTTCGACCGCATCCTGCACTTCGACCTTCCGTCCCGTGCAGGTCGGCGAGAGCTGATCGACTACTTTCTCACCTACCGCAAGCACGCGTCCGAGATGGATCGTGAGGAAGTCCGCGAGGAGTTCGCGTCGATGACGCTCGGTTACACGCCCGCGATGCTCGAGCACGTCCTCGACGAATCGCTGGTATGGGCAATGCGCGACGACCGCCGCGAGCTGAACTGGCGTGACGTCCAGAGGGCACGCATCACGCAGGAGATCGGCATCGCGCAGCCCGTCGCGTACACGGACCGGGAGCGCGACCTGATCGCGACGCACGAGGCCGGTCACGCCGTCGCCGCGTACCTCTGCGCGAAGGACCGCAAGCTCGAGGTGCTCTCGATCATCAAGCGTCGGTCGGCCCTCGGCCTGCTCGCGCACTCCGACGCGGAGGAACGCTTCACGAAGACGAAGTCGGAGCTCGAGGGGACGCTCAAGATCGCGCTGGGGGGCATGGCGTCGGAGCAGCTGTTCTTCGGCGAGTCGGGGACGGGGCCCTCGTCCGACCTGAGCGCGGCGACGACGCTCGCCGCCCAGATGGTGGGGTCGTTCGGGATGGGGGCGTCGCTGGTCTCGTACGAGGCGGTCGACAACGGACCGCACGGGAGCCCGAACATCGTCGCGAAGGTGCTCAGCAACGACGAGACCAAGAAAGAGGTCGACGACATCCTGCGCAAGCACAAGGACCAGGTCGCGTACCTGCTCGAGACGAACAAGGACCTGGTCGAGGCGCTGCGGGACGCCCTGCTGGAGCGGGAGGAGCTGATGGGGGACGAGATCCTGGCGGTGCTGGACGAGGCCCAGAAGCGCCGCTCGGAGATGATCGGCTAGCTAGATCAGTCGATCCCCTCGAACAGGTCCGTCTCCGGCGGCTCCGTCGGGACGTGTGACTTGATCAGCGTGTAGTCCTCCCACGGGTACACCTTGCGGTGCATCTCGTCGGACACCGCGAACCAGAAGCTGTCGGGGTCTATCTGCGTCGCGTGCGCGAGCAGCGCCTTGCTCCGCAGCTCGACGTAGTCGGCCACGTCTATCTGCGCCGTGATCTCCGGCTCGTCGAAACCGAACGAGTCCCAGTTCTCGAGCCATCCCGCGTACGGAGGTTCGTGCCCGTCCGCGACGGCCGCGTCGTTGAGCAGCTGGAAGCGCTTCTTCGTGAACGTCGCGAAGTAGTACAGCTTCGACGGCTGCCACGGCGCCCCCGCCTCCGGCCACTTCGAGCCGTCGCCGGCGAGGTCGAATGCCTGCGTTCCCCACTCGTGCACCCGGATGTGGTCGGGATGCTCGTAGCCGCGCGACTCGTCGTAGCAGAGGACGACCTCGGGACGCTCGGCGCGGATGATCTCGACGAGCTTGCGAAGCGCCTCGTCGGGGTCGGCGTTCCAGAACGCCTGGGGATGCTTGTTGGCCTCGGACTCGGGCATGCCGCTGTCGCGATAGCCCAGGTGGTAGATGCGCTGGACGCCGAGGAGGTCGCACGCGGTCTCGAGCTCGGCCTTGCGGATCTCGGCCATGCGCTCCTTGATCCCGGGCCGGTCCATGCGCGGGTTGAGGATGTCGCCCTCGGCTCCGTCGGTCGCGCACACGAGCGCGACGTGGACGCCCTCGTCCGCGTACTTCGCCATCGTGCCC
Organism: Actinomycetota bacterium; assembly: GCA_036258555.1. GTDB lineage: Bacteria > Actinomycetota > CADDZG01 > CADDZG01 > WHSQ01 > JALZEG01. Next base: position 5,807 of record DATADL010000013.1, on the reverse strand, counting down.
GACCCCTTCGACGACTCGTCGTCGGGGTGCGCGTGGATGGCCAGCAGGCAGCGTTGCTTCTTCGTCACGGCGCTTAGGCTAAACGGCCCATGCGAGCGGCGATGCCGGCCAAGAGAACTGAGAACTCCGCCCTCGGCGGAGCCGTCTTCTTCGACAAGGCGCGGCGTTTCGCCGCGGCCGGGCTGGTGCTCGCGGGCCTCTGCACGATCGCGGGATCGTTCCTCGACTGGGCCGTGATCACCGAGCGCCGGGTGGCGGAGAACGTGGACTTCGGCGAGGAGGCGGGCGACATCGAGGCGGAGCAGGGGGAGCCGTTCCGCGGCGTCGACGACCGCGACGGCCGCCTGACTCTCGCCGGAGGCGTGGCCCTCGTCGGACTGGCGGTCGCACTCGTCGTCCGGAAGACGACCGGCGTCGCGTGGACGGCGTTCTGGGTGTCGCTCGCGATCGGCGGGATCGCGTTCGCGGACTACCGGACGGTGTCCGAGAACGAGTCCGCGCCGCGAGGGATCCTGCTGAGGCACGAGGTGGGCGTGGAGGCGAGCCCCGGGACGGGCCTGGCGATCGTGGCCGCCGGGGGGATGCTGGGCGTCATCTCGTCGGTCGGCGGAGTCGCCGCGACGCCGCGGGAGGGCTAGAAGTCCTCCTCTAGCTCCTTCACGTCCCGGACGTAGCCGCGCTGTCCGGCATCCAGTCGCCGGCCGACGTTTCCGGGACCGGAGTAGTACGCGGCGAGCGCGTCCTTCTTCGTCGGCATCTGCTCGAGCATGTGGTCGAGGTACATCACGCCGAGGTGGACGTTGTCGTCGGCGTCGCGGAGGTCGAGCTCGGGGCCGGGATCGAGGACCTCGTTGACGAAGTCGGCCGTGTCCGGCATCACCTGCATGACGCCGACCGCGCCCGCCGACGAGACCGCGTCCTGCCGCCACGCGCTCTCCTTCATCGCCACCGCCTTCACGAGCGAGGTCCGGACCCCGTGCGCCGCCGACTGGCGTTCGAGGGATTCCTCGACGACGGCGACGGGGACCGCCGGCGGTGTCGCCGGGCCTGACGTCGTGGCCGCCACCGGAGCGCCTCCGGGGACGCGGAGGCTCTGGCCGGGGACGATGTGGTTCGGGTCCGCGAGGTCGTTCGCGCGGGCGAGCCGGGCGGCGGTCGTGCCGAGCCTCGCCGCGATGCCGGACAGGGTCTCGCCCGCTCGCACGCGGTGGCGCGCCGCCGGCGTGCGGACGCGCAGGTGCTGCCCGGCCATGACGAGGTCGGGATCGGAGATGCCGTTCGCTTTCACGAGCGCGGTAACGGTCGTGCGGTAACGGGCCGCGATCGAGGAGAGCGTCTCTCCCGCGCGGACGACGTGCGTCCCGGCGTGCGCAGTGCCGCCGGCGAACCAGACGACGGTCGCGGCGCCGACCGCTGCAGGGGTGGAGCCGCGGGGGCGCGGCACGAGGTGCTTGCCGCGGTAGCGCCTGATCCTCATACCTCACCTCTCGGCCCACTAGGGAACAGACGTCACAGAATGCACACGGTTCACAGAGAGGTCAAATGGGTGATTTCAGCCAAGCCGAGCAGGAGTCGGACGGGCCCGGCTGAACAATCACGCGTTCGGTCCCGTTGAGTAGGAAGGAAAAAGGGTGCGCAGATCGCTCAGCCTCCTGGTAGCCGCGGTAGCCGTGGCCGGCAGCATCTTCACCGCCTCCTCCGCGCATGCATGGACGTGCGAGACGAACGACGAGTACATCCCGCCCGAGGTCGGCGAGGTGGCTTGCACGGTCGTCTTGACCGCCGCCGGCACGGTGTGCCGGGCGATCCCGAAGGCGTGCTTCTACTGATCTAGCCATTCCGAGGGGGCCGCGTGCGATCGGCGCGCGGCCCCCTTCCGCGCGCCTCGACGGTCTGCTGCTCGTGACTGTCGCCCAATCAGGCCTTTACCAAAAGACACGACCCCCGTTGACCCACGCCGACGCCCATGGTCCTGTTGCAACACAGGTGCAACGGACGAGTTGAGAGGTGGGGCAACTATGCGTAGCAAGAAAGCTGTGCTCGTAGGGATCCTGGGAGTGGCCTTGGGGTCGACGTACGTCGCCGTGACGGCGCAGGCGCACGACACGAGCCGGTGCGCCCACGAGGACCACAACGGGCAGTACTGGACCATCGACTACAAGTCCCACACGACGGAGAGCGGTCAGCACTTCAACTACTACACGCATTACGAGGTGGGCGGTCCCTACTGGCACAACGAAGCGAACAACTGCACGTTCGACACGGTCCACCACTAGCATCAAGCACGACGAAGGGGCCCCCGGTGGGGCCCCTTCGTTTTTCTCGGGGAAGCGAACCCCCCCGCCAGACCGGGTCGTCAACCGGCGAGCGAGAACCGGGCCTCCCCCGCGGGACTCACATCGGCGTTGACCTTCCCGCTCCACACGAGGTTCGCGACGACCGTTCGGCAGCGGTCGTGTGGGAGACCGGTCGCCGCAAGCAAACCGGCCGCGTCCAGGCCCTCGCGCGAGCGCTTCAGCGCGGCCGTGACCAGCTTCCCGTCCCTGTAGAGCTGCCGGGCCCCGGCGATCACACCCTTCACGTCGCCCGGCGTCAGCCCGGCCTCCGACTGCACGTAGCCCGACGGATCCGACGCGAACGATCGGACGACCCCGCCGACGCCCAGGGGAGACCGGCGCCCGCCCCGTCGCTGCGGTAGCCCGAAGCTCGCGCGGGCCTCCTCGCGCAGGCACGCGTGCAGCGCGTCCGCGTCGTAAGGGGGCCGCGCGTCGCCGGTCTTCGCATAGAGGTAGAGGTGGGCGCGCAGGAGGCCCTGGAGCAGCGGCTGGATCGTCGACCACCACAACAGCCCTCCGATCGCGACCGACCCCCACATCCACGCGAACGCGGCGAGGATCCACGTCGTGTCACCCACCGCGAGCGCCACCAGCAGCGGGCCGAGGAGCGCGCCGACGAACGCGGCGGCCGCGAGGTACGGCGCCTTGTACCCGTAGCGCGTGACGCCGCGGCTGTAGACGATGCTCCACGGGTTCGTCTGCGGGAGCCCGAGCGCCCGGAACCGCCCCGGCCCCCAGCGCTCGGACACGAGCTCCTCGCTGCGGCGCTGCGCCGCGCGGAGCCCGAGGCCGGCGTCGAGCGCGGCCGGGACCGCGAGGACGGCGAATGCCTCGTAGAGCGCGGCTCCTCCCTTGGCCGAGAGCCCCGGCGCCCACCACGCGATGCGCGCGAGCGCGAGCGCGCCGAGGGGGCCGCGCGCCCGCCAGGCGTCGCGCAACAGCCGCGGCGCCGACGTCCGTTGGCCCGAGCCCGCGGCGAGCCCCGCCGCGACCGCGGCCCCGAAAGCGACGACGTTGGGAACGACGTAGATCGCCGGAAGGACGAGCGCGACGAGCGCGAGGACGAGGAAGAAGAAGCCGAACGGGCTCGCCTCGGCGTCCCAGGCGGCGTAGACCGCCCCACCGAGCGCGACGAACGCCGCGAGCGCCACGACCGCGAGCACGACGCCGATCGTCCGCAAGCCCCGCGCCGATCGCATCGCCGTCCACGAGCTAGCGAGCAGCGACGCGTCGCGGCGGAGCTGGGACTCGAACTCGTTGACGTAGTTCTGCGTCAGGTCGAGCGCGCGGTTCCCGGTGAGGACGGGCTCGTATCCCCCAACCGGCACGCCGGCGGGGCCCCCGGTCGGGACACCGACCGCGAACGGCCCCCACCGCTTGGTGTCCGGAAGCCCCGGCGGGGGAAGCCAGACGTCGTCGCCCGCGGGGGCCGGATACTCCCCGAGCGGACTACCGGCAGGATCGCTCCTACGGCGAAAGCCGTCGAAGACGTGCTCCGTCCACGCGCCGCCCCCGTACCAGCGCAGCAAGTGAGTCCGAACCGGATCGGGATACCAGCCTTCAGCCGCCGTCGCCACGGACAAGAATCTGCCGCCGGTGACGACGACAAGTCAAGCAGTGGCTAGATGATCGAGATCATCCGTTCGATCGGGCGGCGGGCCCGCTCGGCTATGTCGGGCGGGACCGTGACCTCGTCCTTTCCCGTCTGCAGGCAGCGCAGCAGCTTCGACGCCGTGATCATCTTCATGTAGCCGCAAACCGCGCCCTCGTTCGCGGGGATGTAGTTGGCCGTCGGGTTCTCCTTGCGGAGGCGATGCAGCATCCCGGTCTCGGTCGCGACGATGAACTCGGGCGCCGTGGACTCCTGCGCCCGCCGCACCATGCCCCCGGTCCCGAGCACGAACGTGCGGTCCTTCGGAAGGTCGCCCATCGACAGCATGTACATGCACGCCGACGAGCAGCCGCACTCCGGATGTACGTGGAGCTCCGCGTCGGGGTGGGCGGCCATCATCTGCTGGATGTCCGACGGTTGTATGCCCGCGTGGACGTGACATTCGCCCATCCAGACGTGCATCTTGCGCCCGCTCTCGCGCTCGACGTGGGCGCCGAGGAACATGTCCGGGCCGAACAGGATCTCTCTGTCCTCGGGGATCGACTGCACGACCTTCACCGCGTTCGCAGACGTGCAGCAGATGTCCGTCTCGGCCTTCACCTCGGCCGTCGTGTTCACGTACATGACGACTACCGCGCCGGGGTGCTCTGCCTTCCACGCGCGCAGCTGGTCCGCGGTGATCGACGCGGCGAGCGAGCAGCCCGCCCCGGCATCGGGGATCAGCACGCGTTTGTCGGGGGCGAGGATCTTCGCCGTCTCGGCCATGAAGTGGACGCCGCAGAACACGATCGTCGACTCGTCGACCTCGGCGGCGATGCGCGAGAGCTCGAGGGAGTCGCCGACGAAGTGCGCCACGTCCTGTACCGCCGGGACCTGGTAGTTGTGGGCGAGGATCACCGCGTCCTGCTCGGCCGCGAGGCGGCGGACCTCGTCGGCCCACGCCTGATCGGTATGCGTCAGCGCCGCCGGGGACAGCACCATCTACAGATCCACCTCCAGAGCGACGTCGACCGAGTGGACGGAATGCGTGAGGGCCCCGGCGGAGATCAGGTCGACCCCCGTCCGGGCGTAGTCCTCGACGTTGTCGAGCGTGATCCCGCCCGAGACCTCGAGCAGCGCGCGGCCGGCGGTCGCCTCGACGGCGCTTCGGACCTCGTCTACGGACATGTTGTCGAGGAGCACGATGTCCGCGCCGGCGTCGAGGGCCTCGCCGAGCCCGGCCAGGTCCTCCACCTCGACCTCGACCTTGAGCCCGTGATGGGCGTTCATCCGAGCGGCCCGGACGGCAGGTCCGATCCCACCTGCTGCGGCGATGTGGTTGTCCTTGATCAAGATCCCGTCGTCCAGTCCGTGGCGGTGGTTGGAGCCTCCTCCAACCCTGACTGCGTACTTCTCTAGAACACGCAGACCGGGCGTCGTCTTCCTGGTGTCGACGAGCCGGGCCTTGGTCCCGCGGAGCTTCTCGGCATAGGCAGAGGTGAGCGTCGCGATCCCGGACAGCCGGGCGAAGACGTTGAGGGCCGTCCGCTCGGCCATGAGGATCGCCCGCAGGTTCCCGGCGACCCGCGCGAGCGTGGCGCCCGGTTCCGCCCGGTGTCCGTCCTCCACCTTCGGGTCCCATTCGACGCCGCCCCGCTCCTCACCGGCCATCTCGAAGCACAGCCCCGCGACGCCGAGCCCGGCGACCGTGAAGCCGGCGCGCGCCTCGAGCCGAGCGGTTGCGACCGTTCCGTCCGGGATGACCGTTCTGGACGTGACGTCGCCGCGGCCCACGTCCTCCGCGAGCCAGGCGCGGACCATCGGACGGAGCGCGGAGAGGTCGAGCTGGTCGGTCATGGCGTTCGAGGCTACGGGGACGG
>DATADL010000012.1:0-2007 GCA_036258555.1 Actinomycetota bacterium | reverse complement strand
GGCGAGCGCGTGGTGCCGATCATCCCCGACGAGGCGCGCACGTTCGGCATGGAGTCGCTGTTCCCCGAGTTCAAGATCTACGCCGCGCACGGCCAGCTCTACGAGCCGGTCGACGCCGAGCACCTGCTCGCGTACCGCGAGTCCCACCAGGGTCAGATCCTCGAGGAGGGGATCACCGAGGCCGGCTCGATGGGCTCGTTCACCGCGGCCGGGACGTCGTACGCCACGCACGCCGAGCCGATGATCCCGTTCTTCATCTTCTATTCGATGTTCGGCTTCCAGAGGATCGCCGACTCCGTCTGGTCCTTCGCCGACCAGCGGGGGAAGGGCTTCCTCCTGGGCGCGACCTACGGACGCACGTCGCTCAACGGAGAGGGCCTCCAGCACCAGGACGGCCACACGCTGCTGATGGCGTCGACCAACCCGGCGTGTCTGTCGTACGACCCCGCGTATGCGTACGAGACCGCGGTGATCGTGCGCGAGGGGCTGCGCCGCATGATCGACGAGGGCGAGGACGTCTTCTACTACCTCACGCTCTACAACGAGAACTACGTGATGCCGCCGATGCCCGAGGGGGCCGAGGAAGGCATCATCCGCGGCATCTACCGCTTCCGCGAGGCGCCGGGGGAGCGCAAGTTCAAAGCGCAGATCTTCGGGTCGGGCTCGATCATGGGACAGGCCCTGGAAGCGCAGAACATGCTGGCGAAGGACCACGACGTCGCGGCGGACGTGTGGAGCGTCACGAGCTACCAGCAGCTGCGCGCCGACGCTCTCGAGGTCGAGCGGTGGAACCGCCTCCACCCGGAGGAGGCGGCCCGTCAGCCGTACATAGCGAAGGTCCTCGAGCAGGCTGAGGGGCCGGTGATCGCGGTCTCCGACTCGATGAAGGCCGTGCCGGACCAGGTGTCGCGCTGGATCGGCTCGCCCTTCGTGCCGCTGGGCACCGACGGCTTCGGTCGCTCGGACCACCGCGAGGCCTTGCGGCGCTTCTTCGAGATCGATCCCGAGCACGTGGTCGTGGCGACGCTCTCCGCGCTGGCGCAGGCGGGCGACGTGAAGCCGGAAGCCGTGACCGAGGCGCTGAAGAAGTACGGGATCAACCCGGACGCGGCTCCGCCCAACACCGTCTAGCTGAAGAGGGGGAGCGACCCCGCGGCGTCGCCGAGCGCGGCGCGATCGGCATCGTCGAGCCGGTCCCGGCCCGTGGCCTTGCGCAGGTACGACGCGTCGTCCCAGTGCGGCGGGCGCGGCGCGCCGAGGAGGCCGTCGAGCGTCGCCGTCGTGAGGGCGACCGCTGCGGGGGCGGGCGGCGGGCTCTCGACGAGGTCCAGGTGGTGGATCGTCGCTTCGACCACGAGCGTCGCGAGGAAGTCGGCGGTCGAGAGGACGTGTCCCTGCGTCGTGACGAACCCGTCTCGCGCGGACGCAGCCGCACGCCGGGCGGCCCCCGAGGTCTCGCTCCACCGTCCGGCGAGCTTCTCGAGACTCGAGTGCGCCGCGGTGCTCAGGCGGACGAAGCGGGCGTGGGCGCGCGCAGCCTCGTCGGACGAGCTGAACCCTCTCCAGTACGAGACGAAGTCGGTGTCCGCCGGGCCCGGCGCGGGCGAGTGGAGCGTCACGAGCGCGCGCTGGGCGTCGAGGAGCATGTGGAACAGCAGGTCGCCGCGCGACCACCCGCGGGAGCCGCTCGGAGCGAGCAGGTCGTCTTCGGTGAGGTCCGCCACCGCGGCGTCTATCGCCGCGTACTCGGCGTCGAGGGCCGCGACCGCGTCGCCCAGGTGCATGGCACTCATGTCTCAGAACCTACGCGGACCGCTCGATTTGGTCACGTTCCCGAGCCATGCCCGATTGATCCCGCAACGACCCGGATATAGCCGGATCGGGCTATTGCGACCGCGGCGCCTCCGGCGCAGCCTTGTACCCATGGCACACAGGCCCGTGGTCCTGCTCGTAGACGACGACCCCTCGATGAGGGAGCTCCTCGCGACGATGTTCAGCATGCACGGC
>DATADL010000011.1:0-2544 GCA_036258555.1 Actinomycetota bacterium | reverse complement strand
CGATCGTCCGGGTCTGCTCGTGGGCGGAGGGAGCCCTACGGAAGAGGTGGTCTACCGGGCCTTCATGAAGAAGCGCTCGTGGCCGGGCTCGATCGGCCAGTCCCCGATCTCCTCCCAGTACTTGCGCACGGACTCGGGCGCCTCCATGAAGTCGATCTGCTCGAACCCGAAGTGGCCGTAGAAGCGCATGCGGTAGTCGTTGCAGCAGAGGTACATCGTCCCGCCACGGCTGTTCATCGCCGCCTGCATCAGCTGCCGCCCGATGCCTTCCTCGCGCCGCCCCTCCTTCACGAGGACGCCGTCGACGACGAGCGTGTTCGGCTCGACCTCGACGAGACGAAGCGTCCCCACGACTCCGCCGTCGCGCGCGATGAGCGCCTTCCCCTTGTCGAGATGCTCGTCGGTCCAGCCGTACTCCTTGTATAGCTCGGCTATATCGGCCCGGTCGTGCCGGGTCGCTCTCGTGATGAACAAGTCAGACTCCCTGGAGCTCTCTGGCAGCGGCGCGCAATTCTTCCAGCACGGTGACCGGGACCTCGACCCCGTGCTTGCCTCCGGGGAGGCCGCGGTCGGGCCGCATGTCCCCGTGGTAGTCGCTGCCGCCGGAGACGATCAGGCCCTTGGCGCGGCCCAGCGCGCGGTAGGGCTCCTGCTCGATCCCGGGCAAGTCGCCGTGATAGCCCTCGATCCCGCGCAGCCCGGCCCCCACGAGATCGTCCACGAACGCTTCGAGCTGCTCGACCGGGAGCCTCAGCGTGAACGGATGCGCGAGCACGGGGACGACCCCCGCGCGCACCATGAGCTCGGTCGCCTCGATCGGTGAGTACAGCTTGCGCGTGAGGTAGGCCTTCGCTCCCTTCGCGAGGTACTCGTCGAACGCCGCCTGGTAGTCGGGGACCGCGCCGTGCCGCACGAGCACCGCCGCGAAGTGCGGCCGCCCGATCTGGGCTCCCGGCCCCCCCGCCTCGTTCTCGACCTCCTCGAACGTGACCGGGATGCCGAGCTCGTTGAGCCGCTCCACGATCAAGTGGTTGCGGTTCGCCCGCGCGGACTGCAGCTCGGCGAGCGCAGCCGAGAGCGGGTTGTCGCCCTCGGGGATGAAGTAGCCGAGGAGGTGCATGGTCGGCCGGCCGTCGGGCGAGTAGCCGCGCGCGGTGAGGTCCTCGACGTCGCACGAGATCTCGACGCCGCGCACGACCTCGACGCCGCGCTCGCGTCCGGCCGCGACGGCTTCGTCACAACCCGAGTCGTTGTCGTGGTCGGTGACCGCGATCGCGTCGAGCCCGGCCGCGGCCGCCTTCGCCACGAGCTCCGACGGCGAGTCGCCGCCGTCGGAGACGATCGTGTGGAGATGAAGGTCGATCATCGAGAGTGTCCGTTCCGTGGTCGCAGACTCCCGCTTTCCGGGAGCTTGCGACCATAGAACGCCGTTAGACCTCCAGGTACTTCAGCTCGACGAGCTTGTCGATGACCTTCTGCGCCGACTCCTCGACGGACTCGTCGCCGGTGTTGCACACGACCTCGGGATTCTCGGGGGCCTCGTAGGGGTCGTCGATCCCGGTGAACCCCTTGATCTCGCCCGCACGGGCCTTCTTGTAGAGACCCTTGGGGTCGCGCTCCTCGCAGACGTCCAGGGGAGCGTCCGCGTAGACCTCGACGAAGTCCTTGATCATCGCCCGGGCCTCGTCGCGGATCTCGCGGTACGGCGAGATCGCCGCGGTGATCACGAACGTGCCGTTGCGCTGCAGCAGGTGCGCTACGAACGCGATCCGGCGGATGTTGGTGTCGCGGTCCTCCTTGGAGAACCCGAGCCCCTTGCTGAGGTTCTCGCGCACGACGTCGCCGTCGAGGATCTCGATCGGCACGCCGGCGTCCTCGAGGATCTCTTCGACCTTGTGCGCGATCGTCGTCTTGCCGGAGCCCGAGAGCCCCGTGAACCAGATGACGCAGCCGCGGTCCCTGTTTGCCTGCCGCATGTGCAGCCTCCTTATTTGGCCAGCGCGCTCTTGCCCAGCGCGCCAGGCGCGGGTTCGAGCCCGAACAGATCGAGGATCGTGCAGTGGACGTCCCACAGGTGCAGGCCGTCCTTCGTCCCCGGGGTCTGCCCGGGGGCGTTGTTCATGACGAAGATGCCGTACTCGGCGTGGTTCGCCTCGTCCGGGCCGGTGTCGTTCTCGAAGGTGTACATCGAGCCGTGGCCGACCGAGCCGACCGAGCGCCACCTGAGGCCGCCGAAGATCACGATGAGGTCCGGCGGGACCCCCTTCTGCTGCGTGTAGATCTCTTCGGGCTTGAGGGCCTTGTTCCCCATCGGGTTGCCCTCGTGGTCGACCATCGCCTCGATCTTCGCGGCGAGCTCGTCGCGCACCTTGTCGTAGTCCGCGGCGGGGATGACGCCCTCGGGCTCGCGGCCCTCGACGTTCAGGAACAGCCGGCCGTAGTAGCCGCCGTCGCCCCACGCGCGCGTCTTGGACCAGTCGATCTGCATCTTGTTGACGGGCGTGATGCCCTCGGGCTCGTTCGAGAACGCGAGGTAGCCCTCGG
>DATADL010000010.1:0-5809 GCA_036258555.1 Actinomycetota bacterium | reverse complement strand
GTGCTCCGGGCCGAGGGCCGACCTGCGGTAGCCGAGCCCGAGCCGTCCGGCAGGCACGCGTTCGACCGTGCGCGCGTCCATGTCGAGGACGGTCGCGGCCTCGAGGTGGTCGGAGATCTCGCCGCCGTGCGCGCCGGCGTTCATCCGGACGCCGCCGCCGACCGACCCCGGGATCGAGACCAGGAACTCGAGGCCGCTCAGCCCGCGGCGAGCGGCCCAGTTCGCGAGCTGTGGCATCGACGTTCCCGCGCCCGCCTCCAACGACGCGTCGTCGGGTCCGTCCGAGATCCACGCGAGCCCCGGCCCCGCGTGGACGACGACGCCCGGCCATCCCTCGTCGGACACGACCGTGTTCGACCCGCGGCCCAGCACGAGCAGCGGCACGTCACCCGCGTCGCCCAGCGCCTCCCCGACGACCGCCACGTCGTCGGGGCCTCCGGGCTCGACGAGCACGGCTGCGGGGCCTCCGAGGCGGTAGGTCGTGAGCGGGGCGAGCGGAGCGTCCCGCCGCACGCGGCCCGGCAGCGCCTCCTCGAGCGCGCGCGCCACGCTTTCGAGCCTCATCGCCCGGACGCGATCCTCGCGAGGAGCTCCTCGCCCACGCCAGTGACGTCTCCCGCGCCGAGGGTGAGGACGGCGTCGCCGGGACGTGCGGTCGCAGCGAGGTACGAGACGAGCTCGTCGCGGTGCGGGAGGTAGGCGACGGGACGGCCGGGCAGCGCGCGGCACACGGAGTCGGCTACGAGCTTCCCCGTGACGCCCGGGACGGGCTCCTCGCCCGCGCCGTACACGTCGGTGACCACGACGCGGTCCGCACCGGCGAACGCTTCGCCGAACTCCCGCGCGAAGGCGCGCGTGCGCGAGTAGCGATGGGGCTGGAACACCGCGACCACGCGCTCCCACGGCCCGGGGCGCGCGGCCCCCACAGTCGCGCGCACCTCCGTCGGATGGTGTGCGTAGTCGTCGATCACGGTGACGCCCCCGGCCTCCCCGCGCACGTGCCAGCGGCGCTCGACGCCGCCGTAGCGTCCCAGCCCGGCCGCGACGTCCGCCGGGGCGACCCCCGCGCAATGGCAGGCGGCTGCGGCCGCCAGCGCGTTGGCGACGTTGTGCCGCCCGGGGACGCGCAGGTGGACCGGGTGGCGCTCGCCGTCGACCCCGAGCTCGAACGCCGCCTCGCCCGGCCCGAGCCGCACCTCGAGCGCGGCCACGTCACCGCCGTCGCCGAACGTCACGGCGCGCGCCGGTGCCGCCTCCGCCCACTCCACGAGCTCCTGCTCGGCCGCAGGGACCACGACGGCCCCGGAGGGGTCGACCGAAGCGACGAACCGCGCGAACGCTTCGTGCAACGCCTCCTCGGAGGCCCAGTAGTCCACGTGGTCGGGCTCGACGTTCGTCACGACGGCGATCGCCGGCTGCAGCAGCAAGAACGACCCGTCGCTCTCGTCGGACTCCGCCACGGCGAGCTCGTCGCGGCCCGACTTCGCGTTGGTGCCGGCGTCGTTGAGCCCCCCTCCGACGAGATAGGTCGGGTCCCGTCCGGCAGCGCGCAGCACGGAGACGATCATCGACGTCGTCGTGGTCTTCCCGTGGGTACCCGCGACTACGACGGCGCGCTGACCGCGCAGGACCGCGGCGAGGGCCTCGCCCCGGCCCGCCACGCGGATCCCGCGCTCGCGCGCGGCTCTCAGCTCGGGGTTGCGCTCGGGGATGGCCGACGACACTACGACGACCTCGGCGTCGCCGACGTGGGCCGCGTCGTGGCCGACGTGCACGTGGGCGCCCATCGCCTCGAGCAGCGTCGCGGGACGCGACGCCTTCAGGTCGGAGCCCGTGACGGTCAGGCCGCGCTCGAGCAGCACCTTGGCGATCGCCGACATCCCGGCGCCGCCGATGCCGACGAAGTGGACCGTCGAGCCGGGGTGGAACGAGAGCTCGTCCATCTAGACGTGGTACTTCTTCGTCTTCAGCGTCCCCGGGTTGGCGCGGACCCACTCGGCCGTGCGTCGCAGCCCTTCCTCGAGGCTGACCCGGGGCTCCCACCCCGTCCACTCGCGGGCGCGCGTGTTGTCACAGAGCAGGCGGTGGACCTCGCTGCCGCCCGGACGGATGCGCTCCTCGTCCGAGACGACGGGCTTGTCGACGCCGGTGATCTCCTTCAGCAGCTCGACGGTCTCGCCGATGGAGACCTCGCGTCCGGTCCCGACGTTCACGACCTCGCCCAGCGCCCGGTCCGCGTCGGCGACGGCGAGGAACCCGCGCGCCGTGTCCTCGACGTAGTTGAAGTCCCGCGTCGGGCTGAGCGCGCCGAGCTTGACCTCGGGCGAGTCCGAGAAGAGCTGGCCGATGATCATCGGGATGACGGCGCGCGTGGACTGCCGGGGCCCGTACGTGTTGAACGGCCTGATGATCGCGACCGGCAGCTCGAACGACCGGTGGAAGCTGATCGCGAGAGCGTCTGCGCCCACCTTCGTCGCCGCGTACGGCGACTGCGGCTGGAGCGGGTGGGACTCGTCGATCGGGACGGTCCGCGCGGTGCCGTAGACCTCGCTCGTCGACGTGCAGACCACCCGCGGCGTCCCGTGGCGCCGGGCCGCGTTCAGGATGTTGTACGTGCCGAGGACGTTGGTCTGCACGTAGCTCTCGGGGGCCCCGTAGCTGTACGGGATGCCGATCAGCGCGGCGAGGTGCAGCACGACGTCACGGCCCTCGACCGCCTGCATCACGCGCTCGCCGTCGCGCACGTCGCCGGGGAGGATCTCGACGTCGTCCTCGCGCGCGCCGAGCCATCCCCACGTGCCGCCGGGGTTGTAGTGGACCAGGCAGCGCACGTCCGCGCCCTCCTCGAGCAGGAGGTCGACGAGGTTGCTCCCGATGAAGCCCTCGCCGCCCGTCACCATCACCTTCCGTCCGTTCCAGGAACCCATCAATCCTCCTCGCTGAGGGCGAACTCGGTGCGGGCGCGCTCGAGGTCCTCGAGGCGCCCGACGTCGAACCACTTCTCCAGGATCGGGAACACGCAGACGGGGAGCCCCTCCGCCAGCACGTCCGCGACCAGGTCCGGCATGTCGAGCGGGGCGCGCCCCCGGATGAACCGCAGCACCTCCGGGTCGAGCACGTAGATCCCGCCGGAGACCAGCACGCGCTCCTCGGGCTTCTCGTCCATCCGCAGCATGTAGTGCCCAGCGGTCCGCAGGACGCCGTAGGGGATGTGCGAGACGTAGCCGACCGCCGCGACCGTGATCGCGGCGCGGTGGTGCCAGTGGTAGTCGAACAGACGCGCGAAGCTCATCGTCGTCAGGATGTCCGCGTTCGCCACGCATATCGGGCGGTCCGGCGTCTGCGGCAGCAGCGCGAGGGCGCCTGCGGTCCCCATCCGCTCCTTCTCGATCACGTAGCGGAACGAGACCCCCATGCGCTCGCCGGAGCCGAGGTACTCCTGGATCGCCTCGGCCTTGTAGTTGAGCGCGAGCGTGATCTCCTTGATGCCGGCGCGGCGCAACGGAGCGATCACGCGCTCGACGATCGCGCGGTCCCCCACCGGCACCAGCGGCTTCGGGATGTGCTCGGTCAGCGGCCGCAGCCGCCTCCCCTCGCCCCCGGCCATGATCACCGTCACCGGCAGGATCTCGTCCTCGACGAGGCTCGTGAGCGACTTGACGTCGACGAGCACGCCGTCGTCCACGAGCGGGATCGCGCGCAGCCGGTGCAGCCGCATGAGATCGAGGAGCTCGGCGTTGCTCGTCCCGACGGCGGCGCGCACCGGGTTGCGCGACATGACCGCGGTGACCGGCGCCGTGAGGTCGACGGCGTTCAGCGTCGCGCGGCGGATGTCGGCGTCGATCACCGTCCCGAGGACGCGGTCCTCCTCGTCGACGACGACCGCCACGCCCTCACGGTTCGCCCTCAGCGCGCGCACCGCGTCCGTCAGGCTCTCTTCCGGACGGAGGACGTGGGAGGCTCTCTCGCTCCCTCTCATCGCTTCTTCCTTTGTCGTGCCAGGTCCAGGACCCACGCGGCGAGGTCGTCGGCCGCATTCGGCTTGGCCAGGCGCTTCGCCTTCTCGCCCATCTCCGCGAGCCGGCCCCGATCGGCGATCAGCTGCTCGAGGAGCGGGCCGACGCGGTCCGGCGTCGCCTCTCGGTCCGCGACCACGTACGCGGCCCCGGCGTCGACGAGCGGCTGCGCGTTGAGCGTCTGGTGGTCGCCCGGGGCATGAGGATAGGGGATGAGGACCGCGGGCAGCCCCGCCGCCGGGAGCTCCGCGACCGTGCCCGCCCCCGCCCTGGTGATCGCTACGTCGGCGGCGGCGTACGCGAGCTCCATCCGGTCGAGGAACTCCATGGCGTCCACGACGTGCTCGGCCCCCAGCTCGGCGAGCCGCTTCTGCGTCGACTCCAGGTGGCCCCTGCCCGCCTTGAGGACGATCCGCACGTCGTCGCGGCCCTTCCATCGCTCGGCGAGCCCCAGCGCGAGCTCGTTCAGCCTCAGCGCGCCGAGGCTCCCGCCCATGACGAGAACGGCGACGCGGTCGTCGGCGAGGGCGTACGCCGCACGCGCCTCGGGGCGCAGCGCGGAGCGGTCCATGCGCGCGATCGCCGGGCTCAGGGGCATGCCCGTCGTGCGCGTGGGCCGCTTGAACGCAGAGGCCGCCTCGTCGAAGGACAGCGCGACGTTCGGCGTGAGCCGGCCCGCGATCTTGTTCGCGAGCCCCGCCACCGCACCGGACTCGTGCAGCAGGCACGGAAGGCGCATCGACGTCGCCGCGACGATCACCGGCAGGCTGGGATACCCGCCCATGCCGACCGCCACGTCCGCGCCCAGCGCGCGCAGCAGCCTCCGCGCCTGCCACGTCGCCTTCACCAGCGCGCCTCCGGCGAGCAGCGGCTCGAGGCCGATCTTCCGCTGCAAGGGCAGGACGTCGATCATGTGAAGCGGGTATCCGGCGTTGGGGATCAGCGTCTTCTCCAGCCCGCGCTCCGTGCCGACGAAGTCCACGCGCGCGCCGGGCTCGGCCTCCTCGATCGCGCCGGCGAGCGCGAGTCCGGGGAAGATGTGCCCGCCGGTCCCCCCGGCGCCGATCACTATCCTGCTCGGCGGTCTCGCCGAGGCGACCTGCGCTTCGGTCACGCGGTCAGGCGCGACGGCCCTGCCGCGCGATGTTCGTGAGGATCCCCATCGCGACGAGGCAGATGACGAGCGAGGTCCCGCCGAACGACACGAGCGGGAGGGGGACTCCGGTGATCGGCAGCGCGGCCGTGACGGCACCCATGTTGACGAGCGCCTGCAGCGTGATCCAGATCGTGATCCCCGCCGCGACCAGCATGCCGAAGCGGTCGGGCGCGCGCCGCGCCGTCGTGATCCCGAGATAGGCGAGGAACGCGAAGAGGCCGACGATCACGAGCGTGCCCAGCAGGCCCATCTCCTCGCCGAGGATCGCGAAGATGAAGTCGGTGTGCGCGTTCGGCACGTACGTCCACTTCTGCCGGCTCGCGCCGAGCCCGACGCCGAACCACCCGCCCGAGCCGAGCGCGATCAGCGACTGGATCGTGTGGTAGCCGGTGTTGAGCGGGTCGGCCCACGGGTTCAGGAACGCGAGGATGCGCGCCCGCCGGTAGGGCTCGAACAACGCGGCCCCCAGGGCGAGGCCGCCGCCGGCGAGCCCGAAGGGGAGCAGGTGCCGGACCCTCGCTCCGGCGACGAAGAGCATGCCGAAGCCGATGAACCCGAGCAGCGAGGTCGTCCCGAGGTCGGGCTGGAGCATCACCAGCGCGGCGAGCAGGCCGAGGACCGGGATCATCGGCAGCGC
>DATADL010000009.1:0-4429 GCA_036258555.1 Actinomycetota bacterium | reverse complement strand
TCCAGCAGCAGGAGCATGGTCTCGCCGTCCGTCCCCGGGATGCACACGTTGAGGTTGCCGGCGACGCGGCGATCGAGGCCTCCGTTCACGACGACGTCGGGGACCTGCGCGGTGATCCCCTCGAGCAGGCGGTCGCGCAGCGACGCGAGGCGGTCGGCCTTCTCGTGGACCTCCTTAGCGGCGATCTCGGCGGCCACGCCGAACCCCGCGATGCCGGCGACGTTGTGCGTCCCCGACCGGAGCCCCCGCTCCTGGCCCCCGCCGTGCAGCACCGCCTCGATCGCGACCGAGGACCGGACGAACAGCGCGCCGACTCCCTTGGGCCCCCCGGCCTTGTGCGCGGCGAACGCGGCGAGGTCGACGCCCCAGGCATGGAGGTCCACGGGGACGTTGCCGAGCGCCTGCACGGCGTCGGTGTGCACGAGCGCCCGGGGGTTCACGGCGCGCACCGCCTCCGCGATCGAGGTCAGGTCCTGGATCGTCCCGATCTCGTTGTTGACCGTCATGACGGACACGAGGACCGTCGACGGCCGTACGGCGCCGGCGACCCTCTGCGGGTCGACCGTTCCGTCGGGCTCGACCGGGATCTTCGTGACCTCGAACCCGCCCTGGCTGAGCGCCCGGGCCGCGTCGAGGACCGCGTGGTGCTCGAAGGCGGTGACGACCACGTGGTTCCCGTCGCCCCGTCGCTTGTGCGCGACCCCCTTGATCGCGAGGTTGTCGGCCTCGGTGCCGCCGCCGGTGAAGACGATCTCCGCGGGCGACGCGCCGACGGCCGCGGCGACGCGGTCCCTGGCGTCCTCGACGACGGTCCTCGCCCGCCGCCCGGCGGCGTGGACGGACGAGGGGTTGCCGAACTCGGACGTCGTCACGCGGAGCATCTCGTCGGCGGCCTCGGACAGAACCGGGGTGGTGGCGGCGTGGTCTAGGTAGTGCATATGCCCAGGATACGGGGGTGCCGCGCCGCCGGGAGGCCGCGCTCCGGCGTGGACGAAGTTGCGCGGTCACTCTCGGGATCCGGGAATGCAGGAGCAACATCGGGAGCCGAGCCCTACTTGCTCCCCTCGGGGCCCTCTTCCGACAGGCGCTTCTCCAGCTCCGCTATCTCCGCGTCCAGTGCTTCCGCGTCGACCGTGCGGCGGCGCCGCTCGAAGTCCCTCATCCGCTTCGGGTAGCCGATCACCTGCGCGTCGTAGACCGGGATCCCGCGGCCCTCGCAGAACGCGACCGCGTCGTCCGGCTCCCGCACGGGTGCGCGCAGGTGGTCACCGTCGCGGTCGACCAGCAACAGGGTCGTCGGGCTCGTCGCGGTGCGGGGCTCGATGTACCCCTCGACCCCCTTGCGCTCCTGCGCGAAGGTCTCGAGCTCTTTCAGCCCCGGGTTGTTCTTCTTCGTGAAGAACGCCCTTATGCGGTCGCCCAGTGACACGGCTACCCCTTGCGGGACCTCACCTCTTCGACGAGCTGCGGAAGGATCTTCAGCGCGTCCCCCACGATGCCGAGATCGGCGATCTGGAAGATCGGTGCCTCTTCGTCCTTGTTGATCGCGACGATCCTCTTGGCGCCCTTCATACCAACGATGTGCTGGGTCGCGCCGCTGATGCCGACCGCGACGTAGACCCCGGGCTTGACGGTCTTCCCCGTCTGGCCGATCTGGTAGGCGTACGGGACCCAGCCCGCGTCGACCACCGCGCGGGTCGCGCCCACGGCGGCGTTGCCGATGAGCCCTGCGAGCTCGTCGAGGAGCTTGAAGTTGCCGGCCTCACCCAGCCCACGGCCCCCGGAGATCACGACGGGCGCGTCCTCGAGCCGGGGGCCGCTCGCCTCCTCCTCGTGACGCTCGACGCGTTCGGCCTTCTTGAGGTCGTCGTCGACGTCGACGTCGACCTCGACGAGCTCGGCGCTCCCGCCGGAGGGCTCGGCGACGAAAGACTTGGGCCGCACGAGCACGAGCTTCGGGTTGCCCTCGAGCTCGACGTCGACGAGCGTCGCCCCGCCGAATATCGCGGTCTGTGCCTTGTCGACGGAGTGCAGCCCGGTCACGTTGCTCATCAGCGTCGAGCCGGTCTTGGCCGACAGCCGCCCCGCGATGTCGCGCGAGTCGTAGTTGGTGGCGAACAGCACGAGGTCGGGCTCGTGCTCCTCGATCAGCTCGTGAAGAGCGTGCGCCGCCGGCTGCGCGACGTAGTCCGCGTAGACGTCGTCGTCGCTCGCGTACACGGTCGTCGCGCCGTACTCGCCGAGCTTCTCGACCGCGTCGGTCGCACCGGGACCGAGGGCGACCGCCTCCGCGTCCCCGAGCTCGCGCGCCTTCGTGAGGAGCTCCAGCGCGGCGGTGTCGACCGTGCCGTCGGGGCTGACCTCTGCGTACACCCAGACCTTCGCCATCGCTAGATCACCTTCGCTTCCTGCAGGAAGTCGGCGATGCGGGCGGCGCCGGCGCCGTCGTCCTGGACGACCTCGCCGGCCTTCCGCTCCTCCGCCGCTGCGAGCTCGACGATGCTCTGCTTCACGGCGACCTCGTCGCCGGAGAGCCCGAGGTCCGAGAGCGACAACGTCTCGACGGGCTTCTTCTTCGCGGCCATGATCCCCTTGAACGACGCGTAGCGCGGCTCGTTCACGCCGGCGGTCACCGTGATCAGAGCCGGCAGGTCGCACTCGACGACGTGGTAGCCGTCGGCCGTCTGGCGGTTGATCTTCACGCGGCCGTCGGAGCACTCGATCGTCTTCGCGAACGTCACCTGGGGCACGCCGAGGAACTCCGCCAGCGTCGACGGCATCGTGCCGGTGTAGCCGTCGGTCGACTCCACGCCGGCGACCACGAGGTCGAACTGGTTGCGGCCGATCGCGGCGGCGAGGACGCGAGCGGTGACGAGCGCGTCGGCTCCCTCGAGCGCGTCGTCGGAGATCAGCACGCCCTGGTCGGCGCCCATGGACAGGCCTCGCTTGATCGCGTCCATCGCGGGAGCAGGGCCCATCGACACGAGCGTGACGTTGCCGCCGAGCTGCTCCTTCAGCTGGAGCCCCGCCTCGACGCCGAACTCGTCACCGGGGTCGAGGACGCCCTGCACGCCCTCGCGCTTGAGCCGGTGGCCATCCATCTCGGGCGGGATGTTCGGGTCCGGGATGTGTTTTACGCACACCACTATCTCCAACGGGACCTCCTAGGAGTCTTTCGGCTCGCGGCGCTGGGTCTGCGGGCCCGGCCGCGGGTGCTTGCTATTGCAAGCACAACGATACCGCCCCGCCGGGCTAGGGGGCGCTGAGATAGTAGGTGACGCCGTCGCGCACCTCCGTCACGGCGCCGCCGTCGTGGACCACGAGGTCGAGGTGGGCGACGATCTCGGACACCGCGAGGAACGTGTCGTATCCGGTGACGTGGGGGTAGACCTCCCGGGCGATGTCGTACGGGGTCTTCCCGGCGTCGTCCAGGCGCTGGGCGACGGCCGCCTTCCGCTTGAGGTGGTGCTCGATCGTCGAGTCGACGAGACGGCCCGGGTCCGCCACCGGGTCGCCGTGGCCCGGATAGGCGAGGGCGATGTCCATCGCCGCCATCCGCTCCAGGGACGTGAGGTATTCCTCCAGCGAGCGCCTGCGCTGACCGGGCTCGTCGAGCGAGGGCTCGAGCAGCGGGTTCGGGGATACGTCGGGCAGCAGCTGGTCCCCCGCGAACATCGTCCGGGTCTCCGATTCGAAGTACACGACGTGCCCGCCGGTGTGGCCGGGCATGAGGAGGGCCTGGAGCTCGAAGCCGCCGCCGTCGCCGGTCGTGAACGCGAAGGTGTCGCCGTCGACGACCGGCACGACCTCCTCGTGCGGAACGCGCGGGAGAGGGTCCTTCTTGCGCTGCTGGTCCATCTTGAAGAGGAGCTCGAGCGGCATCCCCGCCTCCATCAACAGCCGCCCGACCTCGAACAGCATCTGGCGGTCCCGCACGCGCGCGATCTCGCGCTCGGGGAAGTAGACGGTCGCGCCGGAGAGCTCCTGGAGATAGGGGACGAGGCCGTAGTGGTCGGGGTGCGCATGGGTGATGAGGATGCGCTCGACGGACTCGACGAAGTACCCGGCGCCGGCGAACGCGAGGGCGAGCGCGTTCTGGGCGTCGGGTGTGTTGATGCCGGCGTCGACGAGCGTGAGGGGCTCGGCCTCGATCAGGTACGCGTTGACGGGGCCGACGGCATACGGCGTGGGCATGGTGATCTGCCGAACAGGAAGGGGCTGGGGCTGCATCGGACGACTCTATGCGGGGGTTCCGCGTCTGCCGAGACGCGGGCATGCCAGACGCGGTTCAGCAGGGGACCTGCGGCTCCAGTAGCTCGGCGTCGGTCCCCTTCAGCGCGATCAGCGTGCACACCTTGTTGTTCGTGTCGTCCGACTCCACGAACACGTTGTGCGGGTCCAGCTCTATCTCCAGGACGTAGCGCCCGTC
>DATADL010000008.1:0-3451 GCA_036258555.1 Actinomycetota bacterium | reverse complement strand
GTCGTGGGGCGAGACGAACTCGACCCGGCCGCTCGGCACCGGTCCCGGTGTGGGGAAGGTCTCGATGAACGACTTCCACTTCACGATGCGCGTGAGCAAGGCAACGCCGAAGCTGATGCTCGCAGGTGCGCAGGGCAGGCGCATCCCGTCCGCCACGCTGACGGTCCGCCGGGCCGACGGGGCGCCACTCGTGAAGTGGGAGCTGAAGAACGTGATCGTCAGCAGCTACCAGACCGGCGCGGAGCCGAGCTCGGGGCCACCGGTGGACGCGGTCAAGCTGAGGTTCAGTCAGATCGTCGTGACGTACACGGTCCGGAACGCAGACGGAACTACCAGCGAGGTCAAGGCAGGGTGGGACCTCGCGACGAACAAGAAGGTGTAGACGAGAGGCCGATCAGCAGGGCGACGCACGAAGACGGCCCCCGCGGGTGACGCGGGGGCCGTTCCACTTTTGCACGTACGTCAGCACTCCATGTC
Source organism: Actinomycetota bacterium (assembly GCA_036258555.1). Classification (GTDB taxonomy): domain Bacteria; phylum Actinomycetota; class CADDZG01; order CADDZG01; family WHSQ01; genus JALZEG01. Next base: position 2,974 of record DATADL010000008.1, on the reverse strand, counting down.
TGCGGCCGCCGCGACCGAGTGACGCGCTCCCCGCTCGTCCAGCAGGAGTGCGATCACGGGCTCGGCCTCCTGGGCCATCGTTACGTACGTCCCACGAGCGCCGACGCCCAGCAGGCTCATCGTCTGTCTCACGTCCTTCAGCTGGCCCTTCGAGAGCTCGTAGCCGCACGGCGGCGGATCCTGCACCTGGTCCTCGGTCGGCTCCTGGTTGTCGGCGCCGCCGAAGTACACGGGCTCGTCGCGGAGCCGCCCCTCCCGCCGCGCCGTCGCACGGGCAGCAGCCGTGACCTTCGACACGAGGTCGCCCCGTTCGCGCATGAAGCGGAGCGTCGCGTCGATCGCGACCGCGTGCGCGGCGACGCGCCGCGACCTCACGGCCGGGTCCTCGAGCTCCTGGGGGCCGTTGCGCGGATCGCCGTCGACGCGCGTCTCGACGAGGATCCCGAGCGAGTGCCGCAAGCCCATCGCGTTGCGCGCGATGCCCTCGTCGGCGTCACCCGCGGACTGGTGGATGTCCTGGTCCGCGAGCTCGTACTGCCCGTACTCGTCGGTCGAGTAGCCCGCCGCCTCCTCGTCCGCGGTGATGAAGTCGAGCGCGAGCTCCTTGGCCTGGTCGTGCACGGCCTGGTCCATGTTGAGGTTGCGCGGCCACAGCACGAGGACCTCGTCGTCGTAGAGAGCCGGAAGAGAGGGCCCGTACTCGTGGAGGTCCACGACGGCCTCGGGCTCCCAGTCCCGCACGACCCGTGCCATCGCGCGCGCCTCCGGCGTCTCCAGGTTCAGGTGGTCGCGGTTGATGTCCGTGCCGTCGGAGTTGCCGCGCGCGTCGGCCTGTCTGCCGTCGGGGTTCGCGCTCGGCACGAACAGGATCGTCTGCTTCTTCAGCTGGGCGAGGAGGTCCGGGTCGTCCGTGAACGCGAGGTCGCGCAGCCGTTGCAGGCACGCCTCTCGGCCGGCGGGCTCGTTGCCGTGTTGCGTGCACACGAACAGCGTCGTGGGACGGCGCAACGCCGCGTCGCGCGAGACCGGGACGGGGTAGCCGAGCCGTACGAGGTGAAGCGGACGGCCTTGCTTGGTCTTCCCGATGGTGTCGACCACGACGCGGTCGGAGGCCTCGTCCACGGCCTCGAGGAACGACAGCTCGCCGTCGTGCGACGTCCACTCGGCTCCGCCGCTCTCCTCGAACTCCGTGCGCGGCGGCTCCGCGCGACCGGCCACGGCCGGTGCGATAGCCGCCGCGAGTAGCAGCGCCGCAACCCCGCCCACGACTCCACGCCTGAGATCCATCGTCCCTCCTCTGCGAGACCGCCCTCCCCGGAGGCTTCGACGCAGGCCGGCCGTGCCCTCCACGCCGGGCCCTCCACCGTGCGACGGCCCCGTCTCGCGCGGTCAGCCCGCGGGCTCGCGGATGCCCGCGGCGCGAGAAGGCCGCTCCCGGCGTGACGTCAGCCATGCTCCGGTCATGACGAGACCGGCGCCGGCGAGGGCACTCCACGAGATCGTCTCGTCGAGAACGGTCACCCCGAGCGCCATCGCCACGACCGGCACGAAGTAGATCGCCACCGAGCCGCGCGGCCCCCCGACCCTGCCCACGAGCGTCGCCATGAGGGCGAACGCCAGGCCGGTGCCCAGCGCGCCGAGCGGGACCATCGCGCCGGCCGCCCTCCACGACCAGCTGGAGCCCGGGAGATGCGTCAGCCCGAACGGGACCACGACCGCCAGCGCGGCGACCTGGGCCCGGAGGAGCACCGGGAGAGAGCCGTAGCGCTGCTGCAACGGGACCGCGACGTTTGCCGAGAGGCCGTAGAGGGTCACGGCGCCGAGTACGAGCAGTGTCCCGAGCAGCGTTGCAGTCGAGCCTCGTACCTGGTCCCACGAGATCGCCACGATCCCGATGAAGCCGACGGCGAGACCGGCGAGCTGGACCAGTCCCGGCAGACGCCTCAGGAGGAGGATGGACCACGCCGCCGTCGCGAGCGGCATCGCCCCGTTGATCATCCCGGCGACCGAGGAGTCGATCCACAGCTGCGCGATCGGGAACAGCGACAGCGGGATGCCCATCCAGATCACGCCCAGGAAAGCGATGCGCGGAAGGTCGCGCCGGTCGACCGGTCTCCGCGCGGCCGGAACGACGGCGAGCGCGGCCGCGCCGAGGAGGACGCGTGCGGCGGCGATCACGCCGGGCCTGAACGAGTCCAGGCCGACGTCGATGAGGACGAACGACGAGCCCCAGATCAGCGCGATCGACGCGAGGAGGCCCCATTCGAACCGGCCGAAGGCCTCGGTGCGCGTGCCGCCCGCGCTGGCGAGAAGACGAGGGCGCTGCGCCTTCGGTGGGGAGAGGATCGTCTGTGGCTCCATGTAGGGATTGAACGATGCGGGGACCGGTTTCGTGAGACGCGCGCGACGACTCGCTGAGCGTCCCTGGTTCGCGCTTCCCCCCGGACGGGTGAGACTTGGTCGTCCCACCTAGAGGGGAGGCCCGCCGAGGCGGCCCTTCCAGCTAGACGGGAGGCCCGCCGAGGCGGCCCTTCCGAGGAGGCGACCGGGGACTGGTGTCCCTCCCGGTCTTCAAAACCGGTGGGGCGGGGAGACCCGCCCGGCGGGTTCGATTCCCGTCCGCCTCCGCTACGAAATTGGCCTCTGACCTGCGGTCTCGTAACTCGCAGGGCTGCGTCGAGACCGGCTGCACCGCAGCCTGGGAACCGGATGGGTCCTTCGACCTCACAAGTGTTTCCGGGTTTGCTGTCGGCCCTGAACCGCCACACAAGTCTTGCGAGGCACGGGACGACTCGAGTCCCGGCGCCACCTACCGGCCCGAGAGACCCGGTAAGACCGGCCCGGCCCACCTCAGCTGTGGCTGCACGACGTTACGGAGTTCGAAGGAACGGAAGCGGTCGTCGCGGCGTACCGGGAGCGCTACGCCACCGCTGCCGAGCTCTTCGCGGCCGACGGGCTCGACGGGCTCTACGAA
>DATADL010000007.1:0-3785 GCA_036258555.1 Actinomycetota bacterium | reverse complement strand
CGAGGCCGAGCCGCCCGAAGAGGCCCTCGTCTACGACCTCGGCCCCCTCGACGACGAGGAGCTCCTCGCCGAGCCCGAGCCCGAGATCGACCTCAGGGCGCCGGACGGCCCCCTGCCCCCCGTCGGCGTCGACGTGCCCGGCCCCCGCCGCGCCCGCCTGGAGGGCGAGCGCCGCCGCAAGCGCCGGCGGGAGCTCCGTGGCGGGCTCCTCGCGGCCGCCGTCGCCGTCCTCGTCGGGATCGTCGGGGCGGTCTCGATCCTGTCGCGCGACCGCGCTCCGAGCCCGGGCTCCGGCGTCCGCGCCGGGCGGGCCGAGCCCGCCGACACCATCACGACGACGCTGCTGTTCGGGACGAAGGAGACCCGCGCCGAAGCGGGCCCGACGTGGATGACCCTGCTCTCCTACGACGACGCCACGGGACGAGCCGCCGTCGTGTACATCCCTGCGCACACGGCGACCGGTGTCCCCGGACGAGGGCTGCTGCCGGTGGGCGAGGCCTTCGGGTCCGGCGGCGTGCCGCTCCTGCTCCTGGCGACCGAGACGCTTCTCGGGACGCCCGTCGACCAGTACGTCGAGCTCTCCGACGCCGACGCGGGCGTCCTCATGCGCGAGATCGGCGAGCTGACGGTCGACGTGCCCCAGGAGGTGAGGGTCTCGGCAGGGCCGGGCCAGGCCCGGCTGATCTTCGCCGCGGGCCCCCAGCGGCTCTCGCCGGAGTTCCTGGTCGACTTGCTGTACGTGAAGGGCCTCGAGGGCGACGACGTCGAGCTGGGAGCGCGGCACCTCGCCTACTGGGGGTCCCTGTTCGAGGCGTTCTCCTTCGACGCCGACGGCCTGGGGGCCGCCGTCACGCGGTCCGGCGCTGCGCTCGGGGAGTCCGACGCCTCTTTGAGGGAGCTGGCACGGCTGTTCGAGCAGCTGGCGGGGGCCGAGTCCGGCGATCGCGCACTTGCTTCGCTTCCGGTGCAGCAGGTCGGCGTGGGCGGGAGCGAGCTCTACCAGGCCGACGAGGACGACGTGCGGCAGCTCCTGCGCGAGACCGTCGGAGAGCAGGCCGTCTCGGGGCGAGAGGTGCGGGTCCAGATCCTGAACGGGAACGGGGCTCCGGGGGTCGGCCAGTACGTGGCCGAGCGCCTGGGGGGCGAGGGCTTCAGGGTGATCCTCTCGGGCAACGCCCGGCGCCTGAACTACCGGGAGACGCTCGTGATCACCTACGACCGGTCGTCCAGGGGAGTCGGGCTCGCAGAGCGCACGAGGGACCTGATCGGGGTAGGAGAAGTGCAGGTCGCAGCGCAGGACCAAGGTATCGTGGACTTGACGATCGTCGTCGGAAAGGACTTTCTCGAGACGCTTTGACTACCACCGAGGAGGGGCTCGTCCTCGAGGCCGCAGAGGCCGCCTCGGCCAAGAAGGCCGAACGGATCGTCATCCTCGACGTGTCCGAGCAGCTCGTCATCACCGACTACTTCCTGATCTGCAGCGGCAACACGCAACGCCAGGTGCGGACGATCGCGGACGAGGTCGAGAGACGGCTCGCCGAGTCCCAGGGGCGGAAGCCGTTCCGCCGTGAGGGCGAGCGCGAGGCGCGCTGGGTGCTGCTCGACTACGTCGACTTCGTAGTCCACGTGTTCCACACCGACGACCGCGACTACTACGACCTGGAGAGGCTGTGGGCCGACGCCCGCGTCGTGCCGTTCGACGACGGGTGGGCCGGACGAGGAGGGGGCGATGAGCCAGCCGCGGCGGAAGCGACGTAGGCGTCGCAAGCCGTCGACGGGCGAGGGGGCCCAGAAGCCGCGCCAGGAGGGCCCGCAGGTAAGGGAGCAGGCGAGCGCCCTCGACGGGTCGCGGGCCGGGTCCAGCCGGTCCCGCAACCGCAGACGCAGGCGCCGTGGGGGCGGCGCGGGGATCCCCTCGCCGAAGTCGTCCGAGGACCTCGTCCGCGCGCTGCCCAGAGAGCGTCCGGCCCAGCTGACCGCTCCGCCCGACGGACAGTCGCTCGACAAGATCATCGGCGAGCTCCAGTCGGACTTCGGCGTCCCCGCGTATCCGCAGGAGTACCGGATAACGATCAAGGTCGCGGAAGAGAAGCCGGCGGGCGCCGCCCAGCCCGCGCCGCCGAAGACCGCGCCCGCGCCGGAAGGTGCGCCGAAGCGCGAGAAGGCGCCGGCGGCGCCGCGCGTCGGACCCGACGGCTCCGAGGAGACTCCGGCGGCGGAGCGGCCGGCGAAGCGCCGGAGGGGCCGTCGCCGCAGGGGACGGGGGAAGTCGTCTGGCCCGGGCGGCACGGGCGGATCGTCGTCGCCGGGCGCGCCTCCACCGCCCCCGCCTCCGGCATAGCTGGGTAGGATCGTCCGTCCGCGGCCCGGGGGCCGCGTCTGGGCCCGTAGCTCACTTGGTAGAGCGCCGCCATGGCATGGCGGAGGCAACCGGTTCGATCCCGGTCGGGTCCACTGTGGCGGCGCTCTGCGCCCCGTCCGTTCCCCGCCCGCCCCGGCAGAGGCAACCGGTTCGATCCCGGTAGGGTCCACTCGTTCGACTCATTCCAATCCCGATCGGCGCCGATGATCCGTTCGTGAAGACGCAGCGCATGGCGGACGTGCGGGCGGTCGCGGCGGGGCTCGTCGAGGTGTTCCCCCTCCGCACGCCGCGCTCCAGCAGGGTCCTCGCCACGATCGCGCTGCTGTTCGTCGCGCCGTGGGCGATCCTGCTCGGAGCGATCGCTATCGCGTTCTGGCCGCGCGCTCTCGAAGGCGACCTTCCGGGCGCGCTCGCGCTCACGGCCCTCGCCGCCGGCGTGGGCTGGGTCGCCTACCGCATCTTCCGCGAGGCGTTTCCCGGCCGCGCCTACATCGCCCTCGCGCCGGGATCCCTCGTCCTGTGGCATCCCGTGCTGCTCCGACGGCGGCTCGAGATCCCGATGACGAACGTGGAGCGCGTGGACGTCGAGCTGCCCGACGAGACCGGTCTGGAGGGGTGGGTCCTCCCGCTGGCAAGCCACGTCGCCACCGACCTCCCCAACGTCGTCGTCCTGTTCAGGGAGCCCGTCGACCTGACGAGCATCCGCCGGAAGCCGATCTCGTCGGCGTCGGGCGAGGTCGTCCGGGTCTGCGACGTGGACTACGCCATGGGGTTCTCCGCACGTGCCGTGGACCCGGAGGCGGTCGCGCGTTCGTTTGCGGGTTGGAGGCTGCTGTCTTCGTTCCGGTCGGACGTTCCCGACGAACCCGGTGCGCGGCTGCGCGCCCGCGACGTCGTCATGGGGATCGTGGGCGTAGCGTTCCTGCTCGAGTCCGTGTGGAACGCGTTCTCGCGCTGGTTCTAACGGAGGTCGGCCGTCGACGGCGAGGAGCAGGAGGGATGCGAGCCGTAGCATCGGCGCGATGAGACCCGCCGCCCTCGCACTGTTTCTGTTGCTCGCCGCGTGCTCGGGCGATACCGAGCCACGGGCGCGCGAAGCGGCGCCGGCCACTCCGGCCCCCGACTACCGGTGCCCGAACCACGAAGCCGTCGTCACCGACGCGTCGCTGCGCACGGGCGAGTCGAAGTCGGGCGACGTCGACGGCGACGGCGACGAGGAGGCCGTGTCCGTGTACTACGACCCCCAGGGAGACCTCGGGTGCGAGGCGTTCGTCGTGGCGGAGAAATCCGGGGGCACGCTCAGCGGCTCGCTCGACACGTGGCGGGGGGAGTTCGGGCTCCCGATGCCGACGCTGAACATGCTTGCGCAGATAGACGGGGAGCCCGGCGAGGACGTCGTCGTCAACATGGGGGCCGGCGCGTC
>DATADL010000006.1:0-3500 GCA_036258555.1 Actinomycetota bacterium | reverse complement strand
TCGACGGCTACGGGGGCGGGCTCTTCCTCCCCTTCCGCGACGCGACGAGCGGCCGCTCGACGTACGGCGCGGGGCGGTACCTGTACGACACGATCAAGGGCGCGGACCTCGGAGCCGAGGACGGCCGCCTCGTCCTCGACTTCAACTTCGCCTACAACCCGTCGTGCGCGTACGACCCGCGCTGGGCGTGCCCGCTTGCGCCCCCGTCGAACCGCCTCGACGTCGCCGTCGAGGCCGGGGAGAGGTCGCCCTAGAGCAGGCCCTGCTCCTCCAGGAACTCCGCGGCCACGTCGGCCGGGTCCTCCTGGTCGACCCCGACCCGCGTGTTGAGCTCAGTCACGTTCTCGGTGGTCAGAACGGCGCTGACCGAGTTCAGCAGGTCCTCGACCTCGTCGTTCAGCACCTCCTCGTTCACGAGCGGGGTGATGTTGTCGGCGGCCTGCAGGCCCTGGTCGTCCTCGAGCACGATCAGGCCCTCGGCGTCGATGGTCCCGTCGGTCGAGAAAAGCAGCGCCACGTCGACTGCTCCCTGCTTCAACGCCTGGACGGTCGCGGGACCGTAGTCGAGCGGCTCGAAGCTGCCGAACTCGATCCCGTAGACGTCCTTCAACCCGGGGATGCAGTACGGCCGCTTCGGACACTCGGCCGGCCCGCCCAGCGTCAGATCGGAGTCGTCGGGGGCGAGGTCGCTGATCGTCGTGTACCTCTCGGCCAGCTCCGGCGTCACGACGAACACGTTCGTGTCGACGGCGTCGGAGGCCTCGAGCACCGTTAGCCCCCTGTCCGCGAGCAACGGCTCGAGCGCGGCGGTCGCGTCCTCCGGCGTCGACACCCGGCCCTCCTTCGGATCCAGGACCGAGACCAGGGTCGCGAGGTACTCCGGCGCGACGTCGATCTCGCCGCTCTCCATCGCGGGGAGCCGGACCTCGCGCGACTGGGTGCTCTTGCGGTCGACCTCGTAGCCGGCGTCCTCCAGCACCTGCGCGTACATCTCGGCGACGATCTGGCTCTCCGCGAAGCTGTCGTCGCCGACGGTGATCTGGCCCTTCTCCTCGCCGCCTCCGCCTCCGCCGGCGGCCTCTTCGTCGTCCCCACCCGACCCGCAGGCGCCGAGCACGAGCCCGAACGCCAGCAGAGCCGCCCCGAGGACGTACCTGCGGGTTCTCCGCATGGGTAGCTCCTTCCGTCCTGTAGCGAGGCTCCTTCTCGGCCCCGCCCGCGCACGGAACCCTAAGTCAAGCTCCGAGCAACGCGTCGCCGGCGGGACGGCCGGGATCGGCGACGTCAACCCGTCGAGTCCGCGTCGTGAAGACCCCGCGGCGCTCGTTGCGTGGCGTCGTCGCCCGCTCGAGGAGGCCGAACCCGATCTCGATCGCTATCGCGAGGAACGCGACGAGGAGCGCGCCGCCCAGCGTCATGCCGTCGTCGCCCTGCGCGAAGCCGTCGACGATGAAGCGGCCGAGGCCCCCGCCGGCGACGACCGCGGCCAGGGTCGCCGTCGCCACGATCTGGACGGCGGAGATCCTGATCCCGGCGACGATCAGCGGCGCGGCCAGCGGGATCTCTATCGAGGAGAGGACGTCGCGCCCGGAGAGCCCCATCCCGCGGGCGGCTTCGACCGTGTCGGGGTCGACACCCTTCACCGCGACGTATGCGTTCGTCAGGATCGGCGGGATCCCGAGCAGGAACAGCGCCGCGATCGCCGGCCAGTCGCTGAGCCCCAATCCGAGCTCCAGCGCGATCGGGAACGCTAGGGCGAGGATCGCGAACGAAGGGATCGCGCGACCGAGGTTCGCGACCGACACCGCGACGACCTCGCCGCGCCCCGTGTGGCCGATGTAGAGCCCGAGCGGGAGCGCGACGGCAGCGGCCGCGGCCAGCGCGATGGCCGAGATGCGGAGGTGCTCGAGGACCCTGAGCGGGATCCCTCCTTCGCCCGACCACGTGGAGGCCTCCGAGAGCCACGCGGCGAGATCCCCGAGGACGCTCACGCGCGCGCCCGCCGGGCCCACGGCGTCAGCATCCGCTCGGCGAGCGCCAGCAACCGGTCGGCGGCGAGCGCGAGCACGACCGACAGGCCCGCGCCGAGCAGCGTCGCGGTCGAGAAGAACCGCCGCAGCCCGAGCAGGATGAAGTAGCCGAGCCCGCCCTTGCCGATCAGCGCCGTCACGGTCACGAGGCCGATCACGGTGACGGTCGCGATCCGGATGCCGGCGACGATCACGGGCAGCGCCAGTGGGAGCTCCACCCTCCACAGCAGCTGGCGAGGGCTGTAGCCCATCCCGACCGCGGCCTCCCTCGCGTCGGCGGGGACGCCTCTCAGCCCCGCGACGACGTTGCGGATCAGGATCAGCAGCGTGTAGCCGACGAGACCGATCTCCGCCGTCGTCGTGGAGAGCCCGGTGAACGGCACGAGCATCGCGAACAGGGCGAGGCTGGGGATCGTGTAGAGGATGCCCGCAGCGGTCGCGACGGGGCCGTAGGCGCGGCGGTGTCGGTAGCAGTAGACGCCGAGCGGGAACGAGATCAAGAGACCGATCCCGACGGCGAGCACGGTGAGGAACACGTGCTCCCACGTGCGCGCGTAGACGTCGTCGAGGTTGTCGACGACCCAGCTCCAGCGGAACAGCTCGTTCACGCGCCGAGCTCCGCCCGGATCGTCTCGAGGGTCAGCACTCCGTCCGTCCCCTCGACCCCGACGACGCCGGTCTTCGACGCGACGAGCGCGTCGAGGGCGTCCAGCAGCGAGGTGTTCGCGGCCACGCGGACCTCGACCTCACCGTTCGCCGGGGCGAGGCGGACGTCCGCGACCTTCACGAGCGCGAGACGCCTCAGCGCGCGCTCGCCTCCGACGAAGCGGCGCACGAAGTCGTTGGCGGGGGCGCGCAGGACGTCTGCAGGGGTCGCGTGCTGCTCGACGATCCCCCCGCGGTTCAGGATCGCGATGCGGTCGGCCATCTTGAGCGCCTCGTCGACGTCGTGCGTGACGAACACGATCGTCTTGCGAAGGTCGGCCTGTATGCGCAGGAACTGGTCCTGCAACCGCTCACGCACGATCGGGTCGACCGCGCCGAAGGGCTCGTCCATCAGCATCACGGGCGGGGCGGCCGCCAGCGCCCGCGCGACTCCCACCCGTTGACGCTGTCCGCCCGAGAGCTCGTTCGGGTACCGGCCGAGCAGGTCGCGATCGAGCTCGAGCATCTGCGCGAGCTCCTCCACGCGAGCGCGTACGCGTGCGGCGTCCCAACCGACGAGCTTCGGGACGGTGGCGACGTTCTCGGCGACGGTCCGGTGCGGCATGAGGCCGATGCTCTGGATCACGTAGCCGATGCCCCGTCGCAGCTCGACCGGATCCTGGACGGTGACGTCGACGCCGCCGACCAGGATCGTCCCCGACGTGGGCTCCTCGAGGCGGTTGATCATCTTCATCGTCGTGGTCTTGCCGCACCCGGAGGGCCCGACGAGCACGAGGGTCTCGCCGGCGGCGACGTCGAGCGACA
>DATADL010000005.1:0-2078 GCA_036258555.1 Actinomycetota bacterium | reverse complement strand
CCTGCTGTACGTCGGGCTGACGCGCGCGAAGCGCCATCTGTTCCTCACGTGGACGACCGGCGGGCGCCAGTCTGCGAGCCGCTTCGTCGAGGAGCTCGGCGGGTGCCTCGTCCCGCATCCGCTGCGCCGGACGAACCGCCGTCCGGAGGCCGCGCAGAACCCCGTCTACCAGGCGCTGAAGGCGTGGCGTCTCGAGCGCGCGAAGCGCGACGGGGTACCCGCGTACGTGATCTTCCACGACACGACGCTGCAGGAGATCGCCGAGGCCGCGCCGCGCTCGATCGTGCAGCTGTCGCACATCTCGGGGGTGGGCCCGGCGAAGCTCGAACGCTACGGGAATGAGGTGCTCGTCACACTGCAGGAGGCGGTGGCCTCCTAGCGTCTGCGGGTGCGGTTCGCTCCCGTGGCCCTGCTGTTGCTCGTCGCGTGCTCGGCGCACCGCGTCGACCTGTCGGTCCAGGCCCCCGCGACGCTCTCCTCGGAGCCGCCGGGCTACGAGGAGGCCGTCGTCACCCGCGCGGTCGACGGCGACACGATCGAGGTCGAGGTGACGGGCCGCGTGGAGGGGCCGGGGGCGGGGGAGGCGACCGTCGGCGAGTCGTACGTCGTGCGGATGCTCGGGATCGACACGCCGGAGTCGGTGAGCCCGCGCGAGCCGGTCGAGTGCTTCGGCCGGGAGGCCTCGGCAGCGACGTCAGCCCTGCTCGACGGCAAGACGGTGCGGCTGGTGAAGGACGTCGAGGAGCGCGACGGGTTCGACCGTCTGCTGCGATACGTATACGTGGGGGCCGAGCTGGCGAACGCGCGCCTGGTAGTGAACGGCTACGCGCACGCGTACACGTACCCGCCGAACGTGCGGCACGCGGGGCTCCTCGTCGAGTTGCAGCGACAAGCCCGAGACGGGGGCCGCGGGCTCTGGAGCGGTTGTCCGGACGCTTCGGCGACCGAGCCGGGCCCGGCTGCCTCGCGCTACTTGCGGACCAACGCCTCCAGGTACTCGGCGTCGTAGACGACGGCGCCCTCGGCGCCGCGGTCGTGCTTGCGCGTCAGGTCGGCCACCGCCCCCATCAGCGCCGCGTACCTCTCCGGCGGCATGTGCCGCTTGAGCACCACGAACACACCGTGGGCTTCGAGCGTGTCGACCGCCGCGTCCCAGCTCGGGTACGAGAACGTGACGTCGAGACGCCGGAAGTCGATCGACGACGCGTCCGGAAAGAGGGCGCGCACGCCGTCTTCCGTGCCCCATCGCAGGGGATCGGGCTCGTCGGGCTCGGACGGGGGACCGTACGTGTCCAGGATCTCGAAGAGGCCGCCGAACTGTCCTTCCGGCGTCCACGCGGTGGTTGCGACCGTTCCCCCCGGCCGCACGGTCCGGAAGAGCTCCGCCGCCGCCTTCTCCTGGGCCCCCGCGAACATCGCGCCGAAGACGGACGTCACGTAGTCGAACGAGTCGTCGTCGAACGGTAGGTCCTCGGCGTCGGCGGCGCGCCACTCGACCGCTACGCCCGCGTCGGCCGTCCGTCGTCTCCCGTTCTCGACCATCACGTCGGAGAAGTCGGTGGCGACCACGCGTGCTCCTGCGCGCGCCGCGGCAAGCGCGAGGTTCCCGTCGCCCGCCGCGACGTCGAGGACCGAGTCGCCGGACCCCATCCCGCTCGCCCGCACGAGCTCGACCGACGCCTGCTCCAGCTGCCGGCTGAAGTGGCTGTAGTCGCCGGTGCCCCAGACCGTCCGTGCCTGTTCCTTGGCCTCGTCCATCGGTCCTCGCTTTCCGTGGGGGGACAAGCAGAGCAACCTCAGTATCCCAACCGGGGCACGGAGATGCGGCTTGACCCTTACGTAACGTGAGGGTCTAGCGTTCCGGTCGGCGCTCTCGACAAAGAGATGGAGGCGATGAGAATGGGCATCGACCTGACCCCGGAGGAGCGGTTCGAGCTGTGGGGCGACTTCGACCCGGCCGAGCACGTGGCGGAGGCGGGGCAGCACTGGGGCGACACGGAGGCCTACCACGAGTCCGCGCGGCGGACCTCTCGATACACCAAGCAGGACTGGTCGAAGATCAAGTCCGAGGCCGGCGC
>DATADL010000004.1:0-32132 GCA_036258555.1 Actinomycetota bacterium | reverse complement strand
AGAAGCTGAAGAGAGAGGCCGAGGCGAAGGAGAGACGCGAGCATGACGCCGGGCGGCCGCCGCCGCCGGAGGGATAGAGGCGCCCGCGGCGAACCTCCCCGCCATGGACAAAACCCCCCGCCTCATCCGCCGCGCCCTCGGCGCCCTCGTTGCCACAGCCCTCGTCGTCCCCGTCTCCGCGACCCCCGCGGCGGCGAAGCCGAAGGCCGAGCCGCGCGTCGTCGTCGCCGTCATCGACACCGGCTTCAACGCCTTCCACGAGTACTTCTACAAGGGCGGCCCCCTCTACGGGCGGACCGCCCCCTCCAGCGTCACGCCGGCGGTGCTCAGAGAGTTCGGCATAGGCAAGGACCAGATCATCCGCGTCCGCCGGACCGGCAACTTCGCGGAGGACTTCGCCAAGGCGAAGGCGCAGTTCGAGAGCATCGAGAAGGGCGAGCCGTACTGGTTCGCCGGCACGAACGTCATCGGCATCTCGTTCCTCGGCGACAAGGAGCGCCTCCGCCCCGACGGCGACGCCAGCAGCCACGGGATCGGGACGTCCGCGTCGGTCCTCACCGCCAACCCCGAAGCCATCGTCGTGGCCGTCGAGGACTGGAACGTCGACGCCGCCGAGAAGTGGGCGTTCACCCACCCGGCCGTCGACATCGTCAGCACGAGCTACGGCCCGGCGACCAGCTACCCGACCTTCCAGAACCTCTCGTTCAGCTACACGGGCGTCGTCGAGAACGGCAAGGCGCACTTCGGCGCCGCGGCGAACGACCCGACGTACTCCGGCCTCGACGAGACCTCCGGCCCCTGGTGGACGATCGGCGTCGCCGGGTTCGAGGAAGGTGCGAGCGGAGGTCGCCAGGTCTCCTCGGGGCAGGTCCCCGACTTCGTCGGCGACTTCACGCAGGACCTGCCGTACTGCCGCAGCTGCGAGGAGGGCCTCTCGTCGGTCGGCGGCACGAGCTTCGCGACACCCCGCAGCGCCGGGACGTTCTCGAAGGTGCTCCTCGAGATGCGCCGCGCGGCCGGCCACACCGGCGGGATCGTCAAGACCGGGAAGGGAGCACCGCTCCTCGTGGCGGGCAAGAAGAAGCTCACGGTCTGGGACATGCGCCGGGCCCTCGAGGAAGCGGCGTACTACCCGACGACCGGCGAGTACAGCACCGAGGGCGGCGTCGACCCGACGTCTGTCCCGGTCAACGACGCCGCTCCGTGGGTCCAGACCGGCTGGGGCCTCATCTCGCCGGCTCGCCAGTACTCGGTCGTGAAGGAGATGCTCGCCCACCTCGGCGTCGGGGGTAAGCCCACGCGGACGAAGCCGCAGGCGGCGTGCGACTTCATGACCGCGAACATGGAGGCCCGCCGGGGGTACTGGGAGCAGCTCGCGGTCAACGGCGAGGGCTACGGTCAGGCCGACGACCCCTACGTGTACTGCTGAGCCCGGACGAAGCCCCGTACGGACACGTCGAGGCGTACCTCGCGCAGCTTCTCGCGCCACATGACGCCGCCCTGACGGAGACCCAGGCGTCGTGCGCGGCCGCGGGGCTGCCGCCGATCGAGGTCAGCCCCTTGGAGGGCAAGCTCCTGTACCTGCTGGCGAAGCTCGGGGGCGCGCGGTCGATCCTCGAGGTGGGCACGCTCGGCGGCTACAGCACGATCTGGCTCGCGCGGGCGCTGCCGCCCGGCGGGCGGGTCGTCACGATCGAGGTGGACCCGGCCCATGCACGCGTGGCGCGGTCGAACATCGAGGCCGCGGGGCTCGACGTGGGCGTCGAGCTGCGGGAGGGTGCCGCGCTCGACGTGTTGCCGGAGCTCGCCGAGGAGGGCCGCGACCCCTTCGACCTCGTGTTCCTGGATGCGGACAAACCGAGCAATCCGGCCTACCTCGAATGGGCTCTCCGGCTGACCCGCCCGGGCAGCCTGATCGTCGCAGACAACGTGGTCCGTGGGGGAGCGGTCGCCGACCCCGAAGCGGACGAACCGGGCGTCGCCGGCTCGCGGCGGTTCCTCGAGATCGCGGCCGCGGACACCCGTCTGGAGGCGACCGCGATACAGACCGTCGGGAGCAAGGGCCACGACGGTTTCGCCGTCGCCCTGGTCGTCTCCTAGGGCCGGCCCCGGAGACGCGATCCCGCAGGTCGAAATAGCTATTTCGGACCACTCAACTCGCCGCGGCCCCGGGCCGATGCCTCATTGAGGACGCGGGACATTTCGGGGGAGACGGGGGCGGCGAACCCCCCCGGCCGAGCTTGCGTCGTGGGTCGTGGTCGGAGGGGTCGAGTGACAGACGTAATCGCGTCGGAGCGAAGGTTCGGGAACCGGTTCCGGTTCCTGACCGGCGAGCAGAAGGTGTGGCTGTTCAACGCCGCGCTCGCCGGTATCGCCGCCGCGGTCTACTTCCTCTTCGTCGTCGAGCTTCCCGTCCCCGACGCCCCCTTCCACCTGTCGTGGTGGGTCCTCGCCCCGCTCTTCGCCTTCTCCGAGATCTGCGTCATCCACGTCCAGCTGCGCCGCGAGGTGCTCTCGTACTCCCTCAACGAGATCCCCCTCATCCTCGGCCTCTTCTTCGCGTCGCCTCCCGACCTCGTCCTGGCGGTGCTCGCCGGCGGCGGCGCCGCGCTCGTCCTCCACCGCCGGCAGGCGATGCTGCGGCTCACGTTCAACCTCGCCCACTTCTGGCTGACGAGCGGCGTCGCGATCCTGGTGTTCCACTACGTCGTCGGCGACCACTCGCACACGGGTCCCGCCGGCTGGCTAGGCGCGTTCCTCGCCGGGTTCAGCGCCGACACGATCGCCGCGGTCAGCGTGGTCCTCGTGATGTCGCTCGCCGAGGGTCGGAGCCACGGCCTCAGGAACCTGATCGGGCCGGGCTGGATCATCGCCCTCACCAACGCCTGCGTCGCGCTCGCCGCCGTGACCGTCCTGTGGATCGACCCGGTCTCCGCGTGGCTCCTCCTCGTTCCGGCCGTCCTGCTCTTCCTCGCCTACCGCGGGTACAACGCGCAGCGGCACAAGCGGCAGAGCCTCGAGCTCCTCTACGAGTCGACCCGCATCCTCCAGCAGTCGCTCGAGGCGAACTCCGTGGTCGACACGGTCCTCGAGCAGGCCCGCCAGATGCTGAGAGCCGACTACGCCGAGATCACCCGGTTCCCCACCGTGAAGGGGGGCCGGGCCTTCCGAGCTTCCCTGGGGCCGGGCGTCCGGAGGGAGCCCTTGCGTTCGATCAACCTCGATCCGACCGAGGGCGTGTGGGCGAGGGTCGCCGCCGAGGGGCAGACGATCCTCGTGGCTCGTCCGATCGAGAACGAGAAGCTCCGGGCGCACTTCCACGAGCGGGGGATCCGCGACGCCATCGTGGCCCCGCTTCACGGCGCCGAGGGGATCATGGGGACGCTGCTCGTCGGGAACCGCCTGCGCGACGACCTCGCGACGTTCGACCCCGACGACCTCAAGCTCGTCGAGACGCTCGCGAACCACGCCAGCATCTCGCTGGAGAACGGGCGGCTGGTCGAGAGCCTCAAGCGGCAGGCGGCGGAGAACGAGTTCCAGGCCCAGCACGACTCGCTCACGGGCCTCTACAACCGGACGATGTTCCACAACCGCGTCACGCAGGCGATCGAGCAGGCCGACACCGACATGGTCGGCGTCCTTCTCATGGACCTCGACCGCTTCAAAGAGATCAACGACACGCTCGGTCACCCGACGGGCGACAGCCTTCTGAAGGAGACGTCGTTCCGGCTCCGCAGGATCCTCGGCCCGGACATCACGATCGCCCGGCTCGGCGGTGACGAGTTCGCCGTCCTGCTGCCGCGTCTGCGCTCGCTCATCGGTGCGACGGACATGGCGAACACGCTCGTGAAGGCGCTCCGGGAGCCCTACGTGCTACAGGACCTCTCGCTCGACGTCAGCGCGAGCATCGGCATCTCGCTCTCCCCGCAGCACGGCACCGACGCCGAGACGCTCATGCAGCGAGCCGACGTCGCGATGTACATCGCGAAGGCCTCGCACAGCGGGTTCGAGATCTACGACTCCGACAAGGACCAGTACAGCCCGAACCGTCTCGCCCTCGTGGCCGAGCTCCGCCGGGCCATCGAGGAGCGTCAGCTCGTCGTGTGGTACCAGCCGAAGGTCGACCTCGGATCGGGCCGGCTGATCGGCGCGGAGGCGCTGGTCCGGTGGAACCACCCACGTCACGGGATGATGCCGCCCGACGAGTTCATCGGGCTCGCGGAGCACACCGGCCTCATCGGGCCGATGACCACCTACGTGCTCGAAGAGGCGCTGCAGCAGTGCCTCGCGTGGCGGTGCGCCGGCTTCCCCGACTTCAAGGTGGCCGTGAACCTGTCGGTGAAGAACCTCATGGACGTCGACCTCCCGCGCCAGATCCAGACGCTCCTCGGCGCGAGCCGGCTCGTCCCCGACGCCCTCCACCTCGAGATCACGGAGAGCAGCATCATGGAGGACCCGGAGCGTGCGATCGAGGTCCTCACGCGACTCCACGAGATGGGGATCGGGATTGCGATCGACGACTTCGGCACCGGCTACTCCTCCCTCGCCTACCTTCGCAGGCTCCCGGTCGACGAGATGAAGATCGACCGCAGCTTCGTGCGCGGGATGATGTCGTCGGAGAACGACGCGGTGATCGTGCGCTCCGTCATCGACCTGGGCCGGAACCTGGGCCTCGTCGTGGTCGCGGAGGGGATCGAGGACCGCGAGTCGATGGAGCGCCTCGAGGCCCTCGGCTGCACAGTCGGCCAGGGCTACCACATCGCGCGACCGATGGACGTGGAGGGCTTCGACTCCTGGGCTGCGAGCCGCAGCGCGGCGGAGGGAGTCCCGAGCGCTCCGGTCGTCCCGTTCCCGCCGCGGCTGCAGAGTCTCTAGGCCCGCTTAGTCAGTTACGCGTTGGCGCGCTCGCGCTGCCTCTGGCGCACCTGCTCGATCTTCTCGAGCGTCTGCGTGCCGACCCGTCCGTCCGGCTCGAGCTCGTAGAACGCCTGGAAGGTCATCGTCGCCTTCTCGGTGTCCTTGCCGAACTCCCCGTCGACCTCGATCTCGAACATGAAGGTCGCCCTGTCCGGGTCCTGCTCGTTGAGGGCCTTGCACCACCGGTTCAGGTCGCGCTGCCACCTCTTCACGTCGGCGCCGGAGTCGCCCTTGCCGAACCAGGCCTTCACCGGGAAGTCGAAGCGCGGCTTCTGCGGCTTCCCGTTGTAGTCGGGCCGCCCGTAGTAGACGGCCTCGCCGTAGGCGCGCTCGCGGATCGCCACGACCTCACCGTCGTCCTGGCTTCCGCCCGCCCCCGCAGAGGTGTTCCCCTCGATCGTCTGGAGCCTCCCGTTCTGGTTGCCGAGGACAAGGCCCACGTGCTGGATGCGCGAGACCGAGTCGGGGAAGTCGAAGAACACGACGTCGCCGGGCCGCGCGTCGGCGTCCGCGTCGAAGCCCGCGCCCTGCTGCCGGAACCAGTCCGCGAAGGTCGGGGTGTACGCGAACTTGGGGATCTCCTCCATGCCCGAGTGGTGGAAGACCCAGCTGACGAACATCGCGCACCACGGCTGTCCCGGCATCGGGTACCACTCCGTGAACTTGTTGGTGTTCGTCCCGCCGTCGCTGATGCCGACCTGCGCCTTCGCCTTCGCGAGCACTTCCTTCGCCGAAGCCGTCATGAGGCCCCCCTTCCGTACGTCCGTCCCTGTCATCCACTCAACAAACGGGCTGACAAGACGTCAAGGGGCCTGCGGGACATTGCCCGCCCGAGTTTTCGCGCCCTACGAATAGCGCGTTATGTAGCCCCTCGTCCGGAAGAGCGACAGCATCTTCGCCAGGAAGATCGTCGCCCCGAGCGCCAGGACGAGCACGCCCGCCGCCGCGATCCCCAGCTCGTCCCACGCCAGGCCCTCGCCGTCGAGGAGCGACCGCATGGCTGCGAACGCGTGCGTCGTCGGGAGCAGCTTCGCTATGGGCTGGACCGCGCCGGGCAGTGCCGGGACGGGGTAGAACACGCCCGACAGCGGCATGACCAGGAACAGGATCCCCCACGCCAGGGCCTCGGCGCCGCTGCCGAAGCGCAGCACGAGCGCGATCACGAACAGCGCGATCGCCCATCCGACCGCCAGCAGCACCGCCGCGATCGGTATGAGGCCGACGCCGACGTCCGTGACGTCGAAGGCGAAGAAGCCGAGCGCGCCGAGGGCGACGAGGCCGACGCCGAGAGCGAGCTTCACGAGGCCGAACAGCGCGACGCCGGCCGCGTACTCGAGCTCCTTCAGCGGCGTGACCATCAGGTTGAGGAGGTTGCGCGACCACGTCTCCTCGAGGAAGCCGGTCGAGAGCGCTATCTGGCTCTGGTAGACGACGTGCCACAGCACGATCCCGCCGAGGAGGTACCCGTACGCCGCGGCCTCGCCTCCCTCGGTCTCGGAGAGGAACACGCCGAGCGATCCGAACAGGAGCACGTCCACGACCGGCCAGATCGTGATGTCGTAGAGCCGGTGGGGGCTGCGCCGCAATACGTACGCGTGACGCTTCGCGATCGATCTCACCCGCAGCCAGCTCATGCGTGGTCCGTCTCCTGGGTCCGTGCCGCATCGCGCGCGTTGCCCGCGAGGTGGAGGAACACGTCTTCGAGGTCCTCCTGCCCGAACAGGTCGGCGACCTCGGCCGGCGAGCCGTCGGCGACGATCCGCCCGGCCGACATGAAGACGACCCGGTCGCAGAGGCGCGCGACCTCGACCATGTTGTGGCTGGTCACGAGGAGCGTCGTGCCCTCCACCTCGCAGAGGTCGAGCAGCCCCTGGCGGACCCTCTGGGCCACGTCGGGGTCCAGCGAGGCGGTCGGCTCGTCCAGGACGAGCAGACGGGGGCGGTGCAACGTCGCCTTGATGATGCCGACGAGGGTCCGCTGCCCCGAGGACAGCTCGTTCCCCATGACGTTCGCCAGATGTGCGATGCCGAAGCGCTCGAGCCCGACGTCGATGCGCTCGGAGGGGTCGGCCAACCCGTAGAGGCCTCCGTAGAGGTCGAGGAACTCGCGCACGCGGAGCCGCTCGGCGAGCGGCATGTAGCCGGCGGCGAAGCCGACGCGCTCCATGGCCTCGCTCCGCTGTTCTGGAAGGCGGAGCCCTGCTATCTCGACGTGGCCGGCGTCGGGCGCGATCACGCCGAGGAGCATGAACAGGGTGGTGGTCTTGCCGGCGCCGTTCGGGCCGAGCAGGGCGACGCGCTGGCCCGCCTCGACCGTCAGGTCGACCCCGTCGACGGCGCGTGTGTCGTGGAAGGTCTTGGTCAGGCCGGTCGCCCGGATGACGTGCTCCATGGCGGACGACTATCGCAGAGACGCCGGCGGCCGCGTGACGCCACGGGCCGTGCCGAACACTTAGGGGATATGGGAGCGGACGAGGGACGCAGGCAGCGGTTCCGCGTCGTCTACGAGGACCACGCCGCTCGCGTCGCAAGGTATGCGGCGCGCCGCACCGACCCGGACGACGTGCTCGACGTCGTGTCGGAGACCTTCCTCGTCGCATGGCGGCGCTTCGACGACGTCCCGCCCGACCCGTTGCCGTGGTTGCTCGCGACGGCGCGGCGGGTGATCGCGAACCGCCGGAGGTCGTCGACCAGACGGCGCGCGCTGGGCCAGAAGCTGGCGATCGACGCCGCCTCCGCGGCCGAGACCGGTTCGTTCGCGGACCTGCCGGAGGTCGACCGGCGGCTCCTCGAGGCGATACGCGCCCTTCCTCCGCGCCAGCGCGAGGCGTTCATGCTCGTCGCCTGGGACGATCTCGACCCGACCCGCGCCGCGCGCTCCGCCGGGTGCAACGTCGCGACCTTCCGGATGCGACTTCACCGCGCCCGCCGGCGGCTCAGGAATCAGATGACCCTCGACCCCCGGCCTGCGACTGCGGACGTCCCATCCACGACGAAGGAGCCCCGATGAGAAGCGACGAAGAGCTGCTCGCCATCGCGAGGCGGGTCGACCCCGTGCCGTCCGACGCGTTCTCGGACCTCGCCCGGTCGCCCGAAGGGATCGCGATGCTCGCGGAGATCACGGTTACCGCCTCTCGCCGGCGGGCGAGCCGGAGAGTGGTGGCCGTCGCGGCCGTGGCGGCCGTGCTGGTCGGAGTCGTCACCGCGACGCGCCCGGAGCCGCGTCGTCCCGAGGCGAGATGGTCCCCGGCCCTGGTCGTGCTCGCCGAGGAGTCGCCCCGCCTGTTGATACACGCGGACGGTTGGAGGGTCACCTCGGCCGAAGAGCTCGGGGGCGGCCACGGCGAGATGTTCTTCGAGAACGGGAGGCGTTGCCAGCTTGCCGGCGCCTCCGAAGGCTGCTACTGGATGTCGCTTGCGTGGTATCCGGTGGAGTCGTACCGCCGGTACCTTGCCGACCGTGAGCGGGGGGCCGACGCGTCCTGGGACATCGAGATCGACGGTCACGACGCCGTCCTCCTGCGACACGACGCACCCGCTCCCGACGTCACCGAAGGGATCGTCGGCGATCCCTTCACCGGGACGACCTTCTACGCGCTGTGGGCGGACGGCGGGCACTGGCTCGAGCTGCGGTCGGACGTCGTCCCGACGGTGGACGAGTTCCGGGACGTCGCCGCCACGCTGCACCGGGTCGACGTCGGCGAGTGGCTGGGGGCCCTGCCCGACAGCGTCGTGCAGTCCCACGAGCGGCCGAGCGAGATCGACCGGATCCTCGTCGACGTCCCGGTCCCGCCCCACCTCGATCTCGAAGAGCTCGCGTCCCGCCCGGGCGTGCGGGGCGCCATCGAGTACGAGGTCATGACGGCCGTCGTGTGTGGGTGGATCGACCACTGGATCGAGGGGAACCGGTCCGGCGACGCCCGCGTCACGAGCGAAGCGGCCGACGCGCTGGCGGGCGCGCGCAGGTGGAGGGTGTTCCGCGACGGGGGGCAGTTCGAGGAGGTCGTCTTCGAGATAGCCGACGCGATGGCTAGGGGCGAGCCCGTGGACGTGGGCTGGGACGAGTCCGTTCCGGCCGGCGTCGGGTATCGCCGGCATCTCGGTTGTGAGGGGAGCTAGCGGTGGTCGGTGACGAGCGCTACCGCCATCAGGCCCAGGAAGATCGCCGTCATCGCAAGGATCATCGGCGTGTCCATCTCCTTCTCCCTCCCGTCGAGCGCATCTCCGTCGCCTCCTAGGAAGAGTCTCGGCCGGACGTGGAAAGGTCTCTATAGTCCGTTTGGGCCGTTTAGCCGCGTCGGATGACTATTTCGCGGCGACTCGCGCCGTTTTGCTTGCCAATCAAGAGGAGGAAGCATGCCGAGCACCGCCAGGTTCGTGACGTCCGAGGGGACGTTCAGCGTCCGTCTCATGCCGGAGCACGCGCCCACGACCGTCGCCAACTTCGTCGACCTCGCGACCGGCAAGCGCGAGTGGAAGGACCCCCGAGACGGTGTCCGCAAGAGCGAGCCGCTCTACGACGGGACGATCTTCCACCGCGTGATCCCGGACTTCATGATCCAGGGAGGCGACCCTCAGGGGACCGGCACGGGAGGCCCCGGGTATCGCTTCGAGGACGAGTGCCCGCCCGGCGGCCCGAAGTTCGACAAGGCGGGGTTGCTCGCGATGGCGAACGCGGGCCCCAACACGAACGGGTCGCAGTTCTTCGTCACGGTCGCGCCGACGCCGTGGCTGACCGGCAAGCACACGATCTTCGGCGAGGTCACCGACGGCATGGACGTCGTGGAGAGGATCTCGACCGTCAAGACGGGCGCGCAGGACAGGCCGGTGGAAGACGTCGTGCTCGAGAGGGTCGAGATCGAGGAGGGCTAGGGCGCCGTACGCGAGCATTCGCGCATGGCGTTCGAGGATTCGTCGACGACGGTGGAGGTGCGCGGCCAGCGCGCGCGCCTCGTCGACGTCGGCTCGGGAGACCCCGTCGTCGTCCTCCACGGGTGGGGGGGCCGCATCGAGTCGATGGCGCCCGTCGTCCACTGCCTTGCGGGGGGAGGCCGCGTCGTCGCGCTCGACCTGCCCGGGTTCGGCGAGTCGCCCGCGCCCGTCGAAGCTTGGGGGACCGCGGACTACGCGTCCTTCGTCCGGGATGCGCTGGCGTCGGTCGGCGTCGACCGCGCCGACTTCGTCGCCCACTCGTTCGGCGCCAAGACGTCGATCTACCTCGCGGCGACCGGCGACGTCGTGCGGAAGCTCGTCCTCGCCGGGTCGTCCGGCCTCCGGAGGCCTCCCTCGGTCCGGGCGCGGTTGCGACGCGGCGTCTCGCGCATGGGCCGGATCGCCGGCAGGCTGGGCCCCCCCGGCCGCGCGCTCAGGGAAGCGCTCTACCGCAGGATCGCGTCGGAGGACTATCGGAACGCCGGGCCGCTCCGGCCCACGTTCGTCAAGGTCGTGAACGAGGACCTCTCCGACCTCCTGCCGAAGGTGCGCGTGCCGACGTTGCTGGTGTGGGGGACCGAGGACGACGCGGTGCCGGTGGCGCACGCGCGGATCATGGAGAAGGCGATCCCCGACGCGGGCCTGGTCCTCTTCGAGGGGGCAGGTCATTTCGCGTACCTCGACGAGGCCGACCGCTTCTGCCGGATCGTGCGGCACTTCCTCCGGCCGCCGGCGACCCCGTGAACCGCGCGGACCCGTTCACGGGCTACTCCTTCGTGCTCCGGACGATCGTCTACGTGATCGTTCCCGCGTTCACGGCGTTCCAGCTCGTCAGGCTCAGGCGCGCGTTGCACGTCTTCCAGCTCGAGGCGTACAAGCGACCGAACTTCCGGCGGTGGGTGGCCGCGAACCGGGACAAGGCTTGGTTCCTGAGGCCGTCGACGGCGAAGAAGCCGCTCGTGATGACCGGACGCGCGTGGCGGATCCTCGTGACCGCCGCGTTGCTGTCGCTGCTCGGCGTGTTGCTGCCGTCCGCGGTCGCGCACCTGTGGCTCGGCGGCGCGCCCGCCGACCTGATCACGTGGGCGCTCGCCACCGCGGCCCTGTTCGTGTGGGCGCCGCTGCTCGTCCCGGCGGCGGACTGGTTGCTGACCCCCGTCCAGCGCGCGGTCAACGCGCGGTACGTCCGGGCGGCGAAGCGGAAGCTCGACGCGATCAGCCCCGTCGTCGTCGGCGTGACGGGGTCGTACGGGAAGACGTCTACGAAGTTCGCCGTGGGGCGGCTCCTCGGCGACGACGACGAGGTGCTGGTGACGCCCGGCTCCTACAACACGACGATGGGCGTCGTCCGGGCGATAAACGAGGGCCTGGAGCCGCGCCATCGCTACCTCGTCGTCGAGATGGGAGCCCGTCAGCGCGGCGACATCGCCGAGATCGGACGGCTCGTGCGTCACGAGATAGCCGTGCTGACGGCGATCGGGACCGCGCACCTCGAGAGCTTCGGCTCGCGCGAGGCGATCAAGGCGGGGAAGCTCGAGATCGTCGGCACGTTGCGTCCCGGCGGCGTGGCGATCGTGAACTCGGACGACCCGACGATCAGGGGCCTGCGTGACGAGCTCTCCGGGCGCGAGGTGGTCCGGTACGGGCTCGAGCCCGACGGGAGACCCGACGTCACCGCGACCGACGTGGTCGTGACGCGCTCGGGCACGGAGATGACGGTCGTCGACCGGCGCACCGGCGCGAGCGTGCGCGCGACCACGCGGCTGCTGGGCCGCCACTCGATAGGTCACGTCCTCGCCGGCGTCGCGGTAGCCGTGCACACCGGACGCGACCTCGACTCGCTGCGTCAGGGGATCGCCGCGCTGACCCCTGTAGAGCACCGGCTCCAGCTCATCGAGGGTGCGGGCGGCGTCACAGTGCTCGACGACGCCTTCAACAGCAACCCGGACGGCGCGGCCGCGGCGCTCGAGGTCCTGGAGTCCATGCCCGCGCGACAGAGGATCGTCGTCACGCCGGGGATCGTCGAGCTCGGCGAGCTGCAGCGATCCGCCAACGAAGAGCTCGGGAGGGCCGCCGCCGCGGTCGCCGACGTGCTGATCGTGGTCGCACGGCTCAACCGGGAAGCGATCGTCGACGGGGCGGAGGGTGGGCGATCGAAGGTCGTGACGGTCGCCTCGCTCGGCGAGGCCACCGAGGAGCTCTCCAAGATCGTCGGCCCCGGCGACGTGGTGCTGTTCGAGAACGATCTCCCGGACCAATACGAGGGCTGAGCGGGTTTGCCGAACTAGACTCGGGCGCCATGGCAGAGAGACTGACTATCGGCGTCGTCTTCGGCGGCCGGTCGGTCGAGCACGACGTCTCGATCGTCACCGCGCACCAGGTGATGGCCGTCGCGCGGGAGCGCTACGACGTCGTCCCCGTCTACGTGGCGCGGGACGGCCGCTGGTTCTCCTCGCCGGCTCTCGACGACCTCGAGGTCTACAAGAAGGGGCGTCACGAGGAGGTCGGCGACGAGGTGGTCCTCGCGCTCGACGGCGGCGGGCTCCAGGCCCCCGGTGGGCGCCTCAAGGGGCCGCGGAGGATCCCCCTCGACGTGGTCGTCCCGGCGATCCACGGCACGTTCGGCGAGGACGGGACTCTCCAGGGCCTCCTCGAGATGGCCGGGATCCCGTACGCCGGCAGTGGCGTGCTCGCCTCCGCGGTCGGGATGAACAAGGTCGAGATGAAGACGGTGTTCCGCGCGGCGGGGCTGCCGGTCGTGCCGCACGAGGTCGTCGCGATCCCGGAGCTGGACGCGAACCCCGACGCCGTCCTCGACCGCATCGAGCGGTCGATCGGGTACCCGGCGTTCGTGAAGCCGTCCCGGCTCGGCTCCAGCGTCGGGATCGGCCGGGCGCCGGACCGGGCCGCGCTGACCGAGGCCCTCGACGTCGCGCGCCGTTACGACGACCGCGTCCTCGTGGAGAAGGCGATGGAGGGGTGCATCGAGGTCAACTGCTCCGTGTTGGGCGGGGCCGGCCTCCCGCCGCGAGCGTCGGTGTGCGAGCAGCCGCTGTCGTGGCGAGAGTTCCTCTCGTTCGAGGACAAGTACATGCGGGGGGGCAAGTCGGGCGGCGGCGCGAAGGAGCCCGGGGGCATGGCTGCGCAGGACCGCCGCATCCCGGCCCCCATCGCGGACGAGCTGACCAAGCAGGTCCAGGACAACGCGCTCGCGGCCTTCGCCGCCGTGGGGGCGTCGGGCGTGGCGCGGATCGACAGTTTCGTCGACGAGGAAACCGGCGACACATGGGTCATGGAGATCAACACCGTGCCGGGCTCTTTCGCCTTCTACCTGTGGGAGGCGTCCGGGCTCTCGTTCGCGGACCTCGTCCGGTCGCTCGTCGACTCCGCGCTGCGGGCGCACGAGGAGAAGGGCAAGCTCATGTTCTCCTTCGACTCGGGGCTGCTCGCGGGATTCGGTGGGGGGAAGACGCGTGGCTGAGGCGAAGCGAATCGAGCTCTCGCCGGCCGACAAGGCCCGGTTCACGCGGGACACGCTCCCGTTGCTCGACTCGCTCTACGCGTCCGCGCTCCGGATGACGCGCAACCCCGCAGACGCCGAGGACCTCGTCCAGGAGACCATGCTCCGCGCCTACAGGTCCTTCGACCGCTTCGAGGAGGGGACCAACCTCAAAGCGTGGCTGTTCCGGATCATGACCAACGCCTACATCAACACCTACCGCAAGAAGCAGCGGGAGCCGAAGAAGGTCTCCGCGGACGAGATCGAGGACTTCGACCTCTACCAGGAGCTCAAGAACCACGACGACCAGTTCAGCCAGACGCCGGAGAGGATCGTCCTCGACTCGCTGGTCGACACCGACATCATCGAGGCGATCGACGACCTCCCGGAGCAGTTCCGGCTGGCGGTCGTCCTGTCGGACGTGGAAGGGTTTTCCTACGCCGAGATGGCCGAGATCATGGACGTCCCGCTGGGGACCGTCATGTCGCGGCTCCACCGGGGAAGAAAGGCGCTCCAGAAGAGGTTGTGGGAGCTAGCACGGGACAGAGGGATCGTCCGAAGCTCTAGAGACGGAAGCCGGGGGGCCTAGTCGATGGTGGGACGTAGATGAAACAGATCTGCAGGGAGACCCTCGAGAGGGCCTACCTGCTGATCGACGGGGAGCCGATCGCCGAGGACGAGACCCTGAGCATCCGGGCCCACCTCGAGGAGTGCACCCCCTGTTACGAGCGCTACGGCCTCGAGGTCGAGGTCAAGGCGCTGATCTCACGCCTCCGGGGGGCCCAGCCGTGCCCCGAGGCCCTTCGTCATCGCATCGCGGGGCTCATCGAAGAAGCGTAGGTGAGAGCCGCTGCGGGCGGCGCCCTCGCCTACCTCACCCGCAACCGTAAAGGGTTCGTACGGCGAGGGCGCCGTCCTCGCTCGCCGCCCCCTCCGGTTGTTCGATTCCCCGCGATGCTCGCTCATCTTTCAAGGAACGGGTCGATTCCGCCGATAGAGCCTCAACGGGCAATACGGACTGGAGCGATCGGTGCTGGATGTGATCGAGAGAGAAGACGAGCGGTACCTGAAGACGGCCGAGGCCGCCCGCATCCTGCGCGTGTCCCCGAAGACCGTCTCCCGCTGGGCCAAGGACGGCAAGCTGCCGCACATGGTCACGCTCGGCGGCCACCGGCGCTTCCCGGCGAGCCGGATCGAGGCCATCGCCCGCGGGCTCGAGACCCTCTAGGGACAACAGGCTTCATTCATTTGCCTAACCCGGGGGGCCGGATAAGATTAGGCGTCCCCAATTCCCTATCAGGAAGCGGCTAGCCCCCAATGGCCCGAACCAACCTGCACGAGCTGGCTAACAGGCTCCTCGAGACCCTGGCCGCGTCCGCCGAGGGGGACACCTTCGAGGGCAAGCTCAGGGCCGTGGCCGCCGAGGCCGGCCTTAACTCCGTCCGAAGCGCCGAGGTGATCAAGCTTCTCGAGGAGCTGGGCCGGATCGAGGTCGTCCAGCGCGGTCGCCGCGGCAGGAACACGATCATCGCCCTGAAGTCCACCGATCCGGTGAAGCTCGAGGACGCCGAGGCCATGCTCCCGAGCCGGGCGGCGAAGCGCACGACGCGGCTCAACTACGACGACCTCGGCCGGGCGGTCGTCGACCGCCTGCTCGAGCTCGCCCGCGACGACGGGCTGCGGGCCGCGCAGGTCGAGGCTTTCGCCGCCGAGAGCGACGCCCACCGCAAGCGGGTGGAGCAGCTCGACGAGCAGCTCGAGGAGGCGAAGCTGCGCGAGACCGACCTCAGGGTCAGGTTGAAGGCGGCCGAGGAGGCGCTCGAACGGGCGGAGGAGAACCTGCGCAAGGCCTTCGGCACGCCGGCCCGCACCGGGACCGACGGCGGCGCCACGCCGATCGAGGACGACGACGCGCGAGCCGTGCTCGACATCCTCAGATCCGGACGGGGTTGAGCGAACCCTCTTCGCCCGTCGTCACGAGCGCCGTCGCCGACGGCGTCGCCACGATCACGATCGACAGACCAGAGAGGCGCAACGCGATCAACCCCCAGGTCGTCCGCGAGCTGGGGGCCGCGCTCGCGGCGGCAGAGTCGGACGAGTCCGTACGTGTCCTCGTCCTGACCGGCGCCGGAGAGGCGGCGTTCTGCGCGGGCGGAGACCTCGGAGGGATGACGGCCGACTCGAAGGTCGGACAGCACCACGAACGCGCCGCGGTCGGCGATCTCTTCCGGAGGATGCGCGGCTCGCGCCTCCCGGTCGTCGCCCGCGTCAACGGTCACGCCCTCGCAGGCGGCTTCGGGCTCATGCTCGCGTGTGACCTCGTCGTTGCGGCGGACGACGCCGAGATGGGGATGCCCGAGATCGACGTCGGGCTGTGGCCGTTCATGATCACGGCGATCGTCCAGCGCGACCTGCCGCGCAAGGTCGCTCTCGAGCTGATGCTCACCGGGCGCCGCATCCCGGCATCCGAGGGGGCGCGCTGGGGATTCGTCAACCGGGTGGTCCCGCGCGACGGTCTCGACTCGGCCGTGGCCGGGCTCACCGAGTCCATTGCGTCGAAGAGCCCTCTGATCACCGGTCTCGGAAAGGCCTCGTACTACCGGGCCGAGGACCTGTCGTTCGAGGCACAGGTCGACTACCTCGCGGGGATGCTCACGGTCTGTCTCGAGTCGGAGGACACGGTCGAGGGCGTGACTGCGTTCCTGCAGAAACGCGCGCCGGAGTGGAAGGGCCGCTAACCCACTAGGCTCCCCGCTGCGAGCCCGGGAAGACTTCGGCGAACGTCGTCGGCGAAGGGCCCAAAGGCAGGTGTCGCAGCGTGTCCGATGCGCGCAGCTCCGTCACGTACTCCTACGACGGTCCCGACATGCGGGACCACGTCGCCGCCCTCGCCGAGCGCAGGGCGAAGCACCTCGGGATGGGTGGTCCCGACCGGGTGGGGCGCCAGCACGACTCCGGGAAGCTGACGGCGCGCGAGCGCCTCGACCTCCTCTTCGACGAAGGGTCGTTCGTCGAGCACGGCCTGCTGGCCCACCACCAGTCGACGTCGCCGGCGATGCAGGGGAAGTTCACGCCCGCCGACGGTGTGGTCACCGGCGTCGGGAAGGTCGACGGCCGCCCCGTAGCCGTCATCGCCTACGACTTCACGGTGATGGCGGGGTCGATGGGGATGGTCACCGAGCTCAAGGCGACGCGGATGCGAGAGCTCGCGCTGCGCGAGCGGATCCCTCTCGTCTGGCTGATCGACTCGGCCGGTGCCCGGATCCAGGAGGCGACCGGGTCGATGTTCGCCCGCACCGGCGACCTCTTCCGCGAGCAGGTCGTGATGAGCGGCGTCGTCCCGCAGGTCGCCGCGATGATGGGTCCCGGCGCGGCGGGGACCGCGTACATCCCGGGCCTGGCGGACTTCGTCCCGATGGTGAAGGGGACGTCGAACATGGCACTTGCGGGACCGCACCTCGTGAAGGCGGCCGTGGGCGAGGACGTGACCGCCGAGGAGATGGGCGGCTCACAGGTGCACTGCAAGGTCTCCGGCGTCGCCGACCTCGAGGTGCCGGACGACCGGGCGTGCATCGACGCCGTCCGGAAGTACCTGTCGTTCTTCCCCTCCTCGAACCTCGAGCCACCGCCCGCGCGCTCCGCCGGCGACCCGGTCGGCCGCCGCACCGAGGAGCTGTACGACGTCGTGCCGGCGAACCCCCGCCGCGCCTACGACGTGCACCGCGTGATCGAGGCCCTCGCGGACGACGGCGACTTCTTCCCGATGAAGCCCGAATGGGCGCGTAACGTCGTCACCGGGTTCGCCCGGTTCGGCGGTCGCCCCGCGGGCATCGTCGCGAACCAGCCGAAGTTCCTCGGCGGCGCGCTCGACGTGAACGGGGCCGACAAGGCGGCCCGTTTCGTGTGGCTCTGCGACGCGTTCTCGATCCCGCTCGTGTTCCTGATGGACTGTCCCGGCTTCCTCGTCGGGAGCGCGGTGGAGAAGCAGGGCATCATCCGGCACGGCGCCAAGATGCTGTTCGCGGTCGCGGAGGCGACGGTCCCGAAGGTCACGGTCGTGACGCGCAAGGGCTACGGCGCCGGCTACTACGTCATGAACGGCCGCGCCTACGAGCCCGACCTGATCGTCGCGTGGCCGACTGCGGAGATCTCGGTCATGGGGCCGGAGGGCGCGGTCAACATCATCTTCCGCAAGCAGATCGAGGCGATGCCCGAAGACGAGCGCGACAAGGCGCGCGACGACATGGTCGCGATGATCCGTGAGCAGATCTCTCCGTACGTGGCGGCCGGATGGTCGTTCGTCGACGACCTGATCGATCCCGCCGACACGCGGGCGACGATCTGCGCGGGCCTGGAGGCGGCGCAACACAAGAAGGTCGAGCGGCCGTGGCGCAAGCACGGGGTCCTGCCCGTCTGATGACACCGCACCCGCCCAGCCCCTGGGCGCGGCTCGTCTGGCCGGCCCTGCTCCTCGTCGGCATCGCGGTCTACGGGATCGCGGGCTACATGTTGATAGAGGGCTGGTCGTTCCTGGACGCCGTCTACATGGTCGTGCTGATCCTCTCGAGCGTCGGGTTCCGCGAGGTGAGGCCGCTCGACACCGGGGGCCAGGTGTTCACGCTGACGTTGATGATCCTCGGGGTCACGCTCTTGCTGACGACCGTGGCGCTCCTGGCGCAAGTGGTCGCCGAAGGCGGGCTCGGCGCCCGTGGTAGGAGAAGGCGCATGCAGCGAACGATCGACCGCATGAGCGGTCACTTCATCGTGTGCGGCTACGGCCGCGTCGGCCGGACCGTCGCCCACGAGCTCGAGGGCGAGGGCGCTCCGTTCGTCGTCGTCGACCGCAACGACGAGCTCGAGGCCGAGCTGATGCGCGACGGGGTCGTGAACCTGATCGGCGACGCGTCGTCGGACGACACCCTGAAGGCCGCGGGGATCGATCGCGCGAAGGCCCTCGTCTGCGCGCTCGACTCGGACGCGAACAACGTCTTCGTGACGATAGTCGCCCGGGCGCTGAGCCCGGACGTGTACATCGTGGCGCGCGCTTCCCAGGCGACCGCGGCGGACCGTATGTACAAGGCGGGCGCCGACCGCGTCGTGTCGCCCTACGTCAGCAGTGGCCGACACATGGCCCTGCTGGCGCTGCGCCCGAGGGTCGTCGACTACATGGACGTCACGTCGGACGACGGGCCGGGACTGCGGCTCGAGGAGGTCGTGGTCGAGGCCCGCTCTACGTTGGAGGGCCGGCTCCTCTCCGAGATCGCCGGCGACGCGGTCCCCCTGGTCGTGAAGACCGTCGACGGCCGGCTCATCCAGATGCCGGATCCGACGATGAGGCTGGGTGCAGGCGACGTCATCGTCCTGCTGTCGGACCTCCCCGCGCAGGATGCCGCCCGTGGATGAGTGCATCGTCACCTGCGCCCTCAGCGGCGTGGCGGCGAACCGCGACCAGTGCCCGGCGATCCCGTACACGCCGGGGGAGTACGCGGCGGAGGCGAAGAGGGCACGGGACGCCGGCGCCGCGGTCGTGCACATCCATGCCCGTCATCCCGACGGGCGGCCCAGCTATCGGATCGAGGACTACCGCGCGATCACCCGCGCGATCCTCGACGCGGCCCCCGACCTCGTCGTGAACTTCTCGACGGGCGCGGTCGGGATCCGCATCGAGGAACGCGTCCACCAGGTCACTGCGCTTCGCCCCGAGCTCGCTGCGCTCAACATGGGCTCGATGAACTACGCGAAGTACTCGAAGACCCGCAAGTCGTTCGTGTTCGACTTCGTGTTCGCGAACCCGTTCACCGACATCGTCTATCTGTTGGAGCAGATGCGCTCCGCCGGCGTCAAGCCGGAGTGCGAGTGCTTCGACACGGGACACGTCACGAGCATCGCCCCCTTGATCGACATGGGGTTGATCGAGACGCCGGTGCAGCTCTCGCTCATCGTGGGGGTCCTCGGAGGTGCTCCGGCGGACGCCCGCACGCTCGCGCACCTGGGCACGCTCGTGCCGCAGCCGAGCACGTGGGAGGTCGTCGCGATCAGCCGCGCCCAGTGGACGCTCGTGTCGGCGGCAGCGGCCCTCGGCGGCAACGTCCGCGTGGGTCTCGAGGACAACTTCTATCTGCCGTCGGGCGAGATGGCCTCGTCGAACGGCGAGCTCGTCGCGGCTGCGGCCCGGCTGGTCGACCTTTCCGGTCGGAAGGTCGCCGATCCCGCGACGGCGCGGCGGATGCTCGGCCTCGCCGATCCGCCCGATCGCACTGCACTGTACGAGGAGGCGTCGTGAGCGAGCGCGTGCTGGCCGAGATGGTGGCGAACGTCTGGAAGGTCGTCGCCTCGCAGGGCGATCCGGTCGAGGAGGGCGCGACGATCTGCATCCTCGAGTCGATGAAGATGGAGATCCCGGTCGAGGCCCCCGTGAGCGGGAAGGTGACCGAGATCCGCGTCGAGGAAGGCGGCGTCGTCCAGGAGGGCGACGTGATCGCGGTCATAGAGCCCGGATGACCGTCCGCGCCGTCGCCGGAGGACCGGTCGCAGAGGTCGTCCTCGACCGCGCCGAGGCGCGCAACGCGCTGTCGGTCGAGATGTGCCACGGGATCGTCGCCGCGCTCGACGACCTGCGCGGATCGGCCGACGCGCGCTGCGTCCTGCTGCGCGGCGAGGGCAAGGTCTTCTGCTCGGGGGCGGACTTCGCCGCCGTGTCCGGCCCGGGCGGTCTCGAGTTCCTCCCGGCCTTCGAGGCGATGCTCGACGCCGTCGCGACCTTCCCGCTGCCGGTCGTCGCCGTGGTGCAGGGCGCAGCGCTCGGCGGCGGGCTGCAGCTCGCGACCGTGTGCGACTTCAGGATCGCGGCGGACGACGCCAAGCTCGGCATCCCCGCGGCGCGGATCGGCATCGTCGTCAACTTCGAGAACGTCGAGCGGCTCGTGCGGCTCGCCGGGGTCGCGCCGGCGAAGGAGATCCTGATGGCGGGACACACGCTGACGGGGGCGGGCGCGGCGGCGAGAGGGCTCGTGACCCGAGCGGTCCCGGCCCCCGATCTCGAGACCGCGGCCCGGTCGTTCGCCATGGACGTGGCGGCGCTGTCACCGCAGTCGGTGCAGGGAGCGAAGCGCGCGATAGGGATCGTCGAGCGAGCGCTGGCGGAGGCGCGCAGCACACATGCGGGCGACGTCGCGGACGTGGACGACCGCGTGGCGTCGGCGTACGGGAGCACGGACCTGCAGGAGGGCCTGGCGGCTATGGCCGACCGCCGGGAGCCGCGCTTCGAGAACCGCTAGCGCGGGGGCCCAGGGCGGCGCCACGCCGACTCTTCCTTCCCCCGGATGGGGGGTCTAGCCGCCCGCCCTCGTGCGTCCCCGGACGAACGTCCCCCCCGGCGCGATCATGGGGACGTGCGGAGGAGGCTCGCGCCCGGCCTCGTGGCCGGTGTCGCGTTGTGGGGGATCCTCACCGTCGCGTGCTCGTCGGCGGTTGACGGTCCCGCGCCCGGCGGAGCGAGATGGAGCGGAGCGATCGACTCCCCCGACCTGCCCGGCCCACAAGGCCCCCCGCTGGCGGTGGCGTGGGACGACGAGGCTCGCACCGACACCCTCTACCGCGTCTCCCCGCGGACCATGAAGCTCCGCGGCCCGGTCCCGCTCAACGCGCGCGGGACGATGGGCACGGACGTCTCGCCCGACGGATCGCTTCTCCTGACGAACTTCAGGGGTCGCGTGCAGGTGGTCGACCTCCGCGAGATGCGGCCGGTGTCCCGGTTCGCCGCGGACGTTCGCGGCGTACGAGAGGTCGCCTGGGTGGACGACGACGTCGCGATCCTGCTGGCGAGCGGCCGCACCAAGGCACGGTTGGTCCGCGTCGAGCCGTCGACCGGGACCGTGCTCGACGTCGAGACGATCGCCGGGCGCTACTTCACCAGTGCGGACACCGGAGACGGCGTCGTGGTGCTCGTCCACCATCTCCCTCAGGAACCCTCGAAGGCGCCGGGGCCCGTGACTCTCGCCGTAATGGACGCGGCGGGTGAGTTCGCCGCAGTGCGCCTCGACGACATCGGCGCAGGGGTCTTCTCGGGGCCCGCGGGCGAAGCGACGACGCAGGCCATGCCCGCTCTCGCGGTGAGGGACTCGCGGGCCACGGTGGTCGGAACCGACGGGACGATCGTGTCGGTCGACCTGAACACGCTCGACGTGACGGTCGAGGGCGAGAACAGGTCTCTTCTCGCTGCGATCGCCGGCTGGTTCGTGCCGCCCGCGCACGCGAAGGTCTTCGACGGGACCGTGCTGAGCGCGGAGTGGGCCGGACCGGACGCGCTGCTCGTGAGCGGCTACAGCACGGAGGACCTCGAGACCAGGCCTGCCGGCGCCGTCTTGCTGGATCCCGACGACTGGTCGGCGACGGTCGTGGACGAAGACGCGTACTTCGCGCACGTCGCCCGCGACCACCTGCTCACGTGGAAGTACATCATGCCGGGCGACGACCTCGGCGAGGGCATCGGCGTGCGCAGCTACACGCCGGAGGGCGAGCTCGAGTGGGGGGTCTTCGACGGACAGTTCGCCCGGCTGATCGCGACGCACCGCGGCGTCGCGTTCGTCGAGCACGGGCGGAACCGCGTGCTCGTGTCCTCGGTGGACCTGGATACCGGCAAGGTCCTGGCGTCGCGCTTCAGCTACGTGCGCGTCCTGCCCCCCTAGAGCCGGCGGCGCCCCCCGAAGCCTTCTTCCCTCCCGTGGTAATACGCGACCTCCGGCTCGCCCAGGCGCCAGCACAGGTACGCCTCCTGACCGTCGACGACGGCGGGGAAGTCGACGAGCCCCGTCGACACGTCGCGCAGCTGTAGCTCCCACTCCTCGAGCCTCTCCATGAGCTCCGCGACGCGCGCCATCGTCGTCGACCAGCGGTCGCGCTTCTCCGACCAGCCGTTGCCGGCGGCAGCGCGGGCGACGCTCTCACGGGCCCGCTCGGCGAGCTCGAACTTCTCGCGCAGCTCCACGAGCGTCGGCGCGAGGTAGGGGAGGAGCGCGTTCGCCTCTGCGACCGTATAGAGCTTCCCGGTCAACTCTCGGACATCTCCATGTACCTCAGGAAACGCTCTCCGACCGGGCCCCCGATCTGGCGGGCCTGGGCGATCCCGGCCCGCCGGTCGAACGGCACGCGGCGGTGGCGGATGCACCACTCGGCCCCCTGCTGGTCGATCAGCATGTAGCACGCCGTCAGCCCGTCCATCGGGAGACCGACCGAGCCGGCGTTGGCGACGATCGTCCCGTCCGACAGCCGCCTCACGAAGCTGTGGTGGACGTGCCCGTAGACGACGACGGTCGCCTGTCCCTCGTAGTCCTCGAACGCCGACGCGGGATCCCACGGCAGCGGTGCGACGAAGGGCGACCGTGGCGTCCCGTGCACGAGGAGGATCGAGCCGGGCCCGTGGTGGCCCAGCGGACGGTTGATCAGCCAGTCCGCGTCCTCCTTCGAGATGGCGTGCGCGGCCGCGACCTCTTGCAGCTCGGCCCGGTCGGCGTCCGACTCGAGGCCCTGCGGATCGCCCGTGATCCAGATGTCCGTGTTCCCCCTGATCGTCGTCCACCCCGCCTCCCGCACGCGGGCGATGCACTCCGACGCCCAGGGGCCGCCCCACCCGAGGTCGCCGCCGCACCAGACCTCGTCGGGCGAGTGCTTCTCGATGTCGGTCATGACCGCGTCGAGCGCGAGCAGGTTGCCGTGAATGTCCGAGACGACTGCGATCCTCACCTGGCCCCCTCCGTTCGGGTCGGCGGCATCCTACGATTCGGCGGTGCCGACACTCGCCGAGCGCATCCAGGCGGTCTCGGGCCTCGACGCGGAGCAGGCCCAGCACCTGCGCGCGCTGTGCTCGTCCTGGCAGGTCCTGGCCGACCTCTCCTTCTCCGACCTGCTGCTGTACGTCCTCGTCGGAGGCGCGGCCGGTGGGAGCGACGAACCGAACGACGAGT
Source organism: Actinomycetota bacterium (assembly GCA_036258555.1). GTDB lineage: Bacteria > Actinomycetota > CADDZG01 > CADDZG01 > WHSQ01 > JALZEG01. The sequence goes on along the minus strand of DATADL010000004.1, from coordinate 8,822 downwards.
TCCACGTAGCGGCCCAGCTGAGGCCGTTCACGTCCCAGACGCTCTATCCGCACGACATGGTCGGGGCCCGCGTGACGCAGCCGGAGCAGCCGATCGTCGAACGCGCCTACCGCGAGGGGCGGATCTGGGCCCAGGACGATCCCGTGCTCGTGGACGGGATCCCGATCAGGATGGACGCGGTCCCGGTCCGGTTCCGCGGCGAGGTCGTAGGCGTCGTGACGAAGGAGGGAAGCCCCGCCACGTCGCGCCGCCCCGGACGCCTCGAGCAGGTCTACCTGCAGGCGGCCGACCGCGTGTCGCGCATGATCGCCGCCGGCGCCTTCCCGTGGCCGGACACGCCCGCCGGCGAGTGGCCCCGCGTCGGAGACGGGCTCTTCGTCCTCGACGAGATCGGCCGGGTGAGCTGGGCGTCCCCCAACGCGCTCTCGTCGTTGCGCCGGCTCGGCGTCAAGCAGAACGCGCTCGGCCGCTGGCTGGACGAGCTCGGTCTCGGCGAGACGCCGGTGCACAGCGCGCTCGAGTCGCGGCGGCTCAAGGACGGGGAGCTCGTGCGCGGCGACACGCACGTCTCGATCAGGGTCCTTCCGCTCACCGAAGACGACGTGACCGTGGGCGCGCTCGCGCTCGCGAAGGACGTGACGGAGATCAGGCAGAAGGAGCGGCTCCTCGTCGTAAAGGACACGACGATCCGCGAGATCCACCACCGCGTGAAGAACAACCTCCAGACGATCGCGAGCCTCCTGCGGCTGCAGGCGCGCCGGCTCGGCTCCGCCGAGGCGAGGGCCGCGCTTACCGAGAGCGTGCTCCGCGTGGGGTCGATCGCCCTCGTGCACGAGACCCTCTCGGAGGAGCCGGGTGACGTAGCGGAGTTCGGCGAGGTCGCGCGCCGCATCGCGAGGATGGTCGGCGAGGGCCTCGTGTTGCCGGAGCGCTGCGTCCGGATCGACGTCGACGGGGCAGCAGGCCCCCTCGGCGCCGACCTCGCCACGCCGCTGGCCGTCGTCCTGACGGAGCTCCTGCAGAACGCCGTCGAGCACGCGTTCCCCGAAGGGGCCGACGGGACGGTCGTCGTCGAGCTCGCCCGGGCGGACGGCGAGGTCCGCATGGTCGTGCGCGACGACGGCGTCGGCCTGGACGTCGCGGCCCTCGAGGGGGCGCGGCTCGGCCTGCAGATCGTGCGATCCCTGATCGACGAGCTCGGCGGGACCTTCCGGATCGAGTCGGATGCGGGGACGCGGGCGGAGGTTCGGGTGCGGGCGCGCGCCTAGTCGCGCTCCTCGTCGTCGTCGCGCTCTCGCTTCGGCTTCCGCTCGGGCTTGGGCGTCGCCTCGGGCTCGGCGTCGTCTTCCGAGTCGTCTCCACGTGACGCCTCGGGCTCCTTCGACGCAGACGGCGAGGGGGCGGGTGCCGGGGTCGGCATCGGGCACTCCTGCGCCGGCACGAGCTGACGCAGCATCGTCTTCGGCTTGCCGCGGCACCACTCGTTCGCGAGCAGCCCGGTCTTCGGGTCGATCTCCACCGTCACGAGCTCCGCCTTCGGGATCCGGAACGGCTTCGGGGGCTCGCCGGCGAGGGCCGCCGTCATGAACTGGCGCCAGATGAGCGCGGGGAACGAACCGCCCGTCACGCGTACGCCGTGCACGTCGTACATGGGCACGGCTCCCTGGGGATATCCGACCCACACCGCGGCGACGAGGTCGGGCGTGTAGCCCACGAACCACGCGTCGACGTAGTCGTTCGTGGTCCCGGTCTTGCCGGCGGCCGGCCGGCCGATGTCCGCGGCGCGGCCGGTGCCGCGCTCGACGACGTCTTCCAGAGCCTTCGTCACGAGGTACGCCGTGCCTGCCGACACCGCGCCCAGCCCGATCTCCTGGTCCGGCCGCAGCACCTCGCCGGATGCCGTCTCGATCTCCTCGATCGTCGTCGGCTCGATCATCGTGCCCCCGTTGGCGAGGGTCGCGTACGCGGTCGCCATGTCGAGCACGCTCACCTGTGCCGTGCCGAGGACGACCGAGGGATACGCGGGCAGCCTTGCGCTCACCCCCATCTGCCGCGCCTGCGACACGATCGCACTCGGCCCGAGCTGCATCGCCAGCCGCGCGTAGACGCCGTTGACCGAATGCACGAGCGCTTCGCGCAGCGGCATCAGACCCCTGGCCCCGCCTTCGGCGTTCGTCGGCGCCCACGTCGAGCCGTCGTCGAACGTGAACGAGGCCGCCGAGGACTCGTACAGCGCGTCGAACGGGATCCCCGCGTCGAGCGCGGCCGCCGCGGCGATCGGCTTGAAGGCCGACCCTGGCTGTCGCCCCGACCCGCCGCCCGCCCGGCCGAGCGCGAGGTTCACCTGCGACTCGGACCAGTCGCGGCCCCCGACCATCGCGACGACCTCGCCGGTTGAAGGCCGCATCGCCACGAGCGCCGCCGCCGGGTCGCCCGGCTGGTCGAGCACGTCCGCGACCGCGCGCTCCGCGGCTTCCTGCAGCGCGGGGTCGAGGGTCGTGCGGACGGCGAGCCCACCTTCGTAGAGGGCGCGGGCGCGTTCGTCGTCGGTCCGGCCGAGGCGGCGGTCGCGGAGGAGCTCCTGGCGCACGGCCTCGACGAAGTACGGGTAGCGGCTCTCCTGCGGGGGCGCCGTGCGCGTGACGCCGAGCGGACGCCGGCGCGCGGCCGTGGCCCTCCGAGGGGAGATCTTCTCGAGGGTCTCCATGCGATCGAGCACGTAGTCGCGGCGAGCCCGCGCCCGGGAGGCGTGCTCGTGGGGGTCGTAGCGCGCCGGCGCGCGTATCACCGCAGCGAGGAGCGCGGACTCCGCGAGGTCGAGGTCGCGTACGCCGTGGTCGAAGTAGCTCTCCGCCGCGGCCCCCACGCCGTACGCTCCGCGGCCGAAGTACACCGTGTTGAGGTACATCTCGAGGATCTCTTCCTTGTCGTAGCGCTTCTCGACCTCGATCGCGAGGCGCAGCTCCTTCGCCTTGCGCTCGAGCGTCCGCGCCGGCTTGCGGAAGAACGTGTTCTTGACGTACTGCTGCGTGATCGTGCTCCCGCCCTGCACGGTCTTTCCCTCCGACAGGTTGACGAGGGCCGCGCGCGCTATCGCCTTGACGTCGAAACCGGGATGGTCGAAGAAGCGCGAGTCCTCCGCGGCGAGGACGGCGTCGACGAGCGGCTGCGGCACGTCGTCGAGGTCGACGAGCTTGCGGTTCTCCTCGAAGAAGCGGGCGAGCACGCTGCCGTCCGCCGCCCTGAAGGTCGAGCGGAGCGCGAGCGGTCGCTGCTCGTCGAGGTCGATCGGGCGCAGCGAGCACGCCGCGAGGAGCGACGCCGCACCGGCCACGACGGCGGTGACGCGCGTGCGGCGCATCAGGCTTCCTCTAGGGCCTCGCGGAGCTGTCCGAGCGTGCGGTTGAGGAGCCGGGAGACGTGCATCTGCGAGATGCCCAGACGCTCGGCGATCTCTGACTGCGTCATGCCCTTGAAGAAGCGGAGGTAGAGGATCCGGCGCTCGCGCTCGGGGAGCTTGGCCATCTCTGGGGCGAGCGACGCGCGGTACTCGAGGTTCTCGAGGTGCTCGTCGTCGGCGCCGAGCTGGTCGGCGAACGTCGTCGACCCGCCGTCGTCGGTGTCGATCGGGGCGTCGAGCGACGTGAAGTTGTACGCCTGCGCGACCTCGAGACCCTCGAGGACGGCCTCTTCCGTAACCCCGGCCGCCTTGGCGATCTCCGCGACGGTGGGGGAGCGGCCCAGGTCGTGCCCGAGGTGGCCGACGACCTTCGTGAGCTCGAGATGGAGCTCCTGCAAGCGGCGCGGGACCCTGACCGCCCATCCCTTGTCGCGGAAGTGCCGCTTGAGCTCGCCCACGATCGTCGGCGTGGCGTAGGTCGAGAACTCGACCTCGCGATCGAGCTCGAACCGCTCGATGGCCTTCAGCAAACCGATCGTCCCCACCTGCACCAGGTCCTCCAGAGGCTCTCCTCTGTTACGGAATCGGCGCGCCAGGAACTCCACTAAACCAATGTGCTGGTTGACGAGCTGGTCCTTCGCGGCGGTCTGCTCGTCCGGCGTCTCCGCGGATCGGTAGGCGCGGAAGAGCTCGCGGACCTCCTCTTTCCCCAGGGTGGCGCGTTCGCTCATGTGCTCTCGAGCTGCTTGCTCTTCACCAGCGTGAACGTCGGCGTGCCGTTCGTCTGCCCGAGGGACGCCGAGTCGACGACGGTCTCGAGGATCATCTTCGAGAAGTCGGTGAGGTCCGTCCTCACCTTGTGCCCGGGCTCGAACCGGCCGGTGCCGTGGATCGTGATCGAAGAGCCCTCGACCTCGAACGCGATGTCGATAGACCCCTCCCTGCCCTGCGAGCCCGTGAGGTAGGCGGACAGCTCGTCGACCGCGATCTTCAGGTCCTCGATCTCGTCGATCGTGAACGCGAGGCGCGACGCGAGCCCGGCCGCGACGAGCCTGAGCACCTGCAGGTAGGACGGCGTCGCGGGGACGACCATCCGGACGGTCTCCACCGGCCTAGCCCGCCGACGCCTTCGGCTTCGTCGCCTTCGTTTTCGGCGCGGACTCCTTGGCCTTCTTGGCCTGCTCGACCGATGCCTTGAGGGCCTCCATGAGGTCGACGACCTTGGTGGGCTCCTCCTCCGGCTCGGCCGCGATCGCGATCTCCTGCCCGGCCACCTTCTTCTCGACGAGCTCCTCGAGGGCCGCGCGGTACTCGTCGCGGAACGCAGCGGGGTCCCAGCTGCTCGAGAGCTGCTGGATGAGCTGACGCGCCATCTTGACCTCGGTGTCGCGGACGTCGACCCGCTTGTCCAGCTCCTCGAACTCCGGCTGACGGATCTCGTCGGGCCAGTGCATGGTCTCGAGCACGAACATGCCGTCTTTCAGGCGGATCGTCGCGAGGTGCTCCTTGTCGCGGAGAGCGACCTTGGCGACGCCCACCTGGCCCTCGGCCTCGAGGGCGTCGGCCAGGAGGCGGTACGCCTTGACGCCGGTCGCCTCGGGCCCGACGTAGTAGGTCTTGTTGAAGTAGATGGGGTCGATGTCCTCGAGCGGGACGAACGCGACGACGTCGATCGCCTTGATCGAGTCGACGTCGAGGGCGTCGAGCTCGTCCTCGGAGAACGTGACGTACTGGTCCTTCGCGAACTCGTAGCCCTTGATGATGTCGTCCCAGCCGACCTCCTTGCCGCACTTGGCGCATTCGCGCTTGTACTTGATGCGGCCCTTGTCCTCGCCGTGGAGGAGGTGGAACTTGAGGCTCTTCTCCTGGACGGCCGAGTACAGGCGGACGGGGATCGAGATGAGCCCGAAGGTGATGGCGCCTTTCCACAGGGTTTTCACAGGGCAATCCTAAGTCACGGGTTCTCCTCCGAGACTGAATGCGGAAAGTAGCGGGTATAAGAGGGTTCACGACTCTCCGCGTCGAACAATGCAACCGGGGGCGCGGGTCGGCCTCGGCCGGACCGCTAGAACCAAAAGGGTGCCGCCCCTCAGATCGAGACGGTGGAGGAACGACGTTGAGCAACGGTGACTACGCCAAGTCCCTCGGCGAGAGCCTGAGGCGCATCAGGGTCCAGAAGGGCATGTCCCTGCAGGACGTGCAGCAGGCCTCGGACGGGAAGTGGAAGGCGGCCGTCGTCGGCGCCTACGAGCGCGGTGACCGCAACGTGACGGTCGCCCGGCTCTCGGAGCTGGCCGACTTCTACGGCGTCCCGGTCTCGGAGCTGCTGCCGGACGACGGGGCCCCGCCGGCGCCGGGCCAGGTCGAGACCCGCCGCCGGGTCGTGCTGGACCTCGAGGGGCTCCACAAGGTGCCGGAGTCCGAGCGGGACCCGCTCTCCCGGTTCACGACCGCGATACAGATCCAGCGGGGCGACTTCAACGGCCGGGTCCTTACGATCCGCGAGGACGACCTCATGGCGCTCGCGCTGCTGTACCAGACGACCTCGGACGAGCTGTCGAGGCGGCTGGCGGACTGGGGCCTGTTGTCGGCGAACGGGGCCGGTTAGCCCCTGAGCGCACCCGCCACGAACATCAACTTCCGGGACATGTCGCCTTGACGCGGGAAGGACTTCCCGCCCCCGTCCCGGAACACTCTTGGTGCGGACTTCGAGGGCACCGGGTCGTCGCGGCAGGACCCGCGGTTGCGGCCCGATGATCGAAAGGGGACGGCCTTGAGGCGGACGTGGGTGGTCGTGGCGGTGGCAGGGGCGATCTTGGCGGCGAGCCCGCTCGCGCCGAAGACGGCGTTCGCCGCGGACGTCAAGGAATGCTTGGAGCGGGAGTTCACGTTCCACCCCTCGACGGTGCGGCTCGAAGGACTCAACATCGTGATCGACCCGAACGCCATCCCGTCGGACGTCGACGCCGTCATTTCGCTGGCGGGGCAGATCGTCGACTTCGCGAGCTGTGTCGAAGGTGGTCACGTGACAGGGCCCGTCGGTTGCTGGGGGGGATTGGCCTTCGAGATCGCGACCAGCCTGGATCCGACCAACGGCAACCTCAGGTACGTGACCCGCAATCCCGAGACCGGCGTGATCACGGTTCACACCGAGACCCTCCTGGCGGACGCGACCCGTTGCCCCTTCACGTAGGTCCGAGGGTCAGCGCCCGGTCTCTCGTCCCGGGGCTCTTGCGGTGAGGAACGCCTAGCCCGCCAGCGCCGCCGCCACGATCACCGCCAGCAGCGTCCAGTAGACCGCCGTGAACGCGTAGTCGATCGCACGCGGCCGTAGCGGGATCAGCACCGCGAGGACCCAGATCGGCATCACGACGACCCCGAACAGCAGCCCGTAGACGAGCGCCGGCCAGCGCGGCCACCCGGCCCCCGCCGCCAGCCCCGCCGCGATCCCGACGAGGAGCGCCCCCAGGATCGACTGCCCCACGACGTCGGACCTCGGGCCCCCCTTCGCCAGCCTGTAGACGCGATAGCCGAGCCCGGCCGCCGCGTTCACGAGCAGGGCGGCGACCAGCACGATCCGCCACGTGTCGGAGTCCATCGCGCCGTCACGATAGCCTCCGGGGAAATCCGGACCCTCCCACGGACGGGGCATGGCGAAGAAGAACAAGAAGAAGAACCGGCCGGAAGGCTTCGATCCGAACCAGCGCAAGCGCGAGCGGATCGAACAGAGGCGTCAGGCGAAGGCCGAGGCGCTCGCACGCCGGCGCAAGCAGGAGCGCCGCGAGCGGATCGTCCGCCGGCTGGGCCTCCTCGCGCTCGCGGTGTTCCTCCTGTGGTTCTTCTTCGTCCGGGGCGGGGTCCCCGACGAGATCCTCGGCCGTGAGATCGAGCACTACTCGACGAGCGCCGGCAACCCGACGCACGTAGAGACGCCCGTCGACTACACGATGAGCCCGCCGGTGTCCGGGGCCCACGCGGGCATCCCGGCGGAGTGCGGGACGCACGGAGCGGCGATCCCGAACGAGAACCTCGTCCACTCGCTGGAGCACGGCGCCGTGGCGGTCCTCTACAGCCCGACGATCCCGCAGGAGGAGGTCCGCCAGGTCGAGGAGCTCGTGGCGTCCTACGACAGCCACACGATCTCGGCCCCCTACGAGGGCGAGATGGAGACGCCGATCGCGGTCGCCGCGTGGGCGAACATCATGCGCCTCGGGACCTTCGACGAGGAGGCGATCCGGGAGTTCGTCGACGCCTTCGCGGCCGGGGGCCAGGCCCCCGAGGCCTACCAGGACTGTCCGAACGACAGGGACGACGACTTCGAGGTCCCGGAGAGCCCCGAGCCGTCGCCGGGGCAGTCGCCCGAGCCGGACGCGACGAAGTCGCCCGGTGCGGACGCCCCGCGTGGGTCGCCGAGGCCGGGCCGGGGCGGAGGCGACGCGGAGGAGACCCCGGCGCCCTAGACGAGGGACCCCCCGTCTCGTTTCGTCCGTCCGATCGGACGCCCCCGGGAAGGAAGCATGGATACGTGAAGGTCATTCTGAGCATCGGGTGCGCTGCCGGGATCGCAGGAGCGATGTTGACGAGCGGCTACCTACCCGTTCGGCTGGGATCCGACGTGTGGCTATGGCTCGTAACGGGCCTGGCCATCATCGCAAGTGGGTCCACCGTTATCGCGGTCGTCCTGTTCGTTCTCCGCCTGCGTCGGTACAGGGACGAGATCCACCCGGACCACGAACCCAAGGGTGCGTAAACCGGCGAGTCGGGGCCATTCGGGACCAATAGAAAGGAGGCCGGGGGAGTGCCCGGCCTCTTTCGTGGAGCGAAGAACCTTTGTGCTTACGCCGGCGGCTCGGGCTCGGCGATCGCGTCGCCCAGCCACACCGACAGCTTGACCGCGCCGCCCGTCGTGAGGTAGCTGACGATCTCGGCGGTGTAGCCGGCGCAGTCGGCCGTGTTGATGCCCAGGACCGACTCGTAGTTGGTGCCCGCCTCCCAGGCGCCCTCGGGGCTGCCGCCGCCGAGGCCTTCGTTCGGGGCGACATTGAAGTCCCCGGAGTTGGCTGCCGTCGCGCCGTCCTGGTACAGCAGGTACAGGTCGTAGTCGTGACGGTCCTCGAACTCGACCTTGGCGTAGAGGCCGGCGCTCGGGTTGGCGGTGTCGACCTGGATGTTCTGGAAGACGCTCGACGTCTCGTCGTACACGCTGGACTGTCCGACGATGCCCGGCGCGCCGAGGTCGTTGCCCAGGCCGGGTGCCGTCGTGAGGTCGACGACGACGGGGGCCTCGGCCGTCGCCGCGTCGGTCACGACCGTCGTCTGCGCGTCCTTGCCCAGGTCGCCCGGGGCGAACGGGGCGCAGGCGGGCGGGGGAGGAGGCGTCTTGGGCTTCTTCTTCTTCTTGGCATCTGCGGGCGCCACGAAA
>DATADL010000003.1:0-9407 GCA_036258555.1 Actinomycetota bacterium | reverse complement strand
AGCCGGCCCCGAAGGGCCGGCTCCGTTCGTGCTCTTGGTTACGGGTGGTCTAGCTCGCCGGCGCGAGCACCGGGACCTTGATGAAGGACGACGGCGTGCTGAGCTTGTAGAACGTCTGGCCCACCGAGTTGCCGCCGATCTTCGTGATCAGCTTCAGCGAAGTGAACTGCTGGCCGTTGAACGCGGCGTCGGGCACGAGGTCCACGACCGTCGTGTGGTACGTGTCGCCCGGCTTCGCCAGCCACTCCTCGGTGAACTCACCGATCGTCTTCTCCTCGCCGCCGGTCTCGCCGACGAGCCGCAGGGTCAGCTTCACGTTCCCGGCGGCCAGGCCCGGGTAGCTCGAGTCGACGAGCGGGAAGACGCCCTGCGTGTAGATCTCGCCGGTGACGTGCTTCGTCGCGTCCAGCGTGAGGGGGACGCCGTCGATGGCGGGCCACTCCTCCTGCGCCGGCTGGTCGAGGGGCCCCATCGTGCCGTCGGGGACGTACTCGTTGACCGCGCCGCCCTCGAGGTGAGCGCAGTTGTCGACGTCGGCCGCGTCCGTGACGCTCAGGGCCCGTGCGGCGGCGTCGCAGCCGTCACCGCGGAGGTACATCGCCTGGTCGACCTGCACGAGCGCCGGGGGCTTCGGCGTCTTCGGCTTCTTCTTCTTCTTGGCCGCCTCGGCGGGGCCGAGCAGCGACGTGGCCACCACGGCCACCATCAGGGATACGGCGAACGCCCGCTTCATGTAGGTCTCCATTCGTAAGAGCCGCCTATGACGGAGGGATGGTTCGCCTCGCTCGGCGACGCTCCTGCGAGCGGGCGTGACGGAGCGCAGTCAGGATGGTGACTTCACGGAGCGGAGTGGCCTCGAACCGCCGGCGTCCTGCCTGCAGAGCGCCCCAGGCGCCCAGCGCGTTCAGGGGAACCAGGCACCCCCTTGGTTCGTGTTCTCTCGAAAGGCGGCTTTTCGATCAAAGGCTCGGCGATGAAGCTTCTTGCGGCGCCCCTCGCGACGCTCCTCCTGATGTCCCTTCCGAACCCGGCGCCCGGTCAGGCCGGTGAGCTCGGCTCGCTCCCGGAGGGGACGCTGCTGCTGTCCCACTGTCCGGAGGACCAGGCGCGCGGCGACGACACGTGCCAGGTCGCCGATCCCATCCTGCTCACGACCGACGAGGCCCCAGAGCTCTTCTCCCTCGATCCCGTGGGTGAGCAGCAGGTCACCGACAACGATCTCTACGAGTTCGGCTCGGCGGCGTGGTCTCCATCGGGAAAGAAGCTCGCGCTCTCCGGCGGGCCTCGTTTCGACGTCGAGGAGTGCCGCGCCTACGTCGTGACGACGTCGACGGGCACCGCTTCGCCGATCACCCCGGACGTGGAGCTCGCCTGTCCCTTTGTCGAGGACTGGTCGCCCGACGGGCGCTGGATCCTCATGACCGTCCGCTTCCACGACGGCCCCGTCCAGCTCTACAAGGTGCGCCCCGACGGGACCCGCCTGCGTGCGCTCACGGACTACGACTACGAGGACCAATGGGTGGAGGGCGCGCAGCTCATCCACGACGGGCGCAAGATCCTGTACTGGGGAGATCCGGGGCGCCGCGAGGGCATCGGTGTGATGCGCTCCGACGGACGGTTCATTCGCACGCTCGTGAGGTTGAGGTCTTCGAGATCGTCCCCCAAGATCCTCGGCGAGGTTTCGGTCGCACCCGACGATCGGCGGGTCGCGTTCGTCGTCTACGACGGTTTCGAGAAGACGCACGAGCCCGACGAGGTGTTCGTGATCGATCTCGCCGGCAGGACCCGCCGGCGCCTTACGTTCAACGAGACCGACGAGACCGCGCTGTCGTGGGGGCCTTCGAGCAAGCGGGTGGCTGTGGTTCAAGGCAGCATGTACGGCGCCGAGCCCGCGCCGGTCATCAAGATCATCCCGGTCGGGGCGGGGCCCGTCGTGAAGCTACGGCGTCCCGCCGAAGGCGCGATCGACCGGTGGAGCGCCCCCGTCTGGTCGCCATCCGGGGATCACGTCGCGTTCATGGTCGAGGACGACACCGGGGACGCCGCGTACGTCGGCAACACCCGTAACGGAGAGATCACCCGGGTCACCGACTTCCACTATCCCTTCGAGCTGTTCTCCTGGACGCCCTGAGCTCCGCCGGCCAGGGTTTCGCGGGATCTCGTGGAGCGGAGCGGGCTCGAACCGCCGACCCCCTGCTTGCAAAGCAGGTGCTCTACCAACTGAGCTACCGCCCCCAGGCACCTCCAGCATAGGACTCGATAGAGTCCGGCGTGGTAGTGGGGAAAGTACCGTTTCCAGAGCGGCGGACGAATCCTGAAAGCTCGCGGCGGCCGAGAGCGCTCCTCGTCGAGCCCGCCCCCGCGGCTACGCGACCACGCGCCCCACCTGTGAGACCCGGCTATGTCGTCGCGAGGGTGGACAAAGGGGGATTCGTGAAGAGGAGCATCTCGTTGAAGACGTGGGTAGCGGCCGTGGCCTTGGCGTCCGGGGTCGTCGCCGTAGTCCCCTCGCCGGCTTCGGCCGCGTGCGCGATCTATCCGGGCACCAATGAGATCACTATCAGAATCGGGTCGGGCGATCCGCTGATGCGCATCGAGCCGACTCCATCGGGCCTCGTAGGGCTCTGCGTCGAAGTGAGTGGTACCCCGACGCCGACGGTTGATCCCGACGTGACCGTGGACTTCCCCGAGGGGTGCTCGTCGCCGTGCTTCGTGATCGCGTGGGACGGCGTGTCCACCGCGCCGGTCCTCGTACGCGTCACGGTCATAGTCGACAACCAGCCGACGACGATCGAGCGCACGCTCGTGGGCCAGGAAGAGGGGTCGTTCTGCATCAACTCGGGAGCGCCCTGCCCGTAAGAGCGCCCACGGGGAAGGCGTGCGCGGGGGTCGGACACGGCCCCGGCAGACCCGGGACGCGAACCGGCCGCGGGACGGTGCCCCCGCGGCCGGTTTGGCGAACGATGGACGCTACTGAAGCGCGGGGACCTTCACCCACGACGGCGGGTCGTCGTGCTCGACGCCTCCCGCGATGCCGGCGTTCGCGCCGTGCGTGAAGACCGTCAGCGTCAGGCCTTCGGCCACGGCTCCGGCAAGCGCCGGGTCCAGCTCGATCTCGTAGGTCACGACGGCGGTCTCCGCGGGCACCGCGGTGTAGGAGGTCTGCACGGCCCCCAGCTCCTTCTCCTCGCCGGCGATGACACCGAGCAGCTTGATGTCGACGTCGACGATCCCGATGCCGGCGCCGTTCCAGCTCCGAAGCGACAGGGATCCCGTCACCTTGCGCGTCGGGTCGAGCGTCAGAGGCACTCCATCGGCGGCCGGGTAGACGTCCGTTGCGATCTCGGGGCCGTAGACGTTGTTGAGCGTCGCCGAGGGAATGCAGTCGAAGTCCTCGGCGTCCGTCAGGCTCAGATGCGGATTGTCGGCGTCGGTGTTGCAGTCGTCTCGACGCATGAAGAACTGGAGCTCGACGGGAGCCGGCGCCGGCGGCTTCTTTTTCTTCTTCTTCGCGGCCGCTGCCGGGCCCAGCAGTGAGACGGCAAGCAATCCCGCAAGCCCAATGGTGATGACCTTCTTCATCGCCCCTCCCCAGGGTGGGTTTCCTCAACAAGGAGCACTACGAGAGAGGACGGGGATTCTCCTGCCCCGTTGGGGCAAATGGCGCATTTCGCCGGGGGTGCGCCCGCTAGAGTGTGGCCGCATGTACTGCCCGGTGGACGGAATCGAGTGGCGCGAGGGGATCACGCGCTGCCCCGAGCACGACGTCGACCTCGTCGACGAACCCCCCGAGGTCGAGGAGGACGAGCCCCTTCTGGGCCGGCTCGACGTAGGAGGGCTGGGCGGGGCCGCCGTGGCGGCTGCGGTGGTCGGGGCGGTCGTATACGCCCTCAGCGGCGTCTTCCTCTACGGCTGGACCGCCCTGGCGTCGACGCGCGAGTGGACCGAGACCCGTCTGCTGGACACCGTGGAGTTCCTCCACCTCGCCTCTTCCGGGATCGCCCTCGGCGCCCTGGGTTGCCTCGCGGCGGGGGTGCTCGGCCGGGTCTTCGGACGGCTCGCCCCCGGCTCCACCCCGGAAGCCCCCCTCGACGACGCCGGCCCCGAGGACGACGACCTTCCGGCCTCCGGGGCGATGGCGTGGGTCGTCACGCTGCTGACCTCGTTCGCGGTCGTGTTCGCGCTGGTCTGGGCCGTCACCGGCGTCGCCGTGAGCTGGGACGAGGCGAAGCTCCGGAGCCCGGCCACGCCCTTCCCCCTGGGCGAGCCGAGCGAGTCCTTCGTGAACCTGAGCGCCCTCAACAACGCCGCGTACGTGTGTGGGCTGTCGTCGCTCGTGTGCCTCGGCGCGGTGCTGATGGCGCGGGCCTACGACCGGTTGGTGCGGCTCCGCTAAGGCCACCCGATCGGGGGCCGCGGGCCCTCCGACCGGGGCGATTTCGCGACTTCCACCCCGACCCCGGTGGAAATTCTTCGCGATTTCACTAATCTCTGCTGTCCGACGTTTTTTCCCGGCCTGGGAGGACCAATGGACAGCAACGACCACGGACACCTCGGCACAGTCGCTGAGGAGCCGGCCGGACCGCAGACCGAGGACGCCTCGCTGCAGGTCGACGAGTGGGTCCCGATCGCGATCGCGGCGGGCCGTCTGGGCGTCGCTGCCGAGACCGTCGTCGGGTGGTGCGAGAACGGTCTCCTTGCGTGGCGCCTGACGTCGGAGGGGGACGAGGAGACGGCGCTCGTCGACCTCGACGAGGCGCGGCGCTGTGCCAGGAACCTCGGAGCCGGCCCCCCGCCTCCGTCGCCCACCGAGCCGGAGACGAAGCCGGAGCTGCCCCAGTGGATCCAGCAGCTCGCCGAGACGTGGCGGCAGGCGGCGCGAACCGAGGCAGAGGTCGACTTCCTGAACAACAAGCTCGCCGAGGTGACCGCGGAGCTCGATGAGCACCGCTCCACGACGCGCAGCGCCCACGACGCCCTCGTCGCGGAGACGCGCCGCGCGGTGGCGCAGGCGGCGCACGCGACGCTGGCCGCGCAGCAGGCCGCGCAGTCGGTCGCGGTCCAGGCCGAGACGAAGGCCGTCCAGGAAGAGCTGGTCGAGGCCGCTCACAAGGCGGCCCTCGACGCGCGCGAGGCGGCGGCGCAGGCGGCTACGAGACTCGCGGAGCAGGAGCAGAGCCAGCAGGTCGCGGAGCGCGCCCGCGCAGAGGCGATGGAGACCGTGCGCGCCGCGGCGCGCTCTGCGCAGGACGCCCAGGCCCTCGTCGAGGCCGCGAAGCGCGAGGCGCTCGAGATCGGGCTCAAGGTGCGCGAGGACATGGCGCAGGCCGCCGACGACGCGATCCTCCTGGCGAGGAAGGCGTCCGAGGACGCCCGGACGACCGCCGCGCAAGCCGCCCAGGAGGAGGCGCGCCGCGCGATCGCGATCGCCAGCGAGGCGCTCCTCGAGACGACACAGAACGCGCAGGACGAGGTGACGGGGGCCGCGGCGGCGGCGAGGTCGGACGTGGCGGCGCTCTCGCGCGAGACGCGCCTCCAGATCCAGGCTGCGGTGGACGCGGCGCAGCAGGCCGCAGGCGACGCCGCGCGCGAGGCGATCAACGCCGCCGAGGCGGGGCACCGGCGGGTGCAGCAGGCGCTCGACGCGAGCACTGCCTCCGCCACCGAGATGCAGGCGAGGGTCGAGCAACGGATCGACGCCGCTCTCGTCGCGATGGACGACGCCGTCCAGGAGGCGCGCCGGACCGCGTTCGTCGCGGCGGCGGACGCCGCCGACGCCGGCGCGAAGGCGGCGCTGGCCGACGTCGAGCGGTCCGTCGAGGAGGCGAAGCGGCAGACGAACGCCGCGCACCAGGCCGCGCGCGTGGAGGCCGAGCGGGTCGCGAACGAGGCACGCCAGGTCGCGACGTGGGCCATTGGCGAGGTCCGGTCGGCGGCGGCCGGAGCCGTCCACGAGCTGATCGAGAGCGCGAACGACGTCCGTAAGCAGATCGCGTCGACCGCTCAGCAGGTCCTCAAGGACGCGCAGGACATCAAGCGGCAGATCGAGGCGTCCGCGCAGCTGACGCTCGAGGAATCGCGCGAGATCCAGCAGCTCGTCGAGGCGTCGGCCGCGCAGGCGATCGAGTCCACCGAGCTCGCCGTCGACGCGGCGCGGGAGTCGACCGCGAAGATCGCTCGGGCCCAGGCGGAGCGCGCCGGCGAACGGGCGGTCGAGACGATCTCCGAAGCCCGCGAGGAGGCGCTCGAGGACCTCGGGACGATGAAGGACGGCCTCACCGCGCTCGCCTACGAAGCGAAGAGCACGGTCGCCGAGGTGGCCGCGGCCGCGACGCGCGAGGAGGCGGAGCGCGCGATCGCGAGCGTCCGCTCGGCCTCGGCCCTCGCGGCCAAGCAGGCGGAGGAGGCACACAAGCGCACGTCGCTGGACGTCAAGGCCGCGGCCGCGCAGCTGGTCGAGGACACGACACGGACCGCGCAGCAGATCCGGGGCGAGCTCCAGGCCACGGCACAGCAGGTCATGCAGAAGACGCGCGAGGCCGCCGCCGAGACCGCACGGCGCGAAGCCGCGGAGAACGTCGCCGGCGTCGTCCGTCCGGTGCGCGACGAGATGGAGACGCTGCGGACAGAGCTCGCCGAGTCGCGCGAGCAGGCGCTCGCCGAGCTGGACGCGAAGGCGGCCGAGGCTCAGAGCCAGGTGCTCGACGCGCTGCAGATGGCGACCAGGGAAGCGCTCCAGGCGGCGGGGGTGGCCGCGCACGACGCGAGGGAGGCGGCGCGCGAAGCCGCGTCGCACGCCCACAAGGAAGAGGCCGCCGTCGCCGCACAGCTACAGGCGGCGCAGGCCGCGAGCCAGGCCGCGCAGGCCGCGCGCGAGGCCGCGGACGAAGCGAGCCGCGAGGCTTCGGCCCGCGCCTCGCAGGAGGTCGCGACCAAGGCCGCGGAGGAGGCCGCCCTGTCGGCTGCGCGCGCCGCATCGGACGCCGAGGAGGCGCTGCGCCGGTCGATCGCCGAGACCCAGCGGCTGACGTCGATGCAGCAGGCCGCCCAGGCCGCGTTCGAGTCGGCGACGTCGAAGGCCGACGAAGCCGCCTATTCGTCGCGCGAGCAGATATGGCACATGGCCGAGCTGATGGTGCACCAGGCCGCCGAGCAGGCGGCGCTCCTGCAGGAGCAGCGCGAGACCCTGAAGATCGCGCAGGACGCCGCCAAGGCCGCCCAGGGCGCAGCCCGGGCGGCGCAGGCGTCGTCGGTCGCCGCTCAGCGCGACGCGAACCGCGCCGAGCGGACGTCGGTCGAGCTCGCCAGCGGCGTCGAGCGGCCGGCCGGCAACGGCGCGCCCAAGGTCGTCCCGCCGATGCCCCCGCGCGAGCCATCGCCGTGGGACGAGCTCATGGAGACCGAGGCCGCGGAGTCGGGGCCGGGGGCCGGGTTCTGGGCCCCCGCCGAGAAGGTCAACGACGACATGATCGCCGGCGAGGACGACGACGCCCCGCTGGTCTCCAAGCTGTGGAGCCGGATCCGCTCGAAGAACGGCACCGAGTAAGCCGATTCCCCCGCCGGCCCTCGGGGGAATATAGGTTCGGCGGGGACGTTTCCCCCCGGTGGAGCGCGCCGTCCACACCGCGCCGCACGGAAGGAGGCAACATGCAGGAAGTGAGCGAGAGCGACTTCAACGAGGTCGTGCTCGCAGCCGACACCCCGGTCATCGTCGACTTCTGGGCCGAGTGGTGCGGACCCTGCAGGCTCGTGCACCCGGAGCTCGAGAAGATCCAGTCGGAGTACGAGGGCAAGATCAAGGTCGTCAAGCTCAACATCGACGACGCTCCCGGCGTGGCCGGGAAGTACGGGATCCTCAGCATCCCCACGATCGCCCTGTTCGTCGACGGCGACGTGAAGTCGCAGGTGGTCGGCCTGCGGCCGAAGGACGAGATCGTCCAGAGACTCGGCCTCAACAACTGACCTATTTGTGACGATTTGCCCCCGGCGGCCCGGTCGCCGGGGGCTTTTCGCGTCTGCGCGAGTAGGAATCCGGTGCTCTCCCAGCGAAAGGTATCCACCTGGGCAAGACGATCACTTCCGCAGGGGGAGGCCATGAAGCACCGGAGGCAGCTGCTCGTCGTCGCACTGGCGGCGGCGCTCGTCGCCGCACTGGTCGCACAGCCGGCCGGGGCGACGCACAACGAAGACGACCACTCGGAGAACGTGAGGCTGCTCGCGGAGCACGCGATCATCATCACGCCGGACGACCCCGAGACGCCCGACACCAACGAGGAGGTGCGCGCCGCTGGCTCGGACCTCGCGTTCCAGAAGGACCTGCTCGTCGCGGGGTCGTACGAGGGCGTCGGGTTCTTCAAGCTCCGCAAGAAGGCCCCGTACCTCCAGCAGGTCGGGTACTTCGCGTGCGCCGGCTCGCAGGGCGACGTCTCGGTGTGGGGCGACCTCGTCTTCGTCTCCGTCGACGCCCCCCGCGACAAGCCGGAGTGCGACTCCGTCGGCGCGAGCCAGGCCCAGACCGTGCAGGGCACGGACTGGGAAGGCGTGCGGATCCTCGACATCTCGAACATGAAGCGGATCCGGCAGGTCGCCGCGCTGCGCACCGACTGCGGTTCGCACACCCACACGCTCGTGCCGGGCGGGAAGGACAAGCTCTACGTCTACGTCGAGTCTTACCCGCTGACCGGCCAGAGCGGGTCGTGCAACGCGGTCAGCCACCGCAAGATCTCCGTGATCGAGGTGCCGCTGGACAACCCGGCGAAGGCCGAGGTCGTGTCGACGCCGACGCTGCTGTCGTCCATCGGATGCCACGACATCACCGTCGACGTGAAGCGCAAGCTCGCCGTCGGCGCCTGCGTCAGCGAGTCGCAGGTGTGGGACGTGAGCAAGCCGGCCGAGCCGCAGCTGCTCGCCCGCATCCACAACCCGAAGATCCAGATCCACCACTCGACCGGGTTCACGTGGGACGGCAAGTACCTCGTGCTCGGTGACGAGTTCGGAGGCGCGGCCGCCGGCGGTTGCGTCGGCAACTCGCAGGTCCCGATGGGCGCGATGTGGTTCTACGACATCACCGACCCGACGGCGCCGAAGGAGGCCGGCTACTGGGCCCCGCCGCGGGTCTTCACGCCGCCGGACGACGCCGACGAGGCACAGCGCCCGCGCTGCACGACGCACAACTTCAACGTGCTCCCGATGAAGTCGGACGAGTACATCGCAGTGTCCTCGTACTACAGCGTCGCCCTGTCGGTCGTCGACTTCAGCGATCCGACGGCGCCGAAGGAATTGGGCTACTACCTGCCGAAAGAGAGTGGGACGAACCCCGACTCGTGGTCGGCGTACTGGTACAACGGCCTGATCTACACGAACGACCACGCGTCGAAGGCCGGGATCCGGGTGTTCGAGATGGACGG
>DATADL010000002.1:0-5863 GCA_036258555.1 Actinomycetota bacterium | reverse complement strand
TGAGCCTGCTGGTGCTGACGGGAGCGGCGATCAGGAGGCGCTGAGGTCGCGCTTTCGCGTTCTCGCAAACCAGCAGGTCAGACCCCATATGGGGCGAATGCCCCCAGGAGGGCTACCATGGCCCCCACGCAGGGCGGCCCGCCGCATCGCGGCGCGGTGACACGACCGCCGCCCCCAAGTTTTCGCGCAGGCGAAGAGGTTCTGAATACGGATGTATCGCCGAAACGGACGAGGGCGATTGCTGCTGCTCGTCTTCCTGGCTTTGGCCATCCTGGTGATCACGCTCGATTACCGGCAAGGCCCGGGCGGCCCGCTCCAGCGGGTGAAGGACTTCTCGGTCACCCTCGTGGCCCCCGTCCAGCGCGGGTTCACCACGGTCTTCCGCCCGGTCGGGAACTTCTTCTCGTCGATCGGCGAGCTGGGGAGCCTCCGGAGCAGGAACGCCGAGCTGGAGGAGGCCCTCGAGCAGGCGGAGGCCCAGGTCCTCGAGGCCGAGTCGCTCATCGAGGAGAACCGGCGGTTGACGCAGCTCCTCGAGCTGCAGGACTCCTGGGTCGTGAGCGACCGCGTCAACGCGCGGGTGATCGCGTCGGCGCCCGCGAACCTGACGTGGGCCGCGATCATCGACAAGGGCCGTGACGACGGCATCCGGCCGGACATGGCCGTGATCGCACCCGAGGGCCTCGTGGGCAAGGTCCTGTCGGCCGGCGAGCACCAGGCGACGATCCTCTACATCGTCGACCCCCGCGGCGCCGCGCGCGCTCGCATCGACGGGGGCCGCGACGCGGGAACGGTACGCGGAAGGGGCGGCGGTCAGCCGTTGACGTTCGACTACATCAGCGTGAACGCCGAGGCCGACATAGGCGACCGGGTCGTGACGTCGGGGTACGACGGCGGGATCTTCCCGGCGGGGATCCCGATCGGGCAGGTCGTCGAGGTCGGGGGCGACGCGCGCCAGGCGACGAAGGAGCTCGAGGTCGACCCCTACGTCGACTTCACGACGCTCGACTTCGTGCAGGTGCTCGTCGAGAGCGGACCCCAGCTCACGCAGAACGAGGGGTCGTGACGTGGCAGTGGCGGAGAGGATGAGCGCGCCGCGCCGGCCGACGATCCTCGGCGAGATCGGGATCCCGCGCATGCTCGCCGTGGGGGCCGTGCTGATCGTCGCTCTGGCGTTGCAGTCGACGCTGCTCGCACAGGCGACGGTCCTCGGCGTCATCCCGCAGGTCGTGCTCGTGGTCGTCGTGTGCCTCGCCTACCTCGACGGTGAGCGGGTCGGCGTCGTCACGGGCTTCTGCGGGGGGCTGCTGCAAGACCTCATGCCGTTTCCCGCCGTGATCGGCCTCACCGCGCTCGTCTACACGCTCGTCGGCTACGCGGTCGGGAACCTGCGTCAGTACGCGCCCGCGGAGTCGGTGTGGACACCCGTGCTGACCGTCGCGCTGGCCTCGGCCGTCGCGCAGTTCGGCTACGCGGGCCTCGCGATCACGCTCGGCGAGCCGTGGGTCGGGCTCGGCTACACCGCGCGCGTCGCGGGTCTCGTGGTCCTCTACAACACCCTGCTGACGCCGTTCGTGTTCCCGCTGGTCCGCCGCGTGGCCGACCGCTTCCGCCCCGAGAGGGTCCATCGTTGGTGACCGGCGGAGGCCCCGCACTCAGCGGCGAGCGAAGCACCGGCGCGGACCGGACGGTCCTCCGCCTCGCCGTCATGGCCGTGCTACTCGTCGCGGCGTTCGTCGCGCTGTTCTCGCGGCTCTGGTACCTGCAGGTCCTCGCCGTCGGCGACTACCGGGACCTGGCGAAGGACAACCGCATCCGGCTCGTCTACTCGGAGCCGACGAGGGGACGCATCCTCGACCGCGACGGCGACGTGCTCGTCGAGAACCGCGAGTCTCTGTCGATCACCATCGACCGCCAGCGCGTCGAGCCCGGGACATTGCGGGAGCGCCGCGTCCTCTACTCGATCGCGCGGCTGCTCGTCCGGGAGGACGCTCCCCGCTACAAGAAGGCATTGATCGCGAAGGTCAAGGAGATGCGGGAGAACCTCAACGACGCGACCGTCTCCCCCTACAAGCCGGTCGCGGTCGTGAACGACGTGAGGGAGTCGCTGCTCACGCACATCCACGAGAACCCCGAGGACTTCCCCGGCGTGGCCGCCGAACGCCTGCCGATCCGGACCTATCCCCACGGCAAGCTCGCGGCGCACGTCCTCGGATACGTCGGCGAGATCAACGAGGACGAGCTCGAGTCGGAGGAGTTCCAGGGGGCGCGGCCCCCGTACGAGCCGGGCGACCTCATCGGGAAGGCAGGGGTCGAGCGCACCTACGACCGGTGGCTGCGGGGTCGGCCCCAGATCAAGCGGGTCGTCGTGAACTCCGCCGGCGAGGTCGTCGACGAGGCGATCAGGCAGGAGGAGGAGCCGGGCCGGGACCTGATCCTGTCGATCGACGTCGAGGCGCAGAAAGTCGCCGAGAAGGCGCTCGAGAGCGGGATCATGGCGGCCCGCGGCGCGGCCTACCAGGCGCCCGACGGCGCGGTCGTCGTCATGGATCCGGAGACGGGGGGGATCGTCGCGATGGCGAGCTACCCGACGTACTCGCCCTCCATGCTGGCCGACGGGCTCACCGAACGCGAGGTCGAGAAGCTCCGCGGCGACCCCGCGACGGGAGACGACGACGCCGAGCCGAACCGTGCGATCCAGGCGCAGGTCCCGCCGGGGTCGACGTTCAAGATCGTCACCGCGGGGGCCGCGATGTCGACCGGGATCGCCACCCCGAGCACGTACCTGCCGTGCCCGGGCGCGATCTCCTACGGCGCCTCGGGGATCGAGACGGTCTTCGAGAACTGGACGAGCGTGGACTTCGGCTCGATCGGGTTCCCGGAGTCCCTGGAGATCTCCTGCGACACGTTCTATTACGAGCTCGGGTGGCGCATGGAGGACCTGTGGGGCGCCGCCAACGGCGACGGCTCCGAACGGTTCCAGGACTACATGCGCCAGGCCGGGTTCGGCAGGCCGACGGGGATCGACCTGCCGCACGAGGCCGCGGGCCGGGTCCCCGACGCGGAATGGTGCGAGGAGTTCGCGAAGGACGGGCTCGGCTGCTTCGACGGCTGGCTTCCGGGCTTCACCGTCAACATGGCGATCGGCCAGGGCGACCTCACGACGAACCCGCTGCAGATGGCGGTCGCGTTCGCGTCGATCGCGGCGGACGCCGCCGAGGTCTGGGAGCCGCACGTCGGCTGGAAGATCGGCCGTCCGGATCCCGAGACCGGCGAGGAAGAGATCCTGCGCGAGATCGAGCCGCGGGCCGTGCGGAAGCTCCCCCTGGACCCGACCGAGATCGCGGTCATCCGGCAGGGGCTCGAGGACGTGATCACGGGCGCGAACGGCACCGCGGCCGGCGCGTTCGCGGGCTTCCCGCTCGACCAGTACCCGGTCGCCGGCAAGACCGGCACGGCCCAGATCGGGAGCGTCGACTCGGGCCTGAACTACGCGTGGTTCGTGTCGTACGCGCCGGCGGACGACCCGCAATACGTCGTGTCGGTGTACCTCGCGAAGGCGGGCCACGGAGGCGAGAGCGCGGCCCCCGTGGCGCGCGAGGTCTTCGAGGGCCTGTTCGGCATCGACGACGAGACCGACGTAAGCCTCGGCCAGGACGCGTCCGGCTGATGGCGATGGAGGGGATCTTCGGGGAGGCCGTCGACCGGATCGGCGGCGAGCCCATCTCCGCGCGGATGGCGCGCAAGGCGCCGCTGCGACACCTCGACCCGACGCTTCTGATGGTCACGCTCCTGCTGACGGGATTCGGCGCCGTGATGATCCTGTCGGCGACGCAGCACAAGCAGGAGGCGGCCGGGCTCGACCCGACGGTGTTCCTGGACCGCCAGCTCGCGTACTCGGTGGCGGCGACCGTCGTGCTGTTCGCCGTCTGCTTCTTCGACTACCGGCACTTCCGCGCCTTCGCGCCGGTGTTCTACGTCGTCGTGCTGCTCGCGCTGGTAGCGGTCGCGACGCCGCTCGGCCAGGAGGTGCAGGGATCCCAGCGGTGGATCGACTTCGGGTTCTTCCAGATGCAACCGTCGGAGATGGCGAAGGTCGTCGTGATCGTCGCGCTGGCCGCGTACTTCTCGGTCCTGAAGGGGCAGCTGCGTGCGCGCGACGTCGCCGCGGCCGTGGGGATCGTCGCGCTCCCGTGCCTGTTGATCTACGTGCAGCCCGACCTCGGAACGATGATGGTGTTCGTCGCGCTGCTCGGCGTCATGCTCCTGGTCGGCGGAGCCAAGATCCGTCACCTGCTCGTCCTCGCCGTCCTCGGCGCAGGGCTCGTCGGCTTCATCGTGCAGGCGGGTCTGCTCGAGGACTACCAGGTGCGCCGGATCACCGCCTTCCTCGACCCGAGCCCCGACGTCCAGTCCGAGGGCTACAACCTCGCGCAGTCGGAGATCGCGATCGGGTCGGGCGGGATCGGCGGCAAGGGGCTCGAGGCCGACAACACGCAGACGTCGCTCGACTTCATCCCCGAGCAGCACACCGACTTCATCTTCACGGCCGTCGGCGAGCAGCTGGGGTTCGTCGGGTCCGCGACGCTGCTCGCGCTCTTCGCCTTCTTGTTGTGGAGGGCGCTGCGCATCGCGGCGATGTCGCGCGACCTCTTCGGGACCCTCATCGCGGCCGGGATCGCCGGGTACTGGGGGTTCCAGCTGTTCATCAACATGGGTATGACCATGGGGATCATGCCGATCACCGGCATCCCCCTTCCCTTCATCTCTTACGGAGGTTCCAGCCTGATCACCAACTACATGGCCGTAGGCCTTCTGTTGAACGTCCACATGAGGCGGTTCCTGTGAGCGACCCGTCTCCCCGCCGTCGCGAGAAGGCGACGGACCTGCCCGACCCCGAGCAGGAATCACCCCAGTCCGAGGGGCCGGCCCGTCGCGGCGGGTCCCGCCGCGGGCGCGGGGGCCGCGGCCGGCGCAAGTCCGGCCGCAGGTCGTTCCCGCGCTCGGACCGCGTGATGCTCGTGCACGCGAAGCCGGGCGGCATCCAGATCGGCGTGCTCGAGGACGACCAGATCGTCGAGCACTACGTCGCGCGCGACGAGGACCGTTCGATCGTCGGCAACGTCTATCTCGGGCGCGTCCAGAACGTGCTGCCCGGGATGGAGGCCTCGTTCGTCGACATCGGCGAGTCCCGCAACGGCGTGCTGTACGCGGGCGAGGTCGGCATCGCCGGCGACGAGGGCGACGAGGTCCCGCGCATCGAGACCGTCCTCAAGAGCGGGCAGTCGATCCTCGTCCAGGTCACGAAGGACCCGATGCGCGCGAAGGGGGCGCGGCTCACCGCCCTGGTGTCACTCGCCGGGCGTCACCTCGTCCTCGTCCCCAACGCCCGCTCGATCGGCGTCTCGCGCCGGCTCTCGGACCGCGAGAGGACGAGGCTGCGCGAGATCGTCACCGACATAAGGCCGTCCGACCACGGGCTGATCGTCCGCACGGCGGCCGAGGGCGCTCCGCGCGAGGACCTGCAGCGCGACCTCGACCGGCTCGTCCAGACGTGGGAGGGCATCCGTCGCAAGGCCGACGGCTCGAAGGCCCCCGCGCTCGTCTACGAGGAACCGGAGCTCGAGATGCGCGTCGTGCGCGACCTCTTCAACCGCGACGTGAGCCGCTGCGTCGTCGACGACGTGGTGCTGGCGGACAAGCTCCGCGACTACGTCCGGTCGAGCTCGGCCGACCTCGGCGACCGGATCGAGGTGTACGAGGGGACCCTGCCGATCTTCGAGGAGTACCGGGTCGTCGAGCAGATCCGCAAGTCGCTCGACCGCAAGGTGTGGCTCCCGTCGGGCGGTCACATCGTGATCGA
>DATADL010000001.1:0-2233 GCA_036258555.1 Actinomycetota bacterium | reverse complement strand
GCTCGGTGTGGCACTCATCGTTGGAGAGGCGGTAGCGCTTTCTAGCTTGTTCATTTACGGGAAAGTCGACCAGCGCAAAGAGCGTCAGCAGCAACTGGCGCAGTTCAAGCCGTGAAAATGGAGGAGGTCGCGATGAAAGCTGCGAACGCGCTTTCGCCCTAGATCAGGTTTCTGTCCACAGTTCCCCAACAGTGTCCTGGGGACGGCGCGTGCTGTTGTGCCTGGTAGCGCCAGTCATCGCGAAGGAGGACGCGAATGGTGGGCAGAGCTACCGTTAACCAGGCCGCGGAAATGTGGGCGTCTACCTGCGGAATACGTACCCGCAGTCGTCGACACACAGCAATACAGGCGGATAAAGGGGTTTGGAGCAGGCCACGGTTCGTACCCGTGACCGCTCCGAGCAAGGGCTCGCGACTCGTCCAAACCACACCTTACGCATGGCCCCTAAGCTCACCGATGGTCTCGCGTCCGGTAGTCGCCGGACCCGCGACGACTTTCTGTGCAGGGAACCCCCCCGCCCAAGAAGTCGCTCCCCAGGGGGCTTTGGTGTAGCAAGACCTTGGTAATCGTGTAATCTCGTAATCCACGCTACCAGGAGGACGAGATGAACGAC
Organism: Actinomycetota bacterium; assembly: GCA_036258555.1. Lineage (GTDB taxonomy): Bacteria > Actinomycetota > CADDZG01 > CADDZG01 > WHSQ01 > JALZEG01. The sequence continues at coordinate 1,620 of DATADL010000001.1, read as the reverse complement.
GAGATCCAGGGCTGGTTCGCGGGACGGCTTCCCGACGACTGGTTCGAGGCCACACCCGAGGTCACCGGCGACCGCGACGAGATCCTCGTCGTCGGCCGGCTCGGCGACGTCGACCTCGGCGAGGGCGCGTCGGACGACGCCGCCAACGCGGCCCGGCTGGCGCGGATAAAGAGGTTCCGCGAGGACACACGGCCCGCCCGGATGGCGATCGCGGACGAGGCCGAGCGCCTGTTCGGCCGCAAGGTCGCCTGGGGGGCCGAGTGCGGCGGGGTCCGGCGCGTGTTCACGAACATGGCGATCCCGGTCATGACGCGCCTCCGGCTCCGCGAGCGGACGGTCCTCGACACGCTGATCGACGCGGGCGTCGCGCGGAGCCGCAGCGAGGCGCTCGCGTGGTGCGTGCGGCTCGTCGGCAAGAACGAGTCGGAGTGGATCGACTCCTTGCGTACCGCGCTCGCCGAGGTCGGGAAGGCGCGCGCTCAGGGGCCGGCGGCGTGAACGAGGAAGCGGCGGCACTCGACGCGTACTCGAGCATCGTCACGCGCATCGCGGAGCGGCTCACGCCGTCCGTCGCCAACCTCGCCGTGTACCAGAAGGTGCGCGGGGGCCGCCGTCAGTCCGGCACGGGCAGCGGAGTGCTCATCACGGCGGACGGGTTCATGCTGACGTCGGCGCACGTCGTCTCCGGGTCCGACGGCGGGAACGCGTCGTTCTCGGACGGGCGGGAGACGGCGTTCGAGATCGTTGGCTGCGACCCGCTCTCGGACCTCGCCGTCGTGCGCGCCCGCGGCGACGGCTTCGCCCCGGCGGAGCTCGGCGACGCGGCACGGCTCAGGGTCGGCCAGCTCGTCGTCGCGATCGGGAACCCGCTCGGCTTCGGCGGGACGGTGACTGCGGGTGTAGTGAGCGCGCTCGGACGTTCCTTCGTGACGCAGTCGAACGGCAGCGCCCGCTTCGTCGAGAACGTGATCCAGACCGACGCGGCGCTGCATCCGGGCAACTCCGGCGGCGCGCTCGTCGAGTCGGGCGGCACCGTCGTCGGCGTCAACACCGCGCTGGTGGGGCCCGGTCTCGGACAAGGCCTCGGGCTCGCCGTCCCGGTGAACGAGGCGACGCTCAAGATCGTCTCCGCGCTGATGACCGAGGGCCGCGTCCGACGAGCGTGGTTCGGAGTCGCCGGCGGAGCGCGCCCTCTGCCGCCGCGCGTCGCCCGCGAGGTCGGGCGCGAGCGCGGGATCGAGGTCGTGCAGGTGGTCCCGGGGAGCCCGGCAGAGCAGGCAGGCCTGCGGCCGGAGGACATCATCGTCGAGGTTCACGGAACGCCGGTCGCGGGAATGGACGACCTGCAGCGGCTGATGGACGGGACGCTCGCCGGGACGGCGGTCGAGATCGTGGTCTTCCGGGACCGGCTGCTGCGTCTGTCGATCACGCCCGCGGAGCTCGCGGCCTAGGAGGACGCTCATGACGCACCACCCGCACCTCGGAGGCAACTTCACGATCGGCGGCGACCTGCCGGTCCACCGGCTGGGCTTCGGCGCGATGCAGATCACGGGCCGCGGGATCTGGGGCGAGCCCCGCGACGTCGAGGGCTGTCGTGCGCTGTTGCGCCGCGTGGTCGAG